>NZ_JBEPBA010000024.1:0-102348 GCF_040298885.1 Streptomyces sp. NPDC001137
CCCCGCTCCTCAAACGCCGGAGGGGCTGGATTTTGCCGGGCGGGCTTGATCTTTCAGCCCGTCCGGCGTTTGAGGACGAGGCCGTTCAGGCCGAAGCGGGGGTCTGGGGGCGGCAGCCCCCAGGGGACGGGAAGGGGTAGGGGCGGCGGGGGCGAAAACCGGTTGCTCGCGGTGGCCGCTCCCGCCGACCATGGCCCATCGTGACCTGGCTGCGCGCGCTACTCCCCGACCTCACCCCCTGGCGGGCCTCCGCCGACTTCCGACGGCTGTGGGTCTCGGGAACGGTCTCGAACTTCGGGAGCTTCCTGACGTTCGTCGCCCTGCCGGTGCAGCTCAAGGAGCTCACCGGCTCCGCAGCCGCGGTCGGCGCGATCGGCGCCGTAGAACTCCTGCCGCTCCTCGTGTTCGGCCTGTACGGCGGCGCCCTCGCCGACGCACTCGACAAGCGGAAGCTGATCGTGTGGACGGAGGCCGGCCAGGGCCTGCTCAGCGCGGCCCTGCTGGCCAACGCCCTGCTCCCGCACCCCGCCGTATGGCCGCTCTACGTCGTCGCCGCCCTCTCCTCCGCCCTCGTCTCCGTACAGCGCCCGGCCATCGACTCGCTCTGGCCACGCATCGTGGCCCACGAGCACATGCCCGCCGCCTCCGCCCTGAACTCCCTGCGCTGGACGGTCGGCGGCGTCGCGGGCCCGGCGCTCGCGGGCGTGGTCGTGGCGTACGCGGGCCTCGGCTGGGCGTACGGCGCGGACCTCGCGACCTTCGCCGTCTCCGTGCTCCTCATCGTGCGCATCGCCGCCTCCCCCGCCGCCCACGAGGCCGCGAAGCCGTCGCTGAGGGCCATCGCGGAGGGCGCCCGTTACGCCTGGAGCCGCAAGGAACTCCTCGGCACCTACGCCGTCGACCTCGCCGCGATGTTCCTCGCGATGCCGCTCGCGGTACTGCCCTTCCTCGCCGACGAGTTGGACGCGAACTGGGCGCTGGGCCTGATGTACGCGGCGGTCCCGTTCGGGTCGATGCTGGTGGGGCTGACCGGCGGCTGGACCTCACGGGTGCACCGGCACGGGCGGATGGTGGTGCTGTCGGCCGCGCTGTGGGGCCTCGCGATCGCGGGCGCCGGCGTGGTCGGCGACGTATGGCTGGTGCTGCTGTTCCTGACCGTGGCCGGCGGCTGCGACATGGTCAGCGGGATCTTCCGCGGGGCCATGTGGAACCAGACGATCCCGGACGAGCTGCGCGGCCGGCTCGCCGGGATCGAACTGCTGTCGTACTCGGTCGGGCCGACCGTCGGCCAGGTCCGCTCCGGCGGTTTCGCCGCCTGGTGGGGCGTACGGACGTCCGTCTGGTCCGGAGGCCTGCTGTGCGCGGGCGCGGTGGGTCTGCTCGCCCTGTGCCTGCCGAAGCTGATGACGTACGACGTCCGCACGAACGAGCACGCGCTGCGGCTGCGCGACCAGCGGACGGCAGCCGCACCGGCGCAGGCCACGGCGCAGGCCTGATCAGTCGTCGTCAGGGGTTCCGGCAGGGGCGTCGTGCCACTTGGGGTCGTTCTCCCACTCCAGGTTGCGCTCGCGCGCCGTCTGCATCGCGTGCTCGGCCTCCTGACGGGAGGCGTACGGCCCGAAACGGTCCTTGGCGGGGCACTCCGGCCCCTCCTCGACCTTCTTGTGCTCCAGGCAGTAGTACCACTCGCCCGGCTTGCCGACCGTGCGCTTCTTGAACAAGGGCATGACCTGCTCCTCTCGCCAGGAACATGTTCCCCCACGCCCGCTCGTTAGACTCACTGGCATGTCTGGCCAGTCGCTGCTCGTACCAGGGGAGCTGTCCCCCACCCGTTCCGTACCCGGAAACATCCGCCGTCCCGAGTACGTCGGCAAGCCCGCTCCGACGCCGTACACCGGGCCGGAGGTGCAGACCCCCGAGACGATCGAGGCGATGCGGGTCGCCGGCCGGATCGCCGCGCGGGCGATGGAGGAAGCGGCGAAGCTCATCGCGCCGGGGGTCACCACCGACGAACTGGACAAGGTGGCGCACGAGTACATGTGCGACCACGGCGCCTACCCGTCGACGCTCGGCTACCGCGGCTTCCCCAAGTCCCTGTGCACCTCGGTCAACGAGGTGATCTGCCACGGCATTCCGGACTCGACGGTGCTGCGCGACGGCGACATCGTCAACCTCGACGTGACGGCGTACATCGGTGGGGTGCACGGCGACAACAACGCGACCTACCTGGTGGGTGACGTCGACGAGGAGTCGCGGCTGCTGGTGGAGCGGACGCGCGAGTCCCTGAACCGCGCGATCAAGGCCGTCAAGCCGGGCCGCCAGATCAACATCATCGGCCGGGTGATCGAGTCGTACGCCAAGCGCTTCGGTTACGGGGTGGTCCGCGACTTCACCGGCCACGGCATCAACTCGTCCTTCCACTCGGGCCTGATCATCCCGCACTACGACAGCCCGCACGCGACGACGGTCATGCAGCCCGGGATGACGTTCACGATCGAGCCGATGCTGACGCTCGGGACGCACGAGTACGACATGTGGGACGACGGCTGGACGGTCGTCACCAAGGACCGCAAGCGGACGGCCCAGTTCGAGCACACGCTGGTGGTGACGGAGTCGGGGGCGGAGATCCTCACCCTGCCGTAGCGAGCCCGTTGCGATCTTCGAAGGCCCGCCCTGCTGCCGGGGCGGGTCTTTTCTCGTACACTTTTACCGACAGGCTGTCGGCAACCTTGAAAGACGGGGCCCATGGACTCCTTCTCGACCGTCATCCGCACCGCGTCCCACGAGCAGCACATGGAGGCGGAGACCTCGACGTTCATGAGCGACCTGCTGGGCGGACGGCTGGGCGTGGAGGCGTACGCGCGCTACACCGAGCAGCTCTGGTTCGTCTACGAGGCCCTGGAGAGCGAAGCCGAGCGCCTGGCAGCCGACCCGGTGGCCGGCCCCTTCATCCGCCCGGAGCTGTTCCGGCTGGCGGCGCTGGAGCGGGACCTGGCACATCTGCGGGGTCCCGGCTGGCGTACGGCCCTGTCCGCCCTGCCGGCGACGAAGGCGTACGCGGCGCGGGTGAGGGCGTGCGCCGAGCAGTGGCCCGGCGGTTACATCGCCCACCACTACACCCGCTACCTGGGGGACCTCTCCGGCGGACAGATCATCCGGGACAAGGCGGAGAAGACCTGGGGGTTCGCGCGGAAGGGCGACGGGGTGCGGTTCTACGTGTTCGAGGGAATCGCCAACCCGGCCGCGTTCAAGAGGGGTTACCGGGTACTGCTGGACGGGATCCGGGCGGACGACCTGGAGAAGCAGCGGATCGTCGCCGAGTGCAAGCGGGCGTTCGCCTTGAACACTGCGGTGTTCCGGGCGCTGGGCGAGGAGTTCCCGCTGAGCGCATAGGGGCCGGTCCCTAGCGTTCGGGCTGGCGCTCCAGATACACCCGCCCGCCGATCTCCACCCACCCGTACGGCTGGGGAGCCGTGAGGATCTGCGACCCCGCCCCCTGAGTGATGTTGAGCGCCCGCCCCAGCCGATCCGTGAGCAACAGGGCGGCCGCCCCGGTGGCCTCGTCCTCGTCGATGCCGTCGTCCCGGCCGGGAAACCCACGCGCACGGACCCGCCCCGCGGACTCGTCCTCCCACGCCCAGGCGTAGATCCACTCCCCCTTCGGCGGGACCGGCAGGGCGTCGACCTCGGCGGCCGTGGCGTACTGGCGCAGGGTGCGCGGCGGGGCCCACTCCGCGCGGGCCTCGATCCAGCTGAACTCCCCGTCCTGGCGCGCCCCGACCAGCCCTGCCGGGGTGACCAGTTCGTCCACGTCGAGGAGCCAGGCCGCGCCGACGCAGGGGTGGCCGGCGAAGGGCAGGCGCAGGGTCGGGGTGTAGATGTCGATGACTCCGCGCTCGGGGTCGTCGACGAACACGGTCTCGCTGAACCCCAGCTTCGCGGCGAACGCCTGTCGCTCCGCCCGGTCGGGCATGACGGATCCCTCGCGGACGACACCGAGTTCGTTGCCGTAGCCGCCGTTCGGGGCGCAGAAGACACGCAGCACGTCGTAGTCGGTCACGGGGAAATTGAAACACTGGGCGCGTCAAGGGGATGCGCTCGCGGTCGCGTTGCACGGGCCGGGGCTCGGCGCCGCCTGTGCGCACCGGGCACGATTCCGTGCGCCGGCGTTGTCGCGGCTACCGGCGGGCGCCTGACGGGGGCTCCGCTGAGCAGGCTTTGAGGCAGATTCCTTGACGCTTCCTTGACCATCCCTTGGGGTGTGTTTTGAGCCACCGTGATCGTGCCGTGCCCATACAGCGTCCATGAGAGCTGAATCACCGCATGGGCGGGCATCACACAGGCAAGCCTTAGATAAGTTAGGCGAGCCTCACCATTCCTGCGTGAGGCTCGACACGCGATTTTTCGCCAGCCTCAGGAGCCTGCATGCGAGCCGCCAGACTCTCCGTCGTCACCGCCGTCGCCACCGCGGCCGCCCTGACCGCAGTCACCGGCTGCGCCGAGAAAGGCAGCGGGGACGCCAAGGGCGCCATCAAGGTGACCGCGACGGACAGCAAGTGCGAGGTGTCGAAGAAGGAGTTCCCGGCCGGGCACATCGAGCTCACCGTCGAGAACAAGGGCTCCAAGGTCACCGAGGTCTACGTCCTCTTCCCCGACGACCGCATCGTCACCGAGCGCGAGAACATCGGCACCGGCACCAAGCAGACGGTCACCGCCGAGGTGAAGGCCGGCGAGTACACGATCGCCTGCAAGCCCGGTATGAAGGGCAAGGGCATCCGACAGACCGTCCAGGCCACCGGCTCCGGCGCCGCCGCCAAGCGCAACCCCAAGCTGGACAAGGCCGTTGCCGACTACCGCGAGTACGCGCAGGAGCAGGCCGACGCGACGCTCCCGAAGGTGGAGGTCTTCGCCAAGGCGATCAAGGCCGGTGACCTGAAGGCCGCCCAGGACGCCTACGCCCCCTCCCGCGTCGGCTGGGAGCGCACCGAGCCGATCGCCGAGTCCTTCGGTGACATCGACCCGAAGACCGACACCCGCGCCGACGGCCTGGAGAAGGGCCAGAAGTGGACGGGCTGGCACGCGCTGGAGAAGGCGCTGTGGCAGGACAAGAAGATCGGCGCCGAACAGAAGACCCTCGCCGACCAGCTGGTCAAGGACCTGAAGGACTGGCAGCAGCGGGTCGGCAAGGCCGTGATCACCCCGACCTCCATGGCCAACGGCGCCAAGGAGCTGCTGGACGAGGTCGCCACCGGCAAGGTCACCGGCGAGGAGGACCGCTACTCGCACACCGACCTGAGCGACTTCAAGGCCAACGTGGAGGGCGCGCAGAAGGCGTACGAGCTGCTCAAGCCGGTTGCCCAGGCCAATGACAAGACGCTGACCGCCGAGCTCGACAAGCAGTTCGCCGCGCTGAACACGCTGCTCGACAAGTACCGCACCGACAAGACCTCCGACGGCTTCGTGTCGTACGACAAGGTCACCGAGGAGCAGCGCAAGGAGCTCTCGGACGCGGTCAACGCGCTCGCCGAGCCGCTGTCCAAGCTCGCCGCCGCCGTCGTGAAGTGAAGCAGGGGACGGACAACACCATGACGGACACCCAGAAAGCCGCCACCACCGCGGAAGACGCCAACTCCAAGGCCCCCTCCCGCCGTTCGCTGATCGGCTGGGGCGGGGCGGGGCTCGCGCTCGGTGCCGCCGCGGCCGGCGGTGCGGTCGCGATGACCCGCGTCGGCAACGACGTGGATCCCACCGCCGCCGAGGCCGGAGCCGCGGTCGCCTTCCACGGCGTGAACCAGGCCGGCATCGCCACACCCGTGCAGGACAGGCTGCACTTCGCCGCGTTCGACGTACAGACGGACGACCGCGCCGAGTTCGTGCAGATGCTGAAGGACTGGACCGAGGCGGCGCGCCGGATGACGGCGGGCAAGGCGGTCGGCGAGGGCGCCTACGGCGGTCTCGCCGAGGCCCCGCCGGACGACACCGGTGAGGCGCTGGGCCTCAAGCCCTCGCGGCTGACGCTGACGATCGGCTTCGGGCCTTCGCTGTTCGACAAGTTCGGGCTGAAGGACCACCGGCCTCAGGCGCTGGTGGACCTGCCGCAGTTCCCGGGCGAGAACCTCGACAGGAACCGCACCGGCGGCGACCTGTGCATCCAGGCCTGCGCGGACGACCCGCAGGTCGCCGTGCACGCGATCCGCAACCTGGCCCGGATCGGCTTCGGCAAGGTCAACATCCGCTGGTCGCAGCTCGGCTTCGGCAAGACCTCCTCGACGACCCCGGACGCGCAGACCCCGCGCAACCTGATGGGCTTCAAGGACGGCACCCGCAACATCGCGGGCACCGAGACGGACCGTCTGAAGAAGTTCGTGTGGGTCGGCGAGAAGGACGGTCCCGACTGGATGACCGGCGGCTCGTATCTCGTCGCCCGGCGCATCCGCATGCACATCGAGACCTGGGACCGTACCTCGCTCCAGGAGCAGGAGGACGTCTTCGGCCGCGACAAGGGCGAGGGCGCTCCGGTCGGCAAGGCCAAGGAGCACGACAAGCCGTTCCTGAAGGCCATGAAGCCCGACGCGCACGTCCGGCTCGCGCACCCCGACTCCAACAACGGGATCACGATCCTGCGCCGCGGCTACTCCTTCACCGACGGCACCGACGGTCTCGGCCGGCTGGACGCGGGCCTGTTCTTCCTCGCCTACCAGCGCGACGTGCGCAAGGGGTTCATCCCGTTGCAGCGCAACCTGTCGGCGAAGGACGCCCTCAACGAGTACATCCAGCACGTGGGTTCGGCGGTGTTCGCGGTTCCGCCCGGTGTCCGCGACAAGGACGACTGGTGGGGCAGCACGCTGTTCTCCAAGGAGGCGTGAGCCGTGTTCTCGAACTACCTGATCGGTCTGCGCGAGGGACTCGAAGCCAGCCTGGTCGTCTGCATCCTGATCGCCTACCTGGTCAAGACGGGCCGCCGGGACGCCATCCGGCCCATCTGGATCGGCATCTCCATCGCCGTGCTGATCGCGATGGGGTTCGGCTGCATCCTCGAATTCGGCTCCCAGGAGCTGACGTTCCAGGCGCAGGAGGCCCTCGGCGGCTCGCTCTCCGTCGTCGCCGTCGGCCTGGTGACCTGGATGGTCTTCTGGATGCGGCGCACCGCCCGGCATCTGAAGTCGGAGCTGCACGGCAAGCTGGACGCGGCCCTCGCCATGGGCACGGGCGCGCTGGTCGCCACCGCGTTCCTCGCCGTCGGCCGTGAGGGCCTGGAGACCGCCCTGTTCGTGTGGGCCTCGGTCCACGCGGCCAGCGACGGCACCCCGCGCCCCCTGATCGGCGTGGCGCTGGGCCTGGCGACGGCGGTCCTCCTGGGCTGGCTGTTCTACCGCGGCGCCCTGAGGATCAACCTCGCGAAGTTCTTCACGTGGACCGGCGGCATGCTGGTCGTGGTGGCCGCGGGCGTGCTCGCGTACGGCTTCCACGACCTTCAGGAGGCCGACTGGATCCCCGGCCTGACGCACCTCGCGTTCGACATCAGCGACACCATCCCGCCGGACAGTTGGTACGGCACCCTCCTCAAGGGCGTCTTCAACTTCCAGCCGGACCCGACCGTCCTTCAGGTCACGGTGTGGCTGCTGTACCTGATCCCGACGCTCGCGCTGTTCTTCGCCCCGGTAGGGTTCGCCTCCGGGAAGGGGAAGGTGAAGACACCTGATGAGCAGGGATCGCGGCCCTCGAAGGCTCCGCAGGCTTGAGCGACTCGCACTGATTGCGGCCTCGGTGACCGCTTTGTCGTTGACGGCGAGCGGTTGTGTGGTGGTGCACGGGGAGCGCGAGGTGCTCCCCTCCTCCACCCGCGCCGAGGCGGCCAAGGCGCTCGAACAGTTCACGTCCGCGTACAACAAGGCGGACAAGGCGTACGACAGTTCGCTCGACGCCGACCATGTCACCGGCGCCCTGGGCGACATCGACGCGGCCCGCCTCAAGGCCGGTCACACGCTCAGCCCGGCCGGCAATCCGGCGCACACCCCGCTGAAGCTGACCGACGTGACGTACACGATCCCCAAGAAGGCGGGCTGGCCCCGCTGGTTCCTCGCGGAGGCGCAGGGCAACAAGGGCGGCAACCTGCACTGGCTGCTGGTGTTCCACCGCGACGGTCTGGGCCGCCCGTGGAAGGTGGCGTATCTGACGCTGATCCGCCCGGGCACGCTCCCGAAGGTGAAGAAGGACGCGGCCGGCTGGGCCGAGGCCGTACCGGCGAACTCCACCGAACTCGCCGTCCCGCCCGAGGACTTGAGCAAGGACTACGCGGCCTACCTCAAGAACGGCGGGAAGGTCTTCGCTCCGGGTGCGCACACCGACCAGTGGCGCGCGAAGCGCAAGAAGCAGGAGAAGAAGCCGGGCCTGGTCACGCAGTTCATCGACGAGCCCCTGATCAGCGGAAGCTACGCCCCGCTGGCGCTGCGCACGGAGGACGGCGGCGCGCTGGTGTTCTTCACCAACCGCCGCTACGAGAAGCAGACCGCCGCCACGGGCACCTCGATCCCCGCGCAGACCGCGAGCGTGAAGGCACTGACGACCGGCGAGATCAAGCAGTCACTGACGCTGGAGTACATGTCCAACGGGGTGGCTTTGGACCCGAAGCGGGGCACCGGCGGCGACCAGGTGTCGGTCCTGTCCCGGCTGGAAGGCCTGACGTCAGCCCAGGGGTCCTAGAGCCGGTACTGAACCTGAGGCGCTCTCAGTGGCGCAGGGGCCAGGCCGCACCCGCGTGGTCGGGCTCCTCGCCGGCATACCGGGCACCCGCGTCCGTGAGGATCTCGAGCAGGCTCAGCGGATCCGGCAGCGGGTGCTCAAGGCCCCGTACCCAGTGCACGCTCTGGTCGCCGGGCAGCCGGGCGGGCGGTACGAGGACGTAGGAGCCGCGGCAGTGCCACCGCAGCCCCGGATGCTCGTCCATCGTCTCGGGGTGGCAGTCCAGCTCGCACGGCCACCACTCGTCCTCGTCCTCGGGGGTGCCGCGGGTGAGGGTGAAGAACAGCAGGCGTCCGTCGTCGCTCTCGGCGACGGGGCCCACCTCGATGCCTGACGCGAGCAGCCGCTCCAGGGCCTCCCGGCCCGCCTCCAGGGGCATGTCGAGGACGTCGTGCACCATGCCGGTCGCGGTGATGAAGTTGGCCTGCGGCTGGTGGCGGGCCCAGCGCTCGATCTGGGCGCGGTCGGTGGTGGACTGCGTCTGCCAGGCGAAGGACACCGGGTGCCGGGCCGGGGTGGGACAGCCCACGCGGTCGCAGGAACAGCGGTAGCCGGGGGCGGGGTGCGCGGCGGGTGCGAGGGGCAGCCCCGCTCCGGCGGCGGCGAGCAGCAGGGCTTCACGGCCGCCGTCGTCGGCGCCGGTCTCCTTCGGGCGGCGGCCACGCAGCCACTGGGAGAGTTTGCCCTGCCGGCCGTTCCGGCCGCCCAACTCCGCGCTCATCTATCACCCTCGCCTCGCTGTCGTGCGCAACAGCATGCCCTATGGTCCCACCGCGCCGCGCTCCGGGGTACCAGAAGGGACATCCGGGGTACGAGGGGCAAGACCGTGCAGGGCGTACTCGACGAGGGTGTCCGTGTAGTCGTACGAGATCGGTCCCGTGTGCTGGAGCCAGCGCTGGGCGAGGGGCGAGACGAACAGCTCCAGGGCGATGCGCGGGTCGACATCGGCCCGGACCTGACCGGCTTCCTGCGCGGAACGCAGCCGGTCGACGTACAGCTGGAGCGAGGGTTCGAGGAGCTTGGCCACGAACTCCCGGCCGAGCTGCTCGTTGACGAGGCCCTCGGCGGCCAGCGCCCGGGACGGCACCTCGAACCGGGGGTCCTTCAGCTGGTCGACGGTGACCCGCAGTACGGCCTTGAGGTCGGCGGCGACATCGCCGGTGTCCGGGATGACGTACGGCTCCTGGCCCGCGTCCCGCGCCGCCCGCGCGCTGAGGTCGAGGAACGCCTCCAGCAGCACGTCCGCCTTCGATCCCCACCACCGGTAGATCGTCTGCTTGCCGACGCCGGCCCGGGCGGCGATGCCCTCGACGGTCGTCCTCGGGTAGCCGACCTCACCGACCAGGGCGAGGGCGGCGTCGTAGATCGCGCGACGGGACCTCTCGCTGCGGCGGGTGGCGTCCGGGGCGGGCTTCTTGACCATGGACCGACGGTACCGGCTCGTGGTGCTACGACTCCTCGGTGTACGGCGGCCAGGGGTCGCCCCAGTCCGCGTCCCGGGCCGCCTTGTAGAGGTCGCCGTGGCGTTTGGTGACCGTGGTGCGGCCGAGGGCCGGTTCGGTCTCGCACAGGTCCAGGAGCACCTGGCCCTTGCGGATCTGGGGCTTGCGTACGACACGGTTGGGCGCCGGGGCCACCGGGAAGCGGGCGGCGGCGACGTAGCTGAACTTCTCGTCCTCGTACGGCAGGGAGCCGCCCTTGACCTGGCGGTGCAGGGAGGAACGGCTGACCCTTGCCGCGAAGTGGCACCAGTCCGAGCCGGGGACGATCGGGCAGCCGGCACTGTGCGGGCAGGGGGCGGCGATGTGGAATCCGGCGGCGATCAGGCGGTCGCGGGCCTCGATGACGCGGGCGTACCCGGCGGGGGTGCCGGCCTCGACGATCACGACGGCCCGGGCGGCGGCCGCGGCGGCGTCGACGAGGGCGGTGCGGTCGGGTGCGGTGAGTTCGTTGAGGACGTAGGAGACGGTGAGGAGGTCCGTGGCGTCGAGGGTGAGGTCGGCGCCGATACGGGCGCGGCGCCAACTGGCCTGGTGCAGGGCGGGGTTGGCTGCGGCGATCTCCTTGCCGAGGGTGAGGGCGGGTTCGGCCCAGTCGAGGACGGTGACGGGGCGGGTGCCGTCCCAGGTGGCGGTGACGGCCCAGGTGGCTGCGCCGGTGCCGCCGCCGAGGTCGGTGTGGCTGGCGGGGGTGAAGTCCGGGACGGCGTCGGCGAAGGCCTCCAGCGCCTGGTGCACCGCCTCGAAGGTGGCCGGCATGCGGTAGGCGGCGTAGGCGGCCACGTCTGCGCGGTCGCGGAGGATGGGGGCGTCGGTGGGGGTGGCTCCGCGGTAGTTGTCGATGAGGCGGTCGACGGCCTGGGCGGCCTGCTTGGGCGGGAGCCCGTCGAGGAGGGCCGCCAGACTGCGGCGCAGCACTTCGGCCGGGGCTACGGGGTCATTCACCCACCGATTCTATTTCGCCCCCGCCGCCCCTACCCATTCCCGTCCCCTGGGGGCTGCCGCCCCCAGACCCCCGCTTTCGGCCCGAACGGCCTCGTCCTCAAACGCCGGACGGGCTGAGATGGCTGAGCCAAATCCAGCCCCTCCGGCGTTTGAGGAGCGGGGGTCCGGGGGCTGGCCCCCGGGTCGGGACGGGAAGGGGCGGCGGGGGCGAAAATCAGGGTCCGGACGGGCTGCGGTAGACCGCCCGTGCCAGGCGGGTCGCCGCTGCCGCTCGCGGGCGGCTGTCGGGCCCCCGCCGCCGCGGATGCACCGCATTCGCCAGCAGTACCAAGAACGTGTCCGTCGCCGGATCCAGCACCACCGACGTCCCCGTGAACCCGGTATGCCCAGCCGCCCCCCGCCCCGCCAGCTCCCCCATGAACCACGCCTGGTCGACGGCGAAGCCGAGCCCCGGCGGGGTCAGCAGCAGCTCCACGAAGTCCGCGCCCAGGATGCGGGCGGGCCCGTAGGAGCCGCCCGCGAGGAGCGTCCGGCAGAACACCGCCAGGTCACGCGCCGTCGAGAACAACCCCGCATGGCCCGCGATACCCCCCAGCGCCCAGGCGTTCTCGTCGTGGACAACGCCCCGCACCATCCCCCGGTCCACCTTGGCCCACGGCCGCCGCTGATCCTCCGTCGCCGCCGCCCCCGGACAGGGCCCGAAGTCCGTCGACAGCATCCCCAGCGGACGGGTGATCCCGTCATGGATCAGGACGTCCAGGGTCCGCCCGGAAACCCGTTCCAGAACGAACTGGAGCAGCAGAAAGTTGAGGTCGGAGTACGTGTACGTGCCGCGCACCCCGATCGGCACCTCCGCCCGCAGCCGCTCCAGCCGCTCCGTGTCGTCGGCGCAGTCGTACAGCGGAAGTTCGGGCCGCAGCCCGGAGGTGTGGGTGAGCAGCTCCCGCACGGTGATCCCGTGCCGCACGGCCGCCCTGAACTCGGGCAGGTACGCCCCGACCCGCGCGTCGATCCCGAGCGTGCCCCGCTCGATCTGCTGCACGGCGGCGACCGCGGTGAACAGCTTGGTGAGGGAGGCCAGGTCGACGGGTGTGTCGACGGTCATCGGGACCCGGTCCGAGGGCGGAAGTTCGACACCGCGGTCCGTGTCGGGGTCGTAGGCCGAGTATCTGACGGCCCACCCCGCCGCCGCCTCGACGGCGATCACCGGGCCGCGCCCGGCGACGACGACGGTGCCGGCGGCCCAGGGGTGGTCCCCGGTGGTGAGGTCGTGGACCCCCTGGACGAGGTGGTGGAGTTCGCCGGGGTCGAGTCCGGCCCGCTCGGGACTGTCCCTGCGCAGTCTCGGTGCGCTCAGCTCCCCGCTCCTTCCACGCTGGTACGACCTGAGTCGTGAGATCCGCTGTGGGGTCGGCACATTCCCACGAAGCAGCCCAGTGCCACCAGCGCCGCGGCCAGTTGGACGACGGCCATCGGGACGGCGGTGTGCTCTCCGGCGATCCCGACCAGCGGGGAGGCGACCGCGCCGATGAGGAACGAGGAGGTGCCGAGCAGCGCGGACGCCGAGCCGGCCGCGTGCTTGGTGCGCATCAGGGCGAGGGCCTGGGCGTTGGGCAGGGTCACCCCCATCGCGGACATCAGGACGAAGAGGGCCGCGGCGACGGGCGCCAGGCCGACCTTGCCGAAGGCTCCGGTGGACATCAGCAGGAGGGCGGTCGCGGCGGCGATGACGACGAGCAGGCCCGCGCCCAGCGCCCGGTCCAGTCGGACCCTTCCGACCAGCAGCTTTCCGTTGATCTGGCCCACGGCCACCAGCCCGACCGAGTTCAGCCCGAACAGCAGGCTGAACGTCTGCGGGGAGGCGCCGTAGATCTCCTGGATCACGTACGGGGAGGCCGATATGTAGGCGAAGAGTGCCGCGAACGCGAATCCGCCCGCGAGCATGAAACCGGTGAAGGGCAGGTCGGCGAGGAGACGGCGCATCGAGTGCAGGGCCTCGCCGACTCCCCCGCCGTGCCGTTCACCGGACGGCAGGGTCTCGGGCAGCTTCGCCCACACGGCCGCGGTCAGTACCGTCCCGACCACCGTGAGGACCACGAACACGCCACGCCAGTCGGTCACCCGCAGGATCTGGCCGCCGATCAGTGGCGCGACGATCGGGGCGACCCCGCCGATCAGCATGAGGGTGGAGAAGAAGCGGGCCATGGCCACGCCGTCGTACAGGTCGCGGACCACGGCGCGCGCGATGACGATCCCCGCCGCGCCCGCCAGCCCCTGCGCGAGCCGGAACGCGACCAGCAGTTCGACGGTCGGCGCGAACGCGCACAGGACGGTCGAGACGACGTAGGCGACCATGCCGATCAGCAGCGGGCGCCGGCGGCCCCACCGGTCGCTCATGGGGCCGGCCACCAGCTGCCCGAGGGCCATGCCGAGCAGGCAGGCGGTGAGCGTGAGCTGAACGGTGGCCGCGGGAGCGTGCAGGGAGTTCGTGACCTCCGGGAGCGAGGGGAGGTACATGTCCATCGCCAGCGGAGGCGTCGCGGTGAGGCCGCCGAGGATCAGGGTGACGAGCAGGCCGGTACGGGGAACGGTGCGGGCGACGGCCGGTTCCGCTTCCGGTCCGGCCGTCTGCTGTATGTGCGGTGTCGACGCGTGCGGCGTCGACGCCCCCTGCTCGGACATGTGCCCCTCCCTCTCCGAGTGCTACGCCCCTATGGTCTCAGCTCGCACACAGTGCCGATTGTCACCTGCGCGTCGGGCCGCCCGGACCCGGATGGCGGACGGTCTCGTCCCGTATGCCGGACCCTCGCCTACGCTGCGGGCCCATGAATGCCATGGAGACTGAGAAGCAGGGGACCGGCGGGCAGTCGAGGATCGCGGTGGTGACCGGTGCCGGCTCCGGCATCGGGCGGGCGGTCGCCGTGGAGCTGCTGCGTGCGGGCTGGTCGGTGGCGCTGGCGGGGCGGCGCCCCGGGACGCTGGAGGAGACGGCGGCGCTGGTACCCGGCGGCACATGTCTCACCGTACGGACCGACGTCTCGCAGCCGGACGAGGTGGCCGCGCTGTTCGCCGCCACCGTCGAGCGGTTCGGGCGGGTGGACCTGCTGTTCAACAACGCGGGGACGTTCGGTCCCGGCGGGGTGCCGGTCGAGGAACTGGAGTACGAGGCCTGGCGGCATGTGGTGGACACCAACCTCAACGGGGCGTTCCTGTGCGCGCAGGCGGCGTACCGGCAGATGAAGGCGCAGGACCCGCAGGGCGGACGGATCATCAACAACGGTTCGATCTCCGCCCATACGCCCCGGCCGCACTCGGTCGCCTACACGGCGACCAAGCACGCGCTGACCGGCCTCACCAAGTCGCTCTCGCTGGACGGACGGGCGTACAACATCGCGGTCGGTCAGATCGACATCGGCAACGCGGCCACCGACATGACCGCGCGGATGCAGACCGGCGCGCTGCAGGCCAACGGCGAGATCGCGCCCGAGCCGGTGATGGACGTCGCCGATGTGGCGCGCACGGTGCGGCACATGGCCGAGCTGCCGCTGGAGGCGAACGTGCAGTTCGCGACGGTTCTGGCGACCGCGATGCCGTACGTGGGCCGCGGCTGACCGCATCCGCGGATGCTCGAATCGTCAACTTGCACAAGCGGAATTAGTACGTCCGGACCATTGCAGCCGGTCGTGGACTTATGCTCAAATCTCCTCCATAAGAGCTTCACATTTGGGGGAGTGCAGTTCCGTAGGCCAAACCGAGGGGGGAGGCGGCAGCCGTTCCATCGCATCGGGTGGGGGTGGATCTCGCGTGGGACCGCGAGGTACGCACCGGTGCGTGGAACGGCTGCCGCGAACGTCGGTCGGCCGCCTCGTAGACGAGTCGGCTGCCGCGTCCGTCAGTTGGCGTGTCTGCCGCCGCCCTTGCCGCGCCTGCGCAGCGCCCAGATGCCGCCGCCCAGCAGGGCGATCGTGCCGCCCGCGCCCTCCAGCAGCCGCCAGGCCGAGGGGTCCCCGGATCCCGCGCCCGGGGCGCCGGCCGCCGCCTGGGCCGTCTTCCGGGTGGGCGTCGCCCTCGCCCCGCCCTCGCTGAGCGGCTCGACCAGCGTGCCCACCGGTTCGGCCGAACCGCCGTGCGTGAAGCCCCAGTCGAGCAGGGCGGCCGTCTCCTCGTAGACGGCGTTGTAGCCGCTCTTGGGGTGCATCACGGTGGCCAGGAGGGTGCGGCCGCCGCGGGTGGCGGCACCGGTGAAGGTGTTGCCGGCATGGCTGGTGTAACCGTTCTTGACGCCGATCAGCCCGTCGTACGTCTTCAGGCCCCACGCGCCGGTGAGCAGACGGTCGGTGTTCTGGATCTGGAAGGTCTTTTTGCCCCCTGCCGGGAAGTCCGCGATCTTGGTGTGGCAGTACTCGCGGAAGTCGGCGTTCTTCAGTCCGTGCCGGGCGAAGAGCGTGAGGTCGTAGGCGGAGGAGACCTGGCCCTTGTGGTCGAAGCCGTCGGGGCTGACCACATGGGTGTCCAGGGCCTGCAGGTCCGCGGCCTTGGCCTGCATCTCGGCGACCGTCTTCGCCACTCCCCCGTTCATATGGGCGAGCACATGCACCGCGTCGTTGCCGGAGCGCAGGAAGACGCCCTGCCACAGCTGCTCGACGGTGTACGTGATCCCGGGCTTGACCCCGACCAGGCTGGAGCCGGCCGGGATGTCGGCCAGATCGGCGTCGGTCACCTTGTACCGCTCGCTCCGGTGGAACTTCTTCAGGACGGTGTCGGCGAACAGCATCTTCAGCGTGGACGCGGGCGGCAGGCGCCGGTGCGCGGCGAACGAGGCGAGCACCTCTCCGCTCTCGCAGTCGGCGACGATCCAGGCACTTGCGGTGAGTTTCCCGGGCAGCCCTGTGGCGCCGCTCACCTGAATTCCCTTACGGGCGAGTCGCTCACCGCCGACGACGGTGCCGGTAGCGGATGCGGGAGTCGCCGAGGCAAGCGGAATAGCGGCTGCGGCAAGGCCGAGAGCGGCACGCCGGGAGAGGGGAGAAGAACCATGCACCCGGGGACCGTAACACCCACCCAACAGCAGTTTCCTGGCAGTACGCCGTCTACGGCATAGGAATTGCCTGTCTTACGGAATTCTGACCCGGCATCCGACTTTCTCAGCCCTGACACATCTTTTACTCAGTCCGGCGCAAAGGTTTCTCCCTAGCTTGTGGCAGCGCCCACACCGGGCGCCAAGAACCTGCGAGGAACGGGATGTTTGGCATCTATCTCAAGCGCGAACTGGGCCGCAGAAAGAAGGCGGCCCTGGTCGTCGCACTGGGTCTGGCGCTCGGAATCGCGCTGGTCATCACCGTCAACTCGGTGTCGGCCGGAATGACACAGGCTCAGGACAAGGTCCTCAAGTCGCTCTACGGCCTCGGCACCGACATGACGGTGACCAAGGCGCAGTCGGCTCCCAAGGCGGGCAGCTCACAGGGCCCGAACTTCAAGTTCGACGCCAAGCAGAGCAGCAGCACCAAGCAGAGCTCCGACCGGGTGATGACACAGGGCGGTCAGGCCCTGTCGTCCTCGCTGGTCACCAAGGTCGCCGCCCAGCAGGGCGTGTCCGCCGCGGTCGGCGCGATCACCCTGAACGTCACCAAGGTCGACGGCTCCTTCACCCAGGGCAAGGCGAAGTCCTCGACGTCCTCCTCGAGCTCCGGCTCGCAGCAGCAGGGCGGGCCCGGCGGCACCGGCAACAGCGGCGGTCAGCCGCAGGTCCAGGGCGGCGGCGCCTCCTTCAACGTCAACTCCTACTCGGTGGCCGGCATCGACGTCACCCACCAGGACCTCGGCCCACTGGCCACCTCGAAGATCACCTCGGGGAAGACCTTCACGGCGGCGCAGACGGGCGCCAAGGTCGCCGTGATCAGCAAGTCGTACGCCAAGTCGAAGAAGTACAAGGTCGGTTCGACCTTCAAGATCAACGGCACCAGTTTCACGGTCATCGGCATCGCGACGCCCGACAGCAGCGAGTCGTCCACGGACGTGTTCGTGCCGCTGAAGCAGGCGCAGACGCTCGGCGACGCGAAGAACAAGGTCACCACGATCTACGTCAAGGCGACCGACTCCAAGAAGATCGCCGCCGTGAAGAAGGAGATCCAGTCGAACATCTCCGGTACGACGGTCACCACCTCCGCCGATCTCGCGTCCACCGTCTCCGGCTCCCTGTCCACGGCCTCCAACCTGGCGACCAGCGTGGGCAAGTGGCTGTCGATCGCGGTGCTTGCCGCGGCCTTCCTGGTGGCCGCGCTGCTGACGTCCTCGGCCGTCTCCCGCCGGGTGCGCGAGTTCGGCACCCTCAAGGCGCTCGGCTGGCCGAGCCGCAACGTGACCCGGCAGGTCGTCGGCGAGTCCATGGTCAACGGTCTGCTGGGCGGTGCCCTCGGTATCGGTCTCGGCCTGGCGGCGGCCTACGCGGTGACCGCCATCGCCCCGAAGCTGACCGCGCAGCTGGGCTCCACGGGGGGCGGCATGGGCGGCCCCGGGGGCGGTGGCCCGGGCGGCGGCGGTCCCGGCGGGCAGTCGGCGTCGAACACCATGGAGATCGCGCTGTCCGCCCCCGTCTCCCTGACCACCATCGCGCTCGCGGTGGGCCTGGCGGTCACCGGCGGTCTGATCGCCGGCGCGATGGGCGGCTGGCGCGCCTCCCGGATGCGCCCGGCGGACGCCCTGCGCAGCGTCTCGTAAGCCCACTTCCCCTGAGCTTCTTCTGCGGTCTCTTCCGCTGTCTCTTCTACTGCTTCATCCACGGAGATCCCATGTACAGACTGACCGGCGTCACCAAGCGCTACACGCGGGGCAAGGAGACGGTGGAGGCGCTGCGCGGCATCGACCTCGCCATCGAGGACGGCGACCAGCTCGTCATCCAGGGCCCCACCGGCGGCGGCAAGTCCACGCTGCTGCAGATGATCGGCGGCCTGGACCGCCCCACCGAGGGCAGCGTCGAGCTGGACGGCGTCGACCTCGCGCGCATCAGCGAGGCCAAGCTGACCCGGGTGCGGGCGGAAAAGATCGGCATCATCTTCCAGTCGTTCAACCTCATCCCGACCCTGACCGCCCAGGAGAACGTGGAGACGGCCCTGGTCCCGCTCGGCGTCAAGCCCGCCGAGCGGCGCGAGCGCGCGGCCGAGGCCCTGAACTCGGTGGGCCTGGGCGAGCGCCTCAGCCACGCCCCCGCCGAGCTGTCCGGCGGCCAGCAGCAGCGCGTCGCGATCGCCCGCGCCCTGGTGAAAAGGCCGAAGGTACTGCTCGCCGACGAGCCCACCGGCAACCTCGACGAGGGCACCCGCGACGACATCATGGCCCTGCTGGAGGGGCTGTGGCGCGAGCACGGACTGACCTTCGTCATGGTCACTCACGACTCGTCGATCGCCCGTCGGGCTCCGCGCCTGGCGACCATCAAGGCGGGACAGATCACACTGACGGAACAGGGCGTGCACTCCTGACGGGTCTGCCCGCTCCGAGCATGAACAGGCTGCCGCTCGGCGTCCGAACATGCGCGCCCACAGCCAGGCGTGGGCGCGCTGGGCCAACGTAGGGCCGCCGCTGGTGAGGATCTCCCGGACCGCGTCGTAACGGGCCACCCACATCTTGGGCGCGTCCGGCAGCACGTTGACCGCAGGGTCGTATGCGTGCACGGGCGTGTGAGTGTGACTTACGCCTGGCCGGTCTCGAAACGGGAGATCCTGCCGTCGTCCTCGATGGTGAAGTTCCAGCGGGTGCGCATCTCGCCCCAGGCGTCGTTGCGGTAGTGGGCGAGGAGGGCGCGGCCGCCCTGGGACTCGTTGTCGACGTCCAGGTGACCGTTGGAGGAGAAGATCTCCCGGTCGATCCACTCGTTGAGGTCCCGGTCGGAGCCGTCGTCCGCCATGGTCGCGTCCTCCGTGAGGAGGGCCAGGAAGGCGTCCCGGTCGTGGGCGTTGACGGCGGTGACGAAGGCGCGGACGGCCGGGTCGCTGAGTTTGGCTGGCTGAATCGTCATGCCAGCAGAGTCACACCGCCCACCGGGACCCGCCACCCGAACGGCTGCGCGGACGGGTCCGGAAGGTGTGAGGAGTGGGACGGTGGACACGCGGAGGAGAGTGTTCCTGTTTGTTCGAACGCGTCATATGTCCCCGTTGTCTGTCCCGGGAGAAACCATGAGCTCTTACGACCGGCGTGATCTGGGCCTGCTGCTGCTCCGGCTGGGTGCCGGTGGTGTGTTGGCGGCGCACGGCGCGCAGAAGCTGTTCGGCTGGTTCGGCGGACACGGCATCGAGGGGACCGGCCAGTTCATGGAGTCGGTCGGCTACGCGCCGGGCAAGGCGAGCGCGACGGCGGCGGGCCTCGCGGAGGCGGGCGGCGGCACCCTGCTGGCGTTGGGCCTGGCGACCCCGGCGGCGGGTGCGGCGGCGGCCGGCGCGATGGCCGGGGCGTCCGCGGTGCACGCCCCGAACGGCTTCTTCAACGCGGAGGGCGGCTACGAGTACGCGGCCACCCTCGCTCTGGCCGCCACCGGCCTCGCGGTCGCCGGCCCCGGCCGTCTCTCCCTCGACCACGCGCTCGGCCATGTCTTCGACCGCGGCTGGATGGTCCCGACGGCACTCGGCGTGACGGCGGCGGCCACGGCGCTGGTGGTGGGGGCGCGCAACAAGCGGCTGCAGGACAAGAAGGAGCCGGACGAGCAGGAGGCGCTGTTCGCTGAGGAAGAGGCGCTGTTCAGGGAGTGATGCGGGGGGCAGGCTGGGCCCATGACTGATCAGCCTCCGCTTCCCGAGACCCCGATTTCCCCCACCTCCCCGACCTCCCCCGACGTCTGGGCGGCCATCGACGACCTGTGGACCTGGCTCGACGCGAACCGTCCGCACGGCGGCCAGGAGGGCATGCTCCTGCGCATGCTCAAGCTGTCGGAGGAGGTCGGCGAGGTCGCGGAGGCGGTGATCGGCGCGACCGGCCAGAACCCGCGCAAGGGGATCACCCACACCTGGGAGGACGTCCAGGACGAGCTCTGCGATGTCGTCATCACCGCTCTGGTGGCCCTGCGCACGCTGACGCCGGACACCCGGGAGGTGTTCACCCGGCATCTGGCGAAGGTGACCGAACGCTCCCTCGGGCCGTCCGCGTAGGCGGGGGGCGACAACTGGGTTGTGCTGCACGGGAATTGGGCGGGCGGGGTGGCGTACCACGGCTCCCGGTCCGGATACTGACGCCGTATCCGACGCGCAGGGCAAACCACATCCCGGGGGCTGACATGGTGGCAACGTCGTACTGGGCGGGCGAGTCCGGCGAGGAACTCCTGGACGAGACCGTCGGATCACTGCTGCGCCGCGCCGCCCGGCTGGCACCGGAGACGGTCGCCCTGGTCGAGGGTGTACCGGATCCCGCCGAGCGCCGCCGATGGACGTACACCGAACTGCTCGACGAGTCCGAGCGCGCGGCGAGGGCCCTGCTCGGCCGTTTCTCGCCGGGCGATCGTGTGGCGGTGTGGGCGAACAACATCCCGGAGTGGGTGATCCTCGAACTCGCCGCCGCCCTCGCGGACATCACGCTCGTCACGGTCAACCCGGCCTTGCGGGAAGCCGAGTTGCGCCATGTACTCGGCCATTCCCGCGCGGCCGGCGTCTTCCTCCTCCGCGAGTACCGCGGCAACCCGATGGCCCGCACCCTGGCCGACATCCGCGCGGACCTCCCCGACCTGCACACGAGCGTGCTGTTCGAGGACTGGGCGGAATTCTGCGCCGAAGGCTCGACCGACCGCGCGCTACCCGAGGTCGACGCCTCGTCACCGGCGCAGATCCAGTACACCTCGGGCACCACCGGCATCCCGAAGGGCGTGCTCCTGCACCACCGCGGCATCACCAACAACGCCCGGCTGGCCTACGTCCGCACCTTCGGGTTGCAGCCGGGCGAGGCGGCACTCAACCCGATGCCGCTGTTCCACACGGCGGGCTGCGTACTGGCCACCCTGGCCTCGATCATCAGCCTCGGCACCCACGTCCTGCCCCCGCACTTCGAGCCGGGCCTGATGCTCGAACTCGCCAAGTCCGAACGCTGCGTGATGCTGGGAGGCGTGCCGACGATGCTGATCGCCATGCTCGAACACCCGGCACTCCCCCGCACCGACCTCTCGTCCCTACGGTTCATGCTGTCCGGCGGCGCCTCGGTCCCACCCGAACTGGTCCGCCGGATCGAGGAGGTCTTCGGCGTCCCGATGGCCATCATCTACGCCCAGACCGAGGCGTCCCCGGGCATCACGATCACCCGCCTCGACGACACCCCCGACGACCGCGCCCACACGGTGGGCAAGCCCCTCCCCCTGTCCGAGGTGAAGATCGTGGACGCGTCAGGAACGGTCGTACCACCCGGGACCACCGGCGAACTCTGCACCCGCGGCTACCACGTCATGACGGGCTACCTCGACGCCGCGGACGCGACGGCCGCCGCCATCGACTCCGACGGCTGGCTCCACACCGGCGACCTCGCCTCGATGGACGAGCGCGGCTACTGCCGTATCGAAGGCCGCCTGAAGGACATGATCATCCGCGGCGGCGAGAACATCTACCCGCGCGAGATCGAACAGATCCTGGCCGAACACCCCGCGGTCGCCGAGGCCGCGGTGGTGGGCGTCCCCGACCCGGTCTGGGGCGAACGGGTCGCGGCCTTCATCCGCCTCACCCCGGACCACACGACGGCCGAGACGGTGAGTGAGACGACGGGTGAAACGGTGATGGAGAAGGAACTCTTCGACCACGTACGCGCCCACCTGGCCCCGCACAAGACACCCCGCACGTGGGTCTTCGTCGAGGACTTCCCCCTGACCGGCTCGGGCAAGATCCGCAAGAACACACTCCGGGAGGAGTACGTGGCGGGCCGGCTGCCGAAGTGATGTTCTGCGCGGCTGCCTAGGTGACGTCGTTCCGGGTGGCGAGGGCAAGCCGCCGATGGGTGCGGACCATCATGAGCCGGGCCATGAAGGGATGCACCCACTTCACCACACCCCAATACAGCCTGGACCGCGCGCCGTTGGTCTTCACGGAGCTGCACAGCACGACGTACTCGGCATCGACGACGATGGACGCCCAGGCATCGAGCCCGCCCGCGCTGACCTCCATGAGCACCTCGTCACCTTCCCGCCCGACGACCGGAAAGGCGTCACGCAGGATGCCGGTCCAGGCGGCGGGATCACGCGGCATCCCGGGCCGCAGTGCCATGGCGTACGCGTCCTGATAGTCGGGCGCGGCCAGAGCCGCCCTGATCAGCCGAGCCCCCTCGGGAAACCCCACCGCCACGGGCCTGTCCTTGCGCATCGCGCACCTCCATACGCCGGCGTATGGAAACCATACGGTAGCGTACGGAGATGGCACAACGGCAGCAGCAGACCAGGAAGCCCAGGCTCACCGCGCGCGACTGGGCGGACGCGGCCCTGACCGCCATCCGGGAGGGCGGCCTCGCGGCAGTAGCGGTCGAACCCCTCGCCACCCGCCTGGGCACCACAAAGGGCAGCTTCTACTGGCACTTCACCAACCGCGAGGCCCTGATCGAGGCGGCCCTCGCCCGCTGGGTCGAGTCGAACACGGACGAGATCATCGCGACGGTGGAGACGGAACCGGATGCGGGCCGGCGACTGCGCGCCCTGTTCCACCGGGTCACCAAGCCGGGCGCAGCCGACCCCTTGGAGCTCTCGCTCCTGGCCAGCACGGACCACCCACAGGTGGCGGCCGCACTGCGGCAGGTGACGGAGCGCCGGATCGGGTACCTGACGGGACTCTTCGCCGAGCTGGGCTTTGGGGAGGAGGAGGCACGGGAGCGGGGGTTGATGGCGTACAGCTTCTATTTGGGGCACAGCCAGTTGGGGCATGCGGTGCCGGGTGTGCTGCCGTCGACGCGGGAGTTTCCGGCGTATCTGGAGGGGGCGGTGGGGACGCTTTTGCGGCGGGACTAGGGCTGCACGACAGAACCGCACCTGTCACATAAAGCTACTGGATGGTTACTCCGATTCCCCATACTATGGTTCACTTGAGTATGTTCGATGTGAGCAAACCCGGTAGTGGGGGTTGAGCCATGCCAGGCTTCGTCGGCCGCACATCCGAACTGGCCGCCCTGGAGGGCCACCTGTCCTGGGTGCGTGACGGCCGGGGCGACCAGCGCGGCAGGGCCCTGCTGCTCCGCGGTCGGCGCCGGGTCGGCAAGTCGCGTCTCGTGGACCTCTTCTGCGAGCGTGCCCAGGTGCCATACGTCGTCCACCAGGCCACCCGAGGCGAGGACGCGCACCGGGAGCGGGCGCGCTTCCTCACCGAGGTCCGGCACTCCTCACTGCCGGACACCGCCCTCCTCGCCGGCGTCACCACTGTCGCCGACTGGGACACCGCCCTGCGCCAGCTCGCCGCGGTGCTCCCGGATGGGACGCCCAGCATCGTCGTCCTGGACGAACTGCCGTGGATGCTCGAAGGCGACCCGGTGCTGGAAGGCACCCTGCAAACCGTGTGGGACCGGGTGCTGAGCCGCAAACCCGTACTGCTGATCCTCATCGGCAGCGACCTGGCGATGATGGAGCAGCTGTCCGCCTACGGCCGCCCCTTCCATCAGCGAGGGGTCGAGATGGTTCTGCCGCCTCTCTCCCCTGCCGAAGTCATGGCGATGACCGGGCTCCCGGCCGCGGACGCCTTCGACGCACACCTGATCACTGGCGGCCTGCCCCTCATCTGCCAGGAATGGCAGGACGGCGAAAACCGCACCGATTTCCTCACCCGCACGCTCGCCGACCCCACCTCCCCCCTCCTCGTCTCCGGCGAACGCATCCTGGCCGCGGAGTTCCCGACCGCCCTACAGGCCAGGCATGTGCTCTCCGTGATCGGAAGCGGCGAGCGGACCTTCGGGACGATCGCCGCGAACGCCGGGGCCGCCGACCGGCCGCTCCCGCCCGGTTCGCTCAACCCGGCCCTGCGCACCCTCGCGGACAAGCGACTCGTCGCCGTCGACACCCCCCTGTCGGCCCGCCCCGGCGACCGGGATCGCCGCTACCGCATCGCCGATCCCTATCTCCGTTTCTGGCTTGCCTTCCTGGAGCAGGGCATCCCGGAGATCGAGCGCGGCCGTAGCCGGATCGTGGTCGACGCGGTCGAACGCGGATGGACCTCGTGGCGCGGCCGGGCGATCGAACCCGTCGTACGGGAGTCGCTGGCCCGGTTGCTGCCCGACGACACGTGGCCGCAGGTGCGGGAGGTCGGCGGCTGGTGGCCCCGCACGAACAACCCCGAGGTGGACCTGGTGGGCGCGGACCGCTCCCCCGCACGCCGGATCGACTTCGTCGGCTCCATCAAATGGCACGAGCGGGCCCCCTTCGACCACCGCGCCCTGGCAGCCCTGGCCCGCGACGCCCTGGCCGTCCCCGGCGCCGACGAGGACACACCACTGGTCGCGGTCTCCCGCTCCGGGTTCGCGGTGGACGGTCTTGCGGCGACGTACGGCCCCGAGCGCCTGATCGAGGCCTGGGATCCGGCGGCGTGAGCTTCAACGCCCGGGGGTGGCGGGCTGCATCCGCGTTCGCTCTTCTTCAGCGACAGACGAGTCGGACTGTATGCCGGGGACTGGTGCATGGTGCGCGAAGACGGCCTCTGAGCTGCACGGGCGCTACCGGCGTCCAGAAGTCATGCACATCGCAGGCAAGTTGGCGGCCCCGGTCCCCCGGCGGCGCGGCGGCGCGGCGGCGCGGCGGCGGCTTTCGTTGGCGGTGCTCAGGGACGCGGCGGACGCCGGCGTGATAATCCGGGACGTGCAGGGCTTCGTCTACCGGCTGCCGAAGGGCACGGGCTGAACCGGCCATGATCTGGACTTACTGCGAGCAGTGGAACACCCTCACCGACACGCCTATGAACTCACTGACGCCCGAGCAAGCTCAGGCCAGGCATGCGTCCGGCGAGCTGTACACCGCTGTCGCATGCCCCGATGAGCACTCCACCCCGGCGCTGCGCGTAGAAATGCGACTGGAGACCGGTTACGCCTCAGTCATCTTCATGGACGAACACGGACACGACTCTCTCGACTACACCTTCACCCTCACCAGCGGTTCCCTTTTCCTGGAAACAGCAACCGCGTACGACTACGGCGATTCGGAGGAGCGAGGCGGACATGCGGACGCGGAGCACACGGAGTCCTACGAGTTCACGACCGAAGGCGTCATTCGGCGCACTGTAGAGGTCGACGGCGAGGAATCCACGGAAAGCCGCCACGGCATTGACGTCACCGGCAACTGGGAGCCCGTGCCCAGTTTCGGCGCCTACGACACTTTGATCCGACGCGACCGCGCCTGACGTATCGGCAGCGGAGCTACGCCCTCGTCGAGCACCGAAGACCAGCCCTACCCCTTCGAAAGAATCGAACCCTCACAGTGCACGCGGGAGGGAGTTCTGGCGTCGCCCCAGTGGAACTCCCGGCAAGGAGCCGCGGCTGACTGACTCCGTCAGTCCGGGAGGAGGCCGACTGCAGGCCGCAAGGCCTACACGGCCTCGCGCCAGCCGCACCTGGGTGGCACCGAGCCTGGCCAAGTACCTTGCATGGCGGCTGACAGGGCAGATCAAGCTGTAGTGCCACGCAGCTCATCGGGGCTGTCCAAAAGCGCCTCACGAAGCGGTCTTTTATAGGTGGGGGCATGCCGAGCCGACCGGGACGTCGCAACTGGTCGTAGGAGCTCTCGCGGTGCCGTCGAAGGCGACATCCGCTTCATACGGCGGCGCCCCCCTCGACCTCACCAGCTTGATCAAGAGCCCCTTCGGGGACAGACTGCACGTCCATGGGGTTCACAGGACTGGCCGTGGGCCCAAACAGCACCGGCGACGAAGTCGCCATCTCCCTTCCGGGGCAGCAGCATTGAGTACCTACCTCCCCTTCTTCCGCCACCACCCTGACCCCCTCGCGAGCGGATCGATCCGTGCAAGCGCCGAGGAATGCGTCTGCTGCAACCGCAGCACGGGGTGGATCTACACCGCGAGCTTCTATACCGCTCAAGAGGTCAACGGGAACTTCTGCCCCTGGTGCATCGCCGACGGCAGCGCCGCTGAACGATTCGCAGGTGAATTCACCGACTCCTACGGGATTGACGGCGTCAGCGAGGAGACCCTGCGAGAGGTCACCCGCCGCACTCCCGGCTTCCATGCCTGGCAGGATCCGCACTGGCTCGTCCACTGCCAGGACGCGGCCGCCTTCATCGGCGAGGTGGGATACACGGAACTCGCGGCCCACCCGGACGCCCTCGACCAGCTCCGTCTCGACCTGCGTATGGGCGGCTGGCACGATGCTTCCCAGCTCGAGCACTTCCTGACCCACCTCGGCGAAGGCGCAAGCGCCATGCTCTTCCGCTGCACCGTCTGCGGCACCCATCTCGCCTACGTCGACGCTTCTTGACCGACCACCCAGATCGGCAGCGGCGCGATCAATTCGGTCACCCCGGCAAGAGGTTCACCGCGAACCACCACACAAAGCCGGCGCAAGCCGTCGACTGACCGCGCTGATGGTCACCAGCGGTTGCCGCCGTAAACCAAAACCGGCAAACCTTCGGAGCGCTCGCCCGTACGCGTCAATTCATGATTCAGCGGGATATTAAAGTTGCGCGATACGCAGGAGGGGGCTGCGCACCCGCCGACCAGTAACAATGGGTGGTGAAGGGCCTTCCTCTCTAGCAGGGGAACCCCTAGTGGCGCAGTCCCCGTGCGGGGAACGGGCCGCGCCGCACCCCACACGTCATTCACGGCCCCTGATGCACTAGATCACGCCACTTCGGCACCTTCTGCGTTTCTGCGTTGCGCCTGCAACGTGTGGTACGAGAGGATGTTCGACGAGCTGTGAGGCGCGCGTGACACGCGATCACGTCGCGTCGGTCATGCGGCAGTAGCACACAACACACTTACGGGGGTGGGTTGATGAAGTTCGACATGGGGTCGACGACCCTGTCGGAGCTCGGCAAGAGCACCGTCGGTTCCAGCGAGGACCTGGGCGCGCTGATCCGACTGCTGATCCAGGCGGCGGAACCGCTCGAAGGGAAGTTCAACGGAGCGGGCAAGGCCGCGTTCGACGCGTTCAAGGCGCATGCCGACGAGATCACCAACGAGCTGAACAGCTCGCTCGGCGCGATCCTGGGCGGCCAGTCCGGCATGGACACCGCGTTCGGCAGCGGTGATGTGGAGCTGGGCGACAACGCGCACCAGAACATGAGCGCCGCCAATTTCGACGCGGCCCGCTTCGGCGCACGCTGAGCGTCCTATCCGACACGAGTCAAGTCGCCTTATCCATCACCAACTTCAAGGGGGACACTCGATCATGGCTCAGAACCAGGACCGGCTCTCCTACGACACCGGCGCCTCCGCCGAGGTCCAGGGCAGCCTCGCCGGCGTCATCGGCCGGCTGGAGCGCGTACTGGCCGACCGCGACCGTGCGGTGAAGGCCGCGATGGCCGACTTCACCGCGGACGGCGTCGCCGACGAGTACCACGGCAAGGAAGTCCGCTGGCACCGCGCGGCCAGCGAGGTCCGCGAGATCATCCGGCTGGTCCGCTCGACGATGGAGCAGAACGACGGCACCGCCCAGTCGACCCTGGCCAAGGCCAAGGCGGCCGTCGACAACATCGGCTGACGCAGCGGCAGGCGCACGGCGGGCGGAGGCCCGGCAGGTACGGGGACGAGGGGGAATGTCGTGACGGGGTGGGAAATCCATCCGGCAGGCGTATACGGCGTGCTGTCCAAGACGGCGACCGCGGCGAAGGACATGTCGGACGCGGGCTCGGCGATGCAGGGCAGCCTCGAGGAAGCTGCCTCCGCGGCGGGAACGCTGAGCAGCCAATACGGGCCGTACACCAGCACGGTCGGGCTGGTCGGTTCGGCACTGGCCCAGTTCGCGGAGCACTGGAGCCGGGATCTCCTCTACATCGCCAAGCGAACGTCGAAGTCCCTGAACGGAGCGGACCAGGCCACCCGCCACTACATGGCCGGCTCCCTGGAGCAGGCGGCGAACGCCCAACAGGCGGCGGCCAAGGAATCCAAGGTGGACATGCCCGGCAAGGGTGAGACGGGCAGTCGCACGGAGGGCCAGTAGCGGTGGGTGACGAGGCGAAGCTCATAGACCCGTCAGGGATCCCGCACTTCATCGGCGACCTGGCCACGCTCGATACCGATGTAATGCTGCTGACCGCGGACGCGGGTCAGTTCCGGGCGTCCGGCTCGGACGTGCACACCGAGTTCCAGGGCCTGTCCGCGTTTTATTCGGCACCGGAGGCGGAGCAGCTGTTCGCCACCACGCTGCCGGTGAAGCAGAAGTCGGACGCGTTCGCCGACGACCTGGAGAAGGTCGCCACGGCCCTGTCGGACTACAGTTTCGAAGTCCAGCCGCTGGTACAGAAGTTGGACGCGCTCAAGGCCGACGCGACCGCGTTCGTGAACTCGGTGACCGGGGACGACGACTGGCGCAAGGACCAGGACAAGGTCGACCACAACAACGACCTGTGGCACGACGTCAACCACACGGTCGCCGCCTTCCAGGCCGCCGAACGCACCGCCTACAACAAGATCATGGCGCTGATCGGCGGAGCCGGGCTGAGCGCCGACGACGGCTCCCACGGCAAGAACACGTACGGCTACAACGCCGACGACCTCGACCACGCCAAGGAAACCCCCTGGGGAGCGCCGGTCGAGAGGGAGTACGAGGGCTGGTCCTGGCTGGTCCACCAGGGCAAGCAGGTGTGGGACGGCGTCTGGCACGACGGTGTCATCGGCACCGTCCACGGCCTGGGCACCCTGTTCGGCTCGGACGGCTGGGGCGCGGCCGGCGAGGCCTGGAAGAACCTCGCCAAGCTGGGCACGGCCACCTCCCTCACCAGTGCGACGCTGGGCACCTGGTGGCTGATCCCGGACGACCAACTGCCCTCCTGGCTGCGTGAGTCGCGCAAGGTCCACACCCAGGTGGTGAAAGGCTTCGTCGCGTACGACCAGTGGAAGACGAACCCGGCCCGCGCGGCCGGCGCGTTCGGCTTCAACGTCCTGACCGTGGCCGGCACCGAGGGCGTCGGCAGCGCGGCAAGCGGAGCGGGCAAAGCCGGCGCTGCGGCCCGCACCCTCTCGGTGGTCGGCAAGGTCGGCCGGGCCGTCGACCCGATGACCTACGTCGGCAAGGTGGGCAAGTTCGCTTTCGTCAAGGTCGGCGACACCTTCAGCACCCTGAAGAACCTCCGCACCGGCACGTACCTGGACATGGCGAACCTCGGCGACAGGTACACACCCGCCGAACACCCGCTGCCGCCCGCGGAACGCCCGGCTTCCGTGCCCGACAACGCCATCGAGTACGTCGATGCCAAGGGCAACCAGGTCTACCTCACCAGCGACGGCCACGTCCTCAATGCCGACGGCAGCCTGCGGCAACACGCCACGGATGCCAAGGTCGAGGCGTCGACCGCCGATCGCACCACCGAAGAGTCCACACCGCGCTCAGCGGCTGCTGGCACCCGAGAGCCTGAACTTGTCGGCGCACACGCGGCGACGGATTCCGTCGGTGACGCAGGTAGGGGTGGCGACCACACCGTCGGCGGCAGCGCACGAGATCTCGGGAACGGTGCATCTACCGGGGAGCGCCCGGCTACAGGCGCCAGCGGCGCTTCACACGGCTCGGGAAACGGCCCCGTAGCGGGCCGCGGCGCGTCCGGCACCGGCCCAGAGCATGACCAGTCGCATGACGGCGCCACGCACTCAACAGGACCCGATGAGCACAACACGGACCGTACGCATGGTGACGGCGCCCAAGGCGAGCGACAGCGGGAGCTGACTCCTGCTGAGCGTAGAGCCATCCAGGACGAGCATGTCCGGAAGGCCAACGAAGATCCCGAGTGGCGCAAGGACCACTACGACATCCTCGGACGAAGGAAGCCCAACATCGGGCTGGTGGACGGAGTCGAACTCCCTCAGCTCGCGAAGGATTCTCACGGGCATTGGGTCGCCAAGCACAACTTGCCGAGCGGTCCGTCCGAAGTCCGGTTCGGCTCGAAGCCGCTCCCGCGAGGTACTGCGCCCGACAAGGTCCTGCCGACTCTCGACAGGCGGGCTGCGGAACGTCAGGCCTATCGGGCCCTCATGAATGCGCAGAGAGCGTTTGACGGGACGCCCTCCGCAGCGAACCACGAGGCCCTTACCGCTGCTCAAGAGGCGTACGCCAAACAGCTTGGTGACGTGCCCCCCAACAGTAAGATTTCCGAGAACCTGGGTGAGGACGCCTCCAGGCTCCATGCGATACCGCACGAGTTTCCGGGTGCCGAGCCCATCGAGCTTCCCAAGACAGCCAACGGCGCCCACATGTTCGACGGGGCATACAGGATCAAGGACGACGGAATCCTGATAGCCGAGGACAAGGCTCCAGGGAACGACCTCGACTGGCGACAGGGGCGCGCCGATCCTGAGGACCCCACGAATCCGCATCTCGGCGACGATGGCGGCGCAGCGGGCATGAGGGTGAAGCAAGGAACGCTTCTGTACCTGCGAACCATCATGGCCGAGATGACGAAACGTGGCGGTCGTGACGCCGAGCTTGCGCGTGAGTTCCGGAACGCACTGAAGGCAGGGAAGTTGAGATACGTGCTGGTCAAGGCCCAGGAGCCCAACGGCTCCCTTTATGATGGTGCCATAGTGGAAGAACTGAAGATCTACTGAGAGGAAGGGGGGTACGTGGTCATCCGCATTCCCCGCCATGACTTCCTGGTGGACAACGTGGACGAAGCCATGGCGCCGATCATCCAGAGCACCATAGAGGCGCTCTCGGAACTCGAGACCTCAGAGTTCGACCGTTTCGACGCTCTGGATTACGCGCTGACCGTCGCGAAGTGGACCTGTCTGACGGATCCTGCGGCAGGGGAATTCCCGACGTGGGAAGCGTGGGTGACCGCGATGCAGGTGGGCTCGGGTCTGTTCATCTCAGGAGCTGCTGCGGAAGGCCCCGTTCCGTGCCGTATCGGGAGCAAAGGTGAGATCAAGAACCTCCCCGCGACCGGCCCCCAGGAGTACCTGCACGCGGGCAATTGGCTCACCTCGTACTACCTGGCCGTGATCTGCCGCGACAACGAGCGCCTCGACCAACTGGCGCGTATTCCCACCTCGTTCCTCCGCGCTTCCGGGGTGGAGTTCGACGAGTACATCTATGCGTGGGTGGAGACGCTGCAGAACGCCTGGTTCGGCCGCCAGGAGACCTGGGACACGCTGGTCACCGCCATCAACGGCACGGACCCAGCGGCGCCCCACATCGCCAGTGCCGAACTCATGCTCAAAATCCTCTACCCGCCGCTGGAGATCTTCCATCGCTATCAGCGGCAAGAGCCGGAGTCGTTCAACGCCGCCCTGGCAGACGCGGTCACCTGGCACCGCGAGTACTGGACTGGCGATGCCGCACGGCCCAAGAGCAGCGAGGGACTAGTGGCTTTGGGCCCACTGGCCATCGCCTGCATGGCCTTCGACGCAGACATCCCTGTCGAAGTCGAGTCCGAGTACCTGCCCAAGCATCTTTTGGAGCGGACGTGGGTCGGCGCATTCCCCACCTGATACGCCGGAGATCTCCCCCCTTCGGAGGCTGGCACATCCCCATGGAGGACGTGGTAGCCGATGGGGGGGAAGCGGTGATCTCCATCCAGGCCGTCACGCCACCCACGATTCGGAATTGAGCCATGCCAGCCCAGGACTACGACAGCCAACTCCTCGAGTCGGTCTCCGTCCGGCGGCGTCGGCTCCGCGATGCCGTGCTCTTCGGCGGCCAGCGCCAGCGCCGGACCGTGGACGAGCGGATGGGCAAGGTGTTTGCGGGTGTGGTGATCGCTGCGGTGTTGTGTGCCGGGTGTGTGGGGTGGTCGTTCGTTTCGCATCGGGTTCTGGGCAAGGCTTCGAGCCCGTATGGGACTTCGACTACGGCACCGTCCTCGCCGTCCGCCGAAACACCCACCGGTGCGCCTTCCGCCCGGTGATAAGTTCGAACGCGTGATATCTACGGGGGCATCGAGCCGTGCGGGGCTGGCGTTGAGCCGGGTCACTCTGGTGGGTGAGCGACGACGGGTCGATCTCGTACTGCCGTCGCAGGAGCCGATCGGGCGGCTGCTTCCCGAGGTGATGCGGCTGCTGGACGATCGGGTGGGTACGCGGCCGCAAACACGTCATCTGGTGGCCGGCGACGGCAGTGTCCTCGACCCGGACGCCACCTTGGAGTCGGCTGCCGTGGCGGACGGTGCGGTCTTGCGGCTCGTGCGCGTCGAGGACGCCCCGTCCGCTCCAGTCGTCCACGACGTGACCGATGAGGCCGCCGACGATCTCGACGTACGGGCCTGGCGATGGCGGCCCGCCGCGCGACGCGTCGTCGCCGGGAGCGCGACGGTCGGGTGGGCGCTGGCCGCCTCCCTCCTCGCACGGCAGGCGTTCGCCGCACAGACCGTGGGGGCCGTGCTGCTCGTCATCGCCGCGCTCGCCGCAGCCGCGGGTGCGGCGTTCGGCCGGGCCGGACTGCGCGGGCTCGCCGGCACACTCGTCGTCGCCGGAGGCGCCCTGGGTGTCTTCGGGGTGTGGAGCCTGGCCGACGCCCAGGGCTGGTCGGGCGCGGTGCGGCTTGCCGGTGTCGCCGGAGCGGTGGCCGTCTCGCTGCTGCTGCTCGGCTGGTGCTCGCCACTCGGTCGCGGCGGGGTCTTCGGGGCTGCCGCGCTTGTCGGGGGCGGGCTGTGCTGGGAGGTGGCGCTCGCGTTCCAGTCGGCGGGGCGAGCCGGTGCGCTGCTCGCCGTCGTGTCGGTGGTCGTACTGGGGCTCCTGCCTCGGTTCGCGTTGATGGCGTCCGGGCTTTCGGGGCTGGATGACCGGCGCTCGGGCGGTGCGTCGGTGAGCCGCTATCAGGTGTCGACGGCGCTCGCGGCCACGCACCGCGGGCTCGCGCTCGCGACGATCGTGACGGCGGTGTCCGCCGCCGTCGCCGGAACGCTCGTACTGCGTACGACGACGGTGTGGACGGTGCTGCTCGCGCTCGCCGTCACGCTGGTGCTCGCGTTGCGGGCGCGGGCGTATCCGCTGGTCCCTGAGGTCGTCGCGCTGCTCGTGGCGTCCGCGATGGTGGCGGTTCGCCTTGCCTGGGTGTGGCTGGAGCACTCCGGTGCGGTCGGGCCGCTCGCGGCGCTGGTGGTGCTGGCGGTCGTCCCGCTGGCCGTGCTCGTGGTGCAGCCGCCCGAGCATGTGCGGGTGCGGCTGCGCCGGTTCGGCGACATGCTCGAGTCGGTCGGAGTGATCGCGCTGTTCCCGCTGGTGATCGGCGCCTTCGGCGTGTACGGGCGGCTGCTCGGCACCTTCGCTTGAGCGTGAGGCGGCAGCGATGACCAGTGCTCAGGGCGGCGGCGGTTGGCAGGACGAGGTGCTGCGCGAACTGCGGGGCAGCGCACCGACGTCGGCCGCCTCGGAAACTGCGGCCGACACGAACGACGCCTCTGCGCCCGATGGCTTTGGGCGCGGAACTACGGCGGACCACAAGGAAGCGGAAGGCTCCCAGGCACCCCTCCCGGTCCGTCACCCCGACGAACCGCGCCCCAACCCGGGGCAACCGTCTCCCCCGTACACCGACTCGCCTGCCCGCGCCGGTGACATACCGCAGCAGCAGCCCGCGAACCCGACCCGGCCGGCTGAGCAGCTCCCCCAGCCTCGTCCCCTCACTCCCCACACCACGCCGAACCGCGGGGCCACTACGCCGCCCGCGCCTGCGCGGTCGGGCTCCTCCCCTACCGACCCCCAACCCCAGCTCCCCCAGCCTCGTCCCCTCACCCCCCACACCACGCCGAACCGCGAGGCCACCGCACGGCCCGCACCTGCACGGCCGAGCCCCTCCCCTACCGACCCCCAACCCCAGCTCCCCGAGCCCACCACCACCGCTCCGGGTATGTACGCCCCCCGCCCCGCCCATCCCCCCGCAGCCCCACCAGCGCCAAGCGCCAGACCGGCCGTCCGTCACCGCCCCAACACCCCCGCCCTCCCCTTCCCCACCCCCGAATCCGTCCCCACCATCGACCCCCGCCTCGCGCTCGCGCTGGGGAAGCCTCCCCACGGCGACTCCATGGCCCGCCGGACCGGACAGACCATCCGGCGGCTGACCTCATCGGCCTCCCAGGACGTCGCCGAGGAGACCCGGATCGGGCGGGAGTTGCAGCAGCCGGTCACCACGGGCCGGGTGATCGCCGTGACGTCGATCCGGGGCGGCGTCGGCAAGACGACGACCGCCGCGCTGCTCGCCCGCGCGTTCAACCACTACCGGCACGACCCGGTGCTCGCCCTGGAGGCGGACGCCGCGCTCGGCACGCTGCCGGTGCGGCTCGGCGCCGAGTCGGTGCGCTGGTCGTGCACCGAACTGGCCCACATCCTCACTCCCCAGATGCAACTCACCGACATCACGGGGTACTTGGTGCCGATCACGGACGGCGGCTGGCTGCTGCCCGCCGGCCAGGGACGCCTCGGCCCCCCGCTGGACATCCGCACCTACCGCACGGTGACGCTGGCGCTGCGCCGCTACTTCTCCGTCACGATCGTGGACTGCGAGACGCTGCCCGGCGAGGTGGCCCGCACCGCGATGGACACCGCGCACGCCCGCGTGGTCGTCGCCCCCCTCACCGCCGAGGGCGTCGGCGGGACACGCATCGTCCTCGACTGGCTCGCCCAGCTGCCGCACGAGGCCCTCGCGTCCACCGTCGTCGCCCTCACCTCGGGCACACCCGACATGAACCTCGACCTGAAGACGGCCACAGCGCATCTGCGCGAAACAGGGGTCACCATCGTGCACCTGCCTTACGACCGGCATCTCGCGGCCGGCGGACCCATCCGTACGGAGCTGCTCGGCTCGGGCGCACGGCGCGCGGCCACGCAACTCGCGGCCCAGGCACTGCAGCGGGCGGTGCGGGTCCGATGACGCAACACTTGATCCACCGCCCGGCCCGCGCCACCCGCCCGCTGCCCGCGGCCGAGGCACGCACCATCGAGCCACCGCCGAACCTGCCCGAAGGAAAGATGGGCACCGCGGCCACGGCCCTGCTGCCGATGGCCGGTGTCATGTCGTCCGTGGTGATGATGACCGTCATCCGGTCCAGCCAGTTCGCGGGCCTCGGCGCGGTCGTGCTCGTCATCGCGCTGCTCGGGGCCGTGGTGCTGTTCTTGTCGCAGCGCGGCAAGGCACAGCGCCAGCGGCGGGTGCAGCGCGAACGGTATCTGGAGTATCTGGAGGAACTGCGCGAGGAGTTGGGCACGGCCGAGCGGATACGGCGGCAGGCTGCGAGGGAGTTGAACCCTCCTCCCTCGGCCCTGTACGACCTGGTGCGCGATCCGGCACGGCTGTGGGAACGGCGGCGTACGGACGCCGACTTCCTTCAAGTACGCATCGGCGTGGGCGACGTACCGGTGCAGGACGTGGTGGTCGGGCAGAACTCGGCGAGTGGGGTGCTCACGCCGCCGGACCCGTTCATGCTCAACGAGGCGCGGGCGCTACAGGCCCGGTTCGCGACCACGACCGACCATCCGCTGACGGTACCGCTGGACCGCGCGGGCAACGTGAGCATCATCGGCGACCGCGAGGGCGTCCTGCGCGTCGCCCGGGCACTGCTCGTACAGGCCGCCGTCACGCACGCGCCCGACGACGTCGCGCTCGCGCTGGGCGTGCCCGGGGAGCACATGGCGGAGTGGGAGTGGGCGAAGTGGCTGCCGCACGTCCTGCACCCGGACGAGCTGGACGGGCCGGTGGCCGCCCGGCGCATCGCGCCCGATCTCGCCCAGTTGGCTCGGGTCGTCGCCGGCGACCTGAAGAAGCGTTCCTCTTACGCCGCCGAGGTGCGCCGCGGCCTGTCCGACCGCACCGCGCTGAGTCTCGGCAGCCGGTTGCTCGTCGTAAGCGACGACTACGGCCACAACGCGTCCGAACTACCCCGCCCGGACGCGGCCGTCGCCCTCGGCGACATGGGCGTGACCGTGGTGCACTTGCTCGCCGAGCAGGTGCACGAGCCCGATCAGGTCGCCGTGCGGATCACCGTCGACGGGGACCGGGTCACGGTCGATGACCTGCGGGGCGAGCACGTCGTACGAGTCTCGGGCGTCCTGGATCCGGTGAGCGCCGCCGGCGGCGAAGGGCTGGCCCGGATGCTGGCGCCCCTGCGCCTGTCCCCCGAGTCGGCCGCCGACGGCACGCCGGTGTCCGGCCCGGTCGACTTCCCTCAGCTGCTCGGCATCGACGATCCGGCCGCCCTGGACCTGGTCCGGCAGTGGGCGCCGCGTGGTGAGCGTGACTTCCTGCGGGTGCCGATCGGGCTGGACGACCACCACGAGCCGGTGCTGCTCGACCTGAAGGAGTCGTCCGAACTGGGCATGGGACCCCACGGGTTGTGCGTGGGCGCCACCGGTTCCGGCAAGAGCGAGCTGCTGCGCAGTCTGGTGCTCGCGCTGGTGACGACACATCCGCCCGAGGATCTGGCGATGGTGCTCGTCGACTACAAGGGCGGCGCCACCTTCGCCCCGTTCACGGGCCTGCCGCACGTGGCGGGCGTCATCACCAACCTGGAGAACCAGGCCGGTCTCGTCGAGCGCGTGCACACCTCGCTGGCCGGTGAGATCAAACGCCGCCAGCAGGTCCTCAAGGACGCGGGGAACATCGCCGACATCGGCCACTACCGGGCACTGCGCGCCACCGCCCGCCCGGACCTCGAACCACTCCCACACCTCTTCGTCGTGATCGACGAGTTCGGCGAACTGATCACCGCCAAACCGGACTTCATCGACCTGTTCCTCTCCATCGGCCGCATCGGCCGCTCCATCGGGGTACATCTGCTGCTGTCCAGCCAGCGCATCGAGGGCGGCAAGCTCAAGGGCCTGGAGACCTATCTGTCGTACCGGCTCGGACTGCGCACCTTCTCGGCGGACGAGTCGCGTACGGTCCTGGAGACCACCGACGCCTTCAACCTGCCCCCGCTGCCGGGCTTCGGCTATCTGAAGGTCGACACATCCACGTACACACGGTTCAAGGCCGGCTACGTCTCCGGCGCCTACCGCGGACCGGTGCAACGCGATGCCGTCGCCGACGACGAGCCGCTGGCCTGGCCGTATCCGCCGTACAACACACTGGAGACGGCGACCGGGACGGCGGGTGACGAGACCGTGAGCACGCCGCGCGAGCGCGACAGCGGACCGACCGTGCTGTCCACCGTGGTGGACCAGCTCGCGGGCGCGGCCGGGCCGGTGCGGCGGATCTGGCTGCCGCCGCTGCCCGCCGCGGTGACGCTGACGGGAGCGGCCGGACCGGTGCAGGCATCGGGGGACGGTCTACAACTCGCCCGCACGGAAGGCCCGTTGCGGATTCCGCTCGGGGTCCTCGACGACCCGGCACGGCAGTGGCAGGGCCGCTGGGTGCACGACCTGAACACCGCCGGCGGACACACGGCCGTCATCGGCGGCCCACAGTCCGGCAAGACCACCCTGCTGCGCACCCTGGCCCTGTCCCTCGCCGTGACCCACACACCGCACGACGTCGCGCTCTACGGCCTCGACCTGGTCGGCGGCGGTCTGAGCGCGCTGTCCGGCCTGCCGCACGTCGGTGGGATCGCCGGGCGCGCCGACCACGAGCGCGCCGCCCGCACGGTCGCCGAGGTGCGCACCATGCTCGCCGAGCGCGAGCAAGTGTTCCGCGAGCACGGCATCGACTCCGTCGACCAGCTGCGCACGCTGCGCGCGAAGGGCGAGCTGCCCGAACTCGGCTCCACGGATGTCGTCCTGCTCATCGACGGATTCGGCGCGCTGCGCGACGAGTTCGCCGACCTGGACGACGCCGTGGCCGACCTCCTCAAACGCGGCAGCGGCTACGGCATCCACGTCGTCGCGGGCATGCTGCGCTGGAACGACGTCCGCATCGCCACGCAGTCGATGTTCGGCAGCCGTATCGAACTGCGCCTCAACGACCCCGCAGACTCCTCCGTCGACCGCAAACTCTCCGAGACCCTGTCGACCGACACCCCGGGCCGCGCCCTGACCGACGGCAAGCTGTTCGCGCACGTCGCCCTGCCCCGCCTCGACGCGCTCGCCCAGACCACGGACCTGGGGCCGGCCCTGGAGGACGCCGTACGCACCGTGCGCGCCACCTGGCACGGCGAACAGGCGGCACCCGTACGGGTGTTGCCCACCCGGCTGCCCGCGCAGCGCCTGCCCTCCATCGCCGAGGTACCGCACGCGATACCGATCGGCGTCGACCAGGAGGCCCTGTCCCCGGCCGTCCTCGACCTGTTCGGCACCGATCAGCACCTGCTCGTCCTGGGCGACAACGAATGCGGCAAGACCAACCTCCTCAAGCTCATCTCCCGCGCGCTCGTGGACCGATACCGCGACGACGAGCTCGTCTTCGGCATCTTCGACCCGCGGCGCGGCCTGCGCGGAGTGATCCCGGAGCCGTACCGCGGCGGCTACGCGCACAACGCGAAACTCTCCGCCGCCCTCGCCACCGGCATCGCGACGGAACTGGAGAAACGACTCCCGGAAGCCGCCGATCCCGACGCGCTGAGCGACGAACCGGCCTTCACCGGGCCCCGGATCGTGATCCTTGTCGACGACTACGACATCCTCACCACCGCCGGCCAGCAGCCCCTCGACCCGTTCCTGCCCTACATCTCCTCCGCCCAGGACATCGGCCTGCACTTCGTCGTGGCACGCCGCGTCGCGGGCGCCTCGCGCGCGCTGTACGAGCCGTTCCTGACGACGCTGCGCGAGACCGGCGCGACGGCCCTCGTGATGGCGGGCGACCGCACGGAAGGCCAACTCTTCCCCGGCCTGTACGCCTCTGCGCAGCCGCCCGGACGGGGCACCCTGGTCCGCCGCGGCCGCCGTCACCAGCTGATCCAAACGGCCCTCGCGGCCGACACCGACCCCGTGGAGCACCCGGCGTGACCAAGGACGTCATCGCGCTCACCCCGAAGATGCCGGACACCCGCTCACTCCTGGCCGGCCTGCACGCCGGCGGCCCCGAGCTGAGCCTGACCGCCACGGACGACGGCGCGGTCCTGCAACTGTGCACGGCGGGCGGGCGTCCGCTGGTCTCGGTCGAGGCACCGGTCCTTGTCCATGTCCCCGGCGAGGCCGAACGCCTCCTAGGCCCCCAAGTAACAGCGCCCGAACTGCCGTTCTGGTGGACGGAGACCCGTGCCTCCACGGCCATACCTGAGGCGGAACCCCTGGCCGGATCCGTCTGCGGACGCCTGACGATGCTGCTCGGCGGAACCAGCTGGCCGCCCGGCGCCGCACACACGGCGCACGTCCCGATCCCGGACGACTCGCCGAACGAGCAGCCGCAGACACCCCCCTCGCCCCTCCCCATCGTCGACGTCCTGACCGACTCGACCGCGGTCGTCCTGGCCGACCGCCCACTCGCCCCGCTCACCGCCTGGCTGTCGGACCTCCTCCGCACCACCGCACAGACGAACCGTGCCTTCCACCTCGTCACACCACCCCACGTCCGCCTCACCCTGCCGCTGCGCACCGCACTGGGTGGCGCACCCAACCGCTGGGTGATCCAGGACCCGTCAGGCGGCTACTACGACGGTCTCTCGGGCGTACGACTCGCTTGGCGGGACGGCACGTTCGCGCCGAGCGACACCACGGTCGCCGACGCCTTTACGGCAGCGAGGACACCGGCCGAGCAACGGCAACTCACGGTTTCGTTCCGCACGGTGCACGCACCCGACACAGACCTCGTACTCGGCCGCGCCCTCGAAACAGCCTGGCGCCACCTCACCGGCACGGCGCCCACCGGCTGGGGCACGGCGGAACCCGTCAACCTCCCCTGGTCCCCACGCCAGCTGACCGACCTGGCCCGCGACCGAGCTCCGTCCCCGACGCACCTCATCGCGATCGGCAACTCCGACCACCCCGCCATCGCCACCCACCGCATCACCCGCACCACGGCAGGCGTCGCCGAGGACACAACCCTCACACTCGGCTACTCCACACCCACCGAAGTCCCCCTATCCGCCTTGGAATCCCTCGCCGCCACGCTCGTCAGCTCACACGGCCTGACGACGATGCTCACCACTCTCCGCAACGGCCGCACCGACCTCACCCTGCCCGCCCACCTGGAAGCCCCACCTCTTCCGGTGTCCTTCACCCTGGGCCCGCGGGACGTGCGCGCCATCGGCCTCACTCATGCGCGCCGCCCACCTCTCGCCACGAAACCGCGGCAGCTCGGCTCTCCCAGCTATCCGGCGCTCTACTACTCGCTCGGGGACGGAACCGACGCCGAGGCCTGGAGGGCACTTCAGGACCTGACCGGCCACCTCAAGAACGGCCCGGGGGTCGCCAGTTCGGCGTAGCAGCCGAACCACTGGGTTTTGGATGGCTTCAGACTGGCCGTGAACAACCCGCCGGGCACGAGCTTGCCATCCCCGTAGACACGGGACGTGCTGCTCACCCGCGCCTGGGAGGTGGCGCTCGTTCAATCCGAACAGTCCGTCAAAATTGCGCCACGCCGCCCACCCATCACGCGGCGGGCGTCCATGATCGCCCCCATGAACAGAACCCTCGCCACCGCCGCGCTCGCCACCGCCCTCCTCACGGGACTCACCGCATGCAGCAACGGCACGTCCAACAGCGGCTCGAGCTCGTCGCAGAATCCCGGTGCCCCCGCGAGTAAGCCGCTCACCGCCAGCACTGCGTTTGCTTCCATCTCGGGCAAGGTCAGTTCCGCGAAGCTGTCCGGCACGGTCACGGCCGAGAACGACCCGAACCACCTCCTCGGCCGGCCGAACCAGTACACGTCGAAGGTCACCTTCACGGACACCAGGATCAAGGCGGCCGACGTGACCGGTACGGAAAAGGGCGACGTCGAACGCGGCGGCGCCATCGAGGTGTTCGGCAGCCCGGCCGATGCGGCAGCCCGCGCCAAATACATTCAGACAGTCACCAAGTCGATGCCCGCACTCACCGAGTACGACTACGTCCACGACACGGTCCTCATCCGCGTCTCGCACTACCTGACGCCCGCACAGGCCACCTCGTACAAGACCGCGGCCGCACACCTCTCCTGAGGAACACGGCCGCCGGCCCCACGCTGGCCTGACCTACGCCGCCCGCTCGGGCTGGAAGCACGGAGTGGTCACCGGTCGAGCACCGCCTGGGACGTCACACCCCCGGGCCGGAGTTCCCCGAGCCTGGCGGGCGCCCACGCAAGCCCGGTAGGCGCGGAGCCGGCGCAGTGCTCGCGCGGCCACGTCCCGCCGCGGCGTGTACTCCGAATTCAGCGCCTCTTGGTCCGCTTCCTGACGCGGTCGATCAACTTGGAGTCGAAGTACTCGAACCGATCGCGGTCGTTGTCCACCGCGTCAAGGATCATTCGAGCCATCGACGCACGGCCGGTCGCATACTCCTGATAGAGCATCCAGGTCCCTTCGCGCGCCACGATCTGGCAGTCGACTTCGAGTTCCGGAGCACCCGCCTCGATCTCGGTCGAGTGAGACTCTCCACCAACACAAGAAATGAGCTCATCGAGCAGCCGGATGTGCACCTCCTCCGACGTCTCCTCGCTAAGCGCCGACACGATCATGGACGTCACCGGCACCGCCACTTCAAAAAGGAGCGACTGGATGTAGACGTGTCCCTCCAGGGATGCGTCTGCCATCTCCTGCGGTGTGACGGCCACGAGCAAACTGGCGAAGGTCTCGGGAATGTGCGCGCCCGTCTTGCCGCATCCACAGCGCAAGGAAGCCCAGTCCACACGTTCGGCCTGGATCAACGACGGCCTGACGGTCATGCCTGCACCTCTCGCGCCGTCTGTTCACTCTCAGGGACACCGTACTGACGCGTCATCTGTTGTCTCCCACTCACGCAGGTCGTCCTAGCCGAGGTGAACGTCTCCCGACGCCCATGCCCTCGCCCGGTCCGTGTTGTTGCTGTGCGCCGGCTTTTGCCGACGCTCGAGCGCGGAGGCGGCGCCGACGCGCAACATGAGCAACGGCGGCCCCGATCCCCCGGCGGCACGCGCCCGCCCGTTCGCCCGCCGTCCCCTGCCTTTCTTTTTGTTTCGGGTCGAGCGTGGGGGTGTGCAGAGGGGGATGTCGGGCTGACGACCAAGCCGAAAAGTGCGTGGTGACCTGCGGATATGCCGTGCTGGGCACGGCAGCGGACGGACAGTCACAACCCATCGCGGACTGTTTCCACGCAGCGCATCTGGAGACTGTCCTCGACCGAGTCACCGTCCACCTCGCCCGCAACCAGTGCCAACAGCAACCACAGGATCTCCTGCTCCTGCGCCACCGCCATACGATCCGCCACATGCGCCATGACAACTGCGCAGACAGCCGGCGCCGGGGGCATCAGAACGGACTGGATGAGCACATGGTCGTCCAGGCTCCGAACGGCGCCGGAGGCGCCCCCCGGCGAGGACGGTCTCCAGTGGGGCGAACAGATGCCTGGCAGACCGTCCACACCCGCATCGGGTCGCATCCCAGTCATGCCGCGAGTTCCGGGTCGCCGCCGAGAGCGCGCACCACGCCAATTGGTCTGGGGCGGCGGCCGAAGCCTGCTTCCATCAGGTTCGTAGGCAGCGGGTTTGTCCCGGGCGAGCCGCCGGTACGTCCTGCGTGATGCGCCGCGACACCACCGACGCACAGCCGACTACGCGAAAGGACAGAAACACGCGCACATGACCGTGCGTGAAGGTCAGGCCACGGTTGCCGCAGCGGGGTGTCCGTCAGGGAAAATGCCAGACGATGACGTCGATGCCCACTGGACCGGCACGGGCCGGGTACGCGCCCTTCGCTCACCTCACCGTGCCCAACGCTGTCCTTTACCGCCGGGTGATGGGCGCGTTCCTGGCCGCCAAGGAGCGCTTCGCGGTTCATCTGCGGCCCGAGGACGTGCACGCGGCGCTGCCGCCGGAGCAGCGGCCCACCGACCTGGACGCGGTGGTCAAGGCGCTGGACAGCCTGGTCGAGTGGGGCAATCTGCGGGCGGACCCGGACACGTCCCGGGTCACCGCGGTGGAGGACTTCTACCGCAAACGCTTCATCTACCAGCTCACCCAGGCCGGCGAGGCCGCCGAGCTGGCGCTGTCGGCGTACGACGAGGCGCTGGGACGGCGTGGTGCGCTGCAAGCGGTTGCCCTGCACGACATCGTCACCCAGCTGCGGGCTCTGGTGGTGATCGCCGCCGAGCAGGAGCAGGGCGAGCCGGACGCGGCCAAGGCGCACCTGGCGCTGTCCGCGCTGACCGGCCGGTTCGAGGCGCTGGCGGAGAACGCGCGGGCATTCATGGGCTCCCTGCAGCGCACCATCGACCTGCACGATGTCGAGGTCGAGGTCTTCCTCGCCTACAAGGACCGGCTGATCCAGTACCTGGAACGGTTCATCCAGGATCTGATCACCCTGGGCGGGCGGATCGCCCTGCTCATCGGCGAGTTGGAGGAGCGGGGCCGGGTGGGTGTGCTGCTGCGGCTGGCGGCGGCCCGGGAGGCGGCCGACGCGGCCCCGGACGAGGCCGAGAGCGCCGAGGCGCGGGCGTATGAGCGGTGGGTGGCCCGGTGGTCGGGCCTGGCCGCCTGGTTCGTGTCGGCGGACGGCCGTGAGTCGCAGGCCCGTCTGTTGCGTGGCCGGGCTCTGGGGGCGATTCCGCAGCTGCTGGCGGTCGTACGGCAGTTGAACGAGCGGCGGGCGGGCCGCTCGGACCGCTCGGCGGACTTTCGCACCCTGGCCCGCTGGTTCGCCGAGGCCCCCGACGATGCGGCGCGTCACCGGCTGTGGCGTGCGGCCTTTGGGCTGTACCCGGCACGTCACCTCACTGTGGATGCCGACACCCTCGATCGCCGCACCGCCCGCCCGGTGGCCCCCTCCACCCCGTGGGCCGAGGCCGAGCCGCTGCGGATCAGCCCGCAGCTGCGCCGCACCGGCAGCTACGAGCGGCGCGGCAGGACCCGTCGGGTGCAGGACCGGTCGGAGCAGCGGCGGCACCTGGCCGAGATCGCGGCCCGACAGGCGCAGGAGATCGCGGCCGCCCGCACCCGCCTCGCCACGGACGGCACCACGCGGCTGTCCGCGCTCGGCGCGCTCGACCCGCTCGCCTTCGGCCTGTTCCTGCAGTTGCTCGGCGACGCACTGGCCACCTGGCGGCCCGGCATGACGGCCACCCTCGCAACCAGCAACGACGGCACAATGGAGATCCGGCTCACCGCCCTGACGGACGGCACGACGGCCGAGATCCCCACCCCCGGCGGCACCTTCCGCGGCCCCGACCACCTGGTCGAGATCACCGATCTCACCCGGACCGGCCAGGTGCGCGCCGACGACACGTCCACGGAAGGGGAGCGATGACCACGCCCCTGGGCGAGGTGCTGGACAACCGGCGCGCCGCCGAGTTCCACAAGGCCGCCCGCGCTCTGCTCAAGGAGCCGCTGCTGCTCGCACACGGCCCCCACGCCGACGAGTTCCGCCTGGTGCGCCGGCACACCGCCGAGCTGCGCGACTGGTTCGACCGCAACACCGGCTGGCCGCTGCGGGTGGACGCGGAGGCGGCGCGGCTGGGGCGGACCCCCGGCACCCTGGCCGATGCCACCCATCCGGCCCGCGAGGCCTCCCGCGCCCGCGCACCCTTCACCCGCCGCCGCTATGTCCTGCTGTGCCTGGCGCTGGCCGCGTTGGAGCGGGGCGAGGCGCAGATCGCCCTCGGCCGGCTGGCCGAGCAGGTGGTTCTGGACGCCGCCGATCCCCATCTGGCCGCCGCCGGCATCGAGTTCACGCTGGAGCGGCGCGAGGAGCGGCTGGATCTGGCGGCGGTGGTACGGCTGCTCATGCGCTACGGGGTGCTGCGGCGGGTGGCCGGGGACGAGGAGGCCTACGTCAGCGGCGCGGGCGATGTGCTCTACGACGTCCAGCGCCGCGTCCTGGCCGGGCTGCTGGCCGCCCGCCGCGGCCCGTCGGTGATCACCGCGGCCGGCTTCGAGGACCGGCTGGCCGAGCTGACCGTCGAAAGTGCCCTGGACAGCGACGAACTGCGCTTCCGCGCCATCCGCCAACGGCTGACCCGGCGCCTGTTGGACGACCCGGTGCTGTATTACGCCGAGCTGACCGACGAGGAACTCGTCTACCTGACCCGCCAGCGCGCCTTCATCACCGCACGGATCACCGAACTGACCGGGCTGGTCGCGGAGGTGCGCGCCGAAGGCATCGCCATGGTCGACCCGGTGGACGACCTGACCGACGTGCGGATGCCCGAGCAGGGCACCCACGGGCACATCACCCTGCTGCTCGCCGAGCACCTCGCGACCGCCACCGACGTCGTCAGCCGCGGCGAGCTGGAGCGGCGAGTGCGGGAACTGGCCGCCGAGCACGGCGGGTTCTGGTCCAAGAGCGCCAAACAGCCCGGCGCGGAAGGTGAGTTGGTGGAGCAGGCGCTGGCCAAGCTGACCGCGCTGGGCCTGGTGACCGCCGTGCCCGGCGGCGTCGTACCGCTGCCGGCGCTGGCCCGGTATGCGGTGGGCGAGACCGTCGTACGAGAACCGGGCGTTCCCAGCCCCCGTACCCCGCAGCGAAAGGCGTGAGAGCCGTGACCGCCCTGCCCACTCCCGCACCCGGCCGGTGGCGGCCGCTGCGTATCGGCCTGGTGGATCTCTTCTACTACGACACCGAGGAGTTCTGGTTCCGCGACGGGCGGCTGCTGCTGCGCGGCAACAACGGCACCGGCAAGTCCAAGGTCCTCGCGCTGACCCTGCCCTTCCTCCTGGACGGCGACCTGTCCGCGCGCCGCGTGGAACCCGACGCCGATCCGGGCAAGCGCATGGAGTGGAACCTGCTGCTGGGCGGGCAGCACCCGCACCCCGAGCGGCTGGGCTACACCTGGATCGAGTTCGGCCGGCAGGACGAGGCCGCCGGACAGGACCGCTTCCTCACCCTGGCCTGTGGGCTGAAGGCGGTGGCGGGGCGGGGCATCGCCCGTCACTGGTACGCCGTGACCGACCAGCGCATCGGGGTGGAACTCAGTCTGCTGGACGCCACCGGCACCGCGCTGTCGCGGGATCGGCTCGCGGAAGCGGTCGCCGGGCGGGGCATGGTGTACGACACGGCCACCGCCTACCGCCGGGCGGTCGACGAGGCACTGTTCGGGCTGGGTGAGCGGCGGTACGCGGCCCTGGTGGACCTGCTGATCCAGCTGCGCCAGCCGCAGCTGTCGAAACGGCCCAACGAGACGGCGCTGTCGCGTGCGCTGACCGAGGCGCTGCCGCCCATGGACCAGGCGGTGATCGCCGACGTGGCCGAGGCGTTCCGGTCCCTGGACGAGGAGAAGGAGGAACTGCGGGCGGCCACCGAGGCCGAGCGGGCCGCCACCGCCTTCCTTGAGCACTACCGCCGCTACGCCCGTGTCGCCACCCGCCGCCGCGCCCGACTCCCCCGCCACGAACACGCCCGCTACGAACAGATGGGCCGCGACCTGGCGCAGGCCCAGAGCGAGCGCTCGCAGGCCGAGGAGGAGCGGGAGGACATCGCCGGGCGCATCGCGGAACTGGAGGAGAGCGCCGCTCGGCTGAAAGCGCAGGACGCCGCCCTGCGCGAGGGCCCGGAGATGCGCAGCGCCCGGGAGCTGGAGCAGGCGGCGGCCGATGCCCGCCGGACCGCTTCGGAGCTTTCCCGCGCCGAGGCGGACCGGGAGCAGGCAGCCCAGCTCCACACCCGCGCCCTGGGCCGCCTGGCGAGTGCCGAAGGACGCCTCGCGGCAGCCGAGCAGCAGGTCGCCGACACGCTCGCCCGCGAGCGGGAGGCGGCCTCGTCCGCCCGCCTCGACGGTGAGCTGCGTACCGAGGGCGCGGCGGAGTCCGAACTGCGCCGCGTAACCGAGGAGTCGGTGGCGCGCAGGCGGCGCACCGTCGACCACGTGGAGGAGCTGGCGACGCGCGCCGAGGAGGCCGCCGGCGAGCGGCGCGCCGCCGCCCGCCGCCTGGACGAGGCACAGACCGAGGCCGGACACACCGCCGAACTGCAGGCCCAGGCGGAGGCCGTCGCGGCCGAGGCGGGCCGGGATCTGGTCGCCGCCGTACGCGAACACCTCGACGTGTGCGAGGAGTTGACGCCCGGCGACCCGGTGGGCCTGCTGGACGGCCTGCAGGACTGGGTCACCCACCTGCAGGGCCCCTCACCCACGCGCGTGCACACCGCCGACGCCCACCGCGCCCGGGCCTCCGACCTCGCAGACCGGACGGCGCTCCTGGGCCAGAAGCTGGCCGACCTGGAGGTCCAACGCGCCTCGACTGAGCGGGAGTTGACGGAGCTGGAGGCGGGCGGCCAGCGCGCCCCCACGGCGCCGCACACTCGTACGCCCGGGGTGCGCGAGCAGGCTCCCGGGGCGCCGCTGTGGCGTCTGGTCGACTTCCACGACCACGTCAGTGCCGGTGAACGCGCGGGCCTGGAGGCGGCGTTGGAGGCCTCCGGTCTGCTGGACGCCTGGGTGTGCCCGGACGGCACCGTCCTGCACGCCGACGGCCACGACGTCCTGCTGTCGCCGGGTGCCCCGCTCGACAGGCCAGTCCTCGGTGATGCGCTGCGCCCGGCCGTGGACCACGGTGACGCGCGGGCCATGAGCGTCGGTGAGCAGACGGTGGCCCGTCTGTTGGCGGCGGTGGGCCTCGGCTCGGGCGGTTCCGGCGACACCTGGGTGGCGGTGGACGGCCGCTTCCGGGTCGGGGCCCTGACCGGCAGCTGGTCGAAGCAGGCCGCGGTGTATGTGGGCGAGGGCGCCCGCGAGGAGGCGCGCCGGACCCGGATCGCCGTCCTGCGCGACGAACTCGACGCCCTGGCGCGGCAGTCCGGGCAACTGGAGGCCGAACGGGCCACGGTGGCCCGGCGCCGCCGCACCCTGGACGCCGAACTGGCCGCCGTCCCCGACGACGCCGCCCTGCGCCATGCGCACGCGCTGGCCGCGGCCGCGGCCGACGCCGCCCACCGGGCCCGCGCCCGCCAGGACGAACGTGCCGCGGAACTGGCCGCAGCGGCCGGGCAGGAGGCCGAGGCCACCACCGAACTCACCGACACGGCCGCCGCCGTGAACCTGCCCGCCGACCGGCCACAGCTGGCCGCCGTCCGCCAGGCACTGGCCGAGTACACGGCTGTCCTGGCCGCTTTGTGGCCAGCCCTGCGCGAGCGGGCCGAAGCCGTACGCACGGTCGCCGACGAACGCACGGAAGCCGAACAAGCCGCCACCCGGGTGGCCGAATTCGCCCTGCGCGCCGAGGAGTCGGCGCGCCTGGCGGCCGCCGCGGACGAACGCCACACCACCTTGCGTTCCACCGTCGGCACCGCAGTCGCGGAGTTGGAGCGGCGCCTTGCCGCTACCGCGGAAGCCTTGGCCACGGCCGAGCGCGACCAGCGGCGCCTGCGCGAGGAGTACACCGATGCCGGCCGCCGCGTGGGACATGCGGAGGGCCGCATCGAGCAGTTGGAGAAGGACGTGACCGAGGCCGCCGCCTCCCGCGCCGAGGCCATCGCCGCGCTGCAGCGGTTCGCGGCCACCGGCCTGCTGACCGTCGCGCTGCCCGATACGGCCGTACCCCCGTTGGACGACGGACCGTGGGCGGCCACCCCGGCCGTCGCACTCGCCCGCGCCATCGAGGCACAGCTGTCGGGTCCGTCCGGCATCGACGACTCCGAGGGCGCCTGGGAACGCGTACAGAAACGGCTCAGCGAGGAGTACAAGAAACTCCAGGACGCCCTCTCCCGCGGCGGTCACACCGCCACCGCCCGCATGGTCGAGGACGGCATGGTCGTCGACATCGTCTACCAGGGCCGCCGCCGGACCGTGCCCGAACTGGCCGCAGCCCTCGGCCTCGAGGTGAGCGAGCTGGCGCGCATCCTGTCCGCGCACGAACGCGAGATCCTCGAAACCCACCTGCTCACCGAGGTCGCCGGCACCCTGCAGGAACTGATCGCGGCTGCCGAACGCCAGGTAGGGGCCATGAACGCCGAACTCCAGGAGCGGCCCACCTCCACCGGCATGAAGCTGCGCCTGGTGTGGCGGCCCTCGCGCAAGGCACCGACCGGCCTGGCCCAGGCCCGCGAACGCCTGCGCCAGTCCGCCGATGCCTGGGCACCCGAGGACCGGACGGCGGTCGGCGAGTTCCTGCAGGCCGAGATCGCCCGCCGGCAGTCCGACGACGCGGTGGGCAGTTGGCTGGAGGTGCTCACCGCGGCGCTGGACTACCGCGCCTGGCACGAGTTCGGCATCGAACGCCACCAGCACGGCAGCTGGGTCCCGGCCACCGGCCCCGCCTCCGGCGGCGAACGCGTCCTGGCCGTGTCCGTACCCCTGTTCGCCGCCGCCTCCTCGCACTACGCCACGGCCGCCCCCGACGCCCCGCGCCTGGTCACCCTGGACGAGGCGTTCGCAGGCGTGGACGACGACTCACGCGCCAAGTGCCTGGGCCTGCTGCACGCCTTCGACCTGGACGTGGTGATGACCAGCGAGCGGGAGTGGGCCTGTTACCCGCAGGTGCCGGGCATCTCCATCGCGCAGCTCTCGCGCGTCGACGAGATCGCGGCGGTGTTGGTGACGCGCTGGGAGTGGGACGGGAGGGAGCGGGTGCGGGGTAGCGAACCGGAGCATCAGCTGGCGACGATGCCCGGTCAGGCGGAGCCTGCGGTCGTCGCGGTCGGCGCGGGGGGCGCGGGCAGCGGGATCGGCGCGGAGGGTGAAATCGGCGTGGGGAGCGCGACGGCACCCGGATCGGCCGATGACAGCGATCCGGGACAGGACGCACTGTGGTCATGAGTAACCAACCGCTGCCCCCGGACAACCCGGCATGCTTGAACAGCTCAACAGGCCTGGACGGCACACCATGACCGGGCAGCCTCACACCCCCGGAGAATCCGGGCCGCCGCCGCGCATCGATCTCGACCGCATCGACCTCGACCGCCTGGGCCGCCTGCTCGGCGACCCCGGTCTCGCCTGGCTGGTCGAGCGCGTCCGGCGCCGTATGGAACGGGACGAGCCCCTCACCGGCCCGGTCACGCTGGCCGACCCGACCACCGCCGAACGCGCCGCCGGCGAACGCCTGCTGGGTCGCGCCCCACGCGCCGGGCGCTCCCTCAGCGTGCGCCTGGACGCGGTGGACGCCGTGCTGCGCCGCTCCGGCATCAGCCCCGACGGCCTCGCCCCGGCCATCACGGCCCTCACCGGCCCCGTCGCCCGCCTCGCCGACGTACGCGAACAGGAGGCGAACGCCTGGCAGGACGCGTACGCCCCACTGACCACGCTCACCACGCTGCGACCCGAACTGTCCGCGTGGGTGGACCGGTTGCGCCAGGACGGCCTGGTACGCCGCCTCGCCCGTACCCCACACGCGGCAAAAACCCTGCTCACCGACGCAGCAGCGGCCCTACGCCAGCTTCCCGCCGACGCGGCCGTATCCCTGCCCACCTTCGCGAACCGGACCCTTGGCAACGCCCACGCCCTCGACGACGGCACCCCGCTTGGCGCGATCGTCCTGTCCGGCGTGCGCGCCCTGACCGATTTCCCGGACGGCAACGGTGCCGAATGGCGCCGCGAGGCTTGGTCCTCGGCCGGGCTCCTCAGGGACGCCCTCTCCTCGACTGTCCTCACCCTGGGCTTGCGCGGCATCCCCGCTCTGGACTGGATGACCGACGCGGGCGAACCTGCCGTCCTGACGCTGCGCCAGCTCACCCACAGCCCGCCGAGTACGGCGCCTACGGTGGTATACGTCTGCGAGAATCCGACCGTCCTGGCCACCGCCGCCGACACCCACGGCCCTACCTGCGCACCCCTGGTCTGCCTCCAGGGCCAGCCGTCGGCCGCCGCCCTCACTCTGCTGCGCCACCTGCACACCCAGGGAGCCGGGCTCCGATACCACGGCGATTTCGACTGGGGAGGTTTGCGTATCGCCGACGCGCTGCTGCGCCGCGTGCCCTGGCGGCCCTGGCGCTACACCGCCGTCGACTACCGCACCGCGGCCGCGGCAACGCCCCTGGCTCCACCCCTGACCGGCACGCCAACTACCGCCGCGTGGGACCCCGCCCTGCCCTCGGCCCTGACCGAACTCGGGGTGCGCATCGAGGAAGAGACCGTCCTCGACATCCTCCTCGCCGACCTCGCGCCGTGAGACCGTCGCGTCGCCGGAACGTGGACAGCAACCGGAACCGTCGGCCGCTGCACACAGCGCACCGCGCCCACGACGGCCGTCCTGGCGGAGGTGAACGCCTCCGACGCCCATGCCCTCACCCGGGTCGTGTTGTTGCTGTACACCCGCTTTTGCCGGCACTCGAGCGCGGAGGCGGCGGCCGACGCGCAACATGAGCAACGGCGGCCCCGATCCCCCGGCGGACGCGCCCGCCCGTTCGCCCGCCGTCCCCTGCCTTTCCTTTTGTTTCGGGGCGAGCGTGGGGGTGTGCAGAGGGGGATGTCGGGCTGACGACCAAGCCGAAAAGGGCGTGGTGACCTGCGGATATGTCGTGCTGGGCGCGGCAGCAGACGGACAGTTGTCGGCGGGGATGTCGGCCCGGTGGGGGGCGGCGTTGTTGTCGCTTCGTGACCGTGGTCGGGCCTTCATGGCCGCAGGCCTGGTCGGGGTCGGCTGCTGCGGTGGCGAGTATGCGCGGCGCCGGGCAAGACGGCGCCGCCCCTACCTGAAAGGCGGCCCGACGATGACCGACGTGGATACCGGCGGTGGTGACCGGTTGGCGCTGGCGGTGCTGACGCAGTACCGGATGGCCACCACCGAACAGATGCACCGAGTGATCGCCCCCGGCGTGCGCAGCGAGCAGACGCGGCGGCGACTGGCCAAACTCCGCGCTGAGGGGCTCATCGACCGCATCACCCTGCCTCAGGCCGGACGACTGCGGGCGTGGTTTCCCACCTCCTACGGTGTGCAAATCGCCTCCGAGTGGCCCGAGTTGCGCGGGCGGCGGCCCCCGAAGACGGTGTCCGATCCCACTGCCGCACGACTGCGGGTGGGACACACGCTGACTGTGACCGAGACCGCGCTCGTCTTCCTCGAGGACGCGCGCCGTCGCGGCGAGTTGTGCCGGCCGCTGGACTGGATACCCGAGGTCTATCACTCCCTCGGTGGCGGCGAGGCCGTCATCCCCGACGCCCTCATGTACTACCGAAGCGGCCGTGAGGGCGGGGACGGGTCGATGATGCGGGCGTTCGTCGAGGTCGACCGGGCCACCATGGGCCCGGAACGCCTGGCCGCGAAACTCACTGCCTACGCCCGCCTCCACGCATACGTGCCCACCTCTCCGGGCCGGCGTCGGCCGGCGTTCACGCAAGAGCCGGTACAGGAGGCATGGCGTCTGCACTATCCGCTCTTCCCCCGCCTGTTGTTCGTCCTGGACGGCACCGGCCCCGCCGGCGTCACCACCCGCATCCGCGCCCTGCATTCGGTCCCGGGGGACCTGGCGCTGACCCTGTTCCTGCGCGACGTCCCCGTTATGGCCGCGGCGCTGGCAGACCTGCACACCCACGGCCCCTCCGAGCCCGTGTGGCATCCCGTCCAGGACCCCGACCGCACGGTCGCCTGGAGTTGGTCGCCCCATGAATAGAGGCCTGCGCAGCCGCTGCGCACCACGCACCACCCCGTCGCGGCGGCTGCCCACAGCCCGACCACACCGCCGACACCCCGACCAAACGCCCCCGACCACGGTGATGCGCAGCCGACTGATCACTGAGGCGCAGCCGGATGCGCAGCGCGCAAGGACGGTGCGCAGGCATAGCACGCGGGCGAATCGGAGTCTGCGCAAACGCCCACCCACCTGCCGTGGTCGGGCTCATGGTCGCCCCAACCAAGGCGCGCACCACGTGTCTGCACAGCGGCCGTTTCAGCAAGTGCGCAGCCGGGTGCGCATCGTTGGCAACACGATGCGCACCCGGCTACCCGACCGGCCAGGGCTCTGCGCGGTCGGCGTCGGGGACGGGGTTTGCGCACCATCGCGCATGCCTGCGCAGTTGGATGGCATCACCTGGGGAGAGCCGACCGCCCTGCGAAGGACCGCCTCGTGTAAGCCCGCCTGGGCTCGGGGTCCCGCCTCGGCCGCCTTACCCGCCTCCGCCACCACCGCCGCCTTCCGTCACACCGGACTCTTCGCCGGAATGACCGCGGTAGGTCGGCGGTGACATGGCTACTCCAAGGTGGCCTGGAGGGAGTGGATGTGGGGCTTCCAGAGCCAGGCTCCGGTGCTGTCCGGGAGGTCGGACGCCAGGGCCAGTACGCGCTGGGCGTCGTGGGGACGGTCCGCGCCAGCCAGGGCCCTGGCGTATTCGTACAGGTCGCGGGCCATCTCCTCGCGGTGGTCCGGGTCGCCGTCGAGGTCTTCGCCCAGGCGCTGCTCGAACAGGGGGATGGCCTGTGTCCAGTTCCGCCGGGCCAGCTCCGTTCTGGCTCGGGCGATGGTGATCAGGTCGTTCTTGGTGCGGTCGTCGGTGCGGCTGTAGTCACGCAGCCAGGCGTTGTCCTCGAGTGCGGCCAGTTGGGCATCGGCCAGGGCCGAGTCGTCTGTTGCGATGGCGAGTTCCAGGCGGTGGAAGGTCAGGGTCATGATCCAGCGCTCGCCCTGGGCGTCAGCTCCCAGACCGCTGAAGTAGGCCTCGGCCTCGTCCAGGAAGGCCCGGTATGCGTCAGGTGTCAGCTCGCCGAGGTGATACTCCAGGCGGCGCAGTGCGGACGTCGTGATGTAGCGGCCCTTGGTGTTGCCTCGGCGCTCGTCCACCTCGATGGAGCGGTGGAACCACGAGCGTGCCGCTTCGGTGTTGCCGAGGAGGAACTCGAGGTAGGCGAAGTCGTAGAAGATCGCCGAGAGGTTGCCCGGCTCCTCGTCGCCGGAGACGTCCGCCGAGACAAGGCAGCGCAGGATTTCGCCCGCTCGCTCCAGGTTGGCCGCGCCGCCCAGGCGGCGGATCCGGGCCGACTCGCGGTGTGCCGCAACCAGGGCGAGCGCCTGCTGGCGGTCCGGGGCTGCGTGTTCCCGCAGCATTCCCTCGTCGCCCAGCAAGGTCAGAACCTGTTCGTGCAGCTCTTTGCCGTCGGCGCGGTAGCCGAGTGTGTCGCCGAGCTGGTCGTGCGCCTCGAGGCTGATGACGATGCGCGCGAGCCCGCGGGCCAGTTCGCCCCGCATGTCCGGCGCGACCGTCCAGGCGGCGATGTAGTCGGTGACCAGGCTCCCGAAACCGACCTCGGCGTGCTGTGCCTTCGCCCGGCCGAACGGCAGGTCTCCCAGCAGGCCCATGAGGGGATCAAGGGCCTCGACGATGTCCGCCTCGAGCGCGGTGACCAGATGTCTGGCCGTGTAGGTCAACGCGTAGACGTCCTCGCAGGACGCCCAGTCGTGGCCGTACAGGCCGAGAAGGTTCCGTGCCAGTTGGAGGTGGTTCGTTGAGGGCTGCACGCTCCAATACTCATGCCTGGCCGCGGTGGTGAGGAAGTCCGCCAGGCTCCCGTGGCAGAACCTGACCCGGTCGTGGTCGACGCGCAGGATCGGCCCGAGATCCTCCAGGATGGCCGCGAGCAAGTCCGAAGAACTCTCGGGGAACCCCAGATACCGCGCCAGGCTCTGCGGCGGCAGCGGGGTGAAAGCGATCGCGAGGGTGGCCAGCAAGGGCTGGTAATAAGCTGTCCAACGGCTGTCTCCCGCCCTCTTGCCGGGGACACGGCGGTCCGAGGCCCGGCGAGCCTGGCCGACCAGATACTCGTAGAGATCGTCGAGGCCGTCGGGGAGGCTCAGCGGGTCGAGCAGGTCGGGGACGGTCTTGGCCCAAAGCGCGGCGTAGAGGAAGACGTTGTCGGCCTTGCGCGCCACCTCACGGGCGAGCCCGGGGCGTCCGGTGATGCCTGCCTGGGCGAGTACGGACGCGGCGTACTCGGCGATCTCCTCCTCGATCTGCCGGCGGTGCCCGTCCAGACTGATCCGCTCGGACCGGTTCTGTTGGCGCAGGTAGAACTGCTTCAACGGCAGTGGGCGGGTCGTCACCACCACCCGCAGGTTCGTCGGCAGCTCCGCGCAATCGGTGAGCCAGTCGACTATCGAGTCCTCGCCACCGATCCAGCCGGTGGCCGCACCGATCTCGTCCAGTCCATCGATCAGCAGCACGATCGAGGCCGACCGATCGGCCGCCGCCAGCCGTGCCGCCGGCTCGATCAGCGCCTGCCTGGTCAGATCAGCCAGACTGGTCCGGGACAGATCGTCGATCAGCTCTCCGATCCTGACCGCGATCACCTGGCCGGCCTTCGCCGCCGACTGCCTGATCTCGAAGGCCGTCCTGCGAAAGGACGACACAACCAGCCTGCCGATCTCGACGCCGATCAGGTCATCGGCCTGTTCGACCTCCATCGTCACGCTCACGGCCAAGTCCAGATCCATCAGCTCGGGACGCAGCACGGCGATCTGATGCCCGACGCGGACCAGGAACGCCCGCCCGTCTCCGGACGACAACGGCGCAATACTGTCGCGCCGGATGAAATAGCGGGGATTGATCCCCGGCTCCCGGGCCAGTGACGCGAGGAACGTGCTCTTCCCTGTCCCCGCGACCCCTTCGAGCACGATGAACCGGATATGCGGCGTGTTGAGGAGGGCCTTGACCTGATCCAGGAGCCAGTCCCGCCGCCGGACGAGATCGCTGGCGAGGTGCTCGTCCAGAAGATCCTCGAAGAGCAGCTCGTCGCGGTGCATCACTCGAGTGAGTCGATCCGAACGCCGACAACCGGCCCGCTCGCCGACTTGCCCTTGACCACCCCTTCGACGTTCGCCGAGGCCCTCACCTCACCCAGTTGGACCGCCACGCCGCCGTCCCTGAGCGTCTCGACGTCGATGAGGGCCCTGATCCGATACTTCGACGGCGCCCGTCTCTCGCCCTCGAAGTCGATCTGGCGATCATGGAGATGCTCGAGCAACGTCCGTGCCCGGTCCATCGCCGCCAGTGCGTCCGCGTCGTTCCTCACCTCATCGGCCGACCGCGCAACCACCCCACTCAGGGTCCCCTGTAGCTCCTCGAGTTCATCCCGCTGCTCCGGTGACGGCTCCCGCACAACCGGAAAGTTCCTGTCCTCACGCCGACGATCCAGCACAGATCCGACGCGATCGAGGAGAAACGTTGCAGCGGACGGTATCGCCGCAAGCGAGAGAGCGGCCAGCGTAAGAGGTTCAGGCATGCACCACTGATATCGAAGAATCCCTCGCCTCGTGAGGGCTTTCCGAGATCTCCACCGGCTGGTCGGCGAGTGTCAGCTCGTGCCGGACTCAGCAGGTCAGGGTGAGTACCTCCCGTGCGTGCCCGCCGGTTGATCCCGGGCAAGCGGACGTCGTAGAAGTCCAGCACCTTGAGGGTGCGCGCCCGTGTCCTGTCGTTCATGTAGGGCCAGGCGGCCTCTACCAGGACTCCAGCGTTCAGGAGCTGTGGAGTACCTCGAAGTAGACGGCGCCGCTGACATCTTCTGTGGGATGGTCCACGATGCGGTCCACGAGGTCCCCAGCACCGCTCCAGCAGCTCCGTGTCCGGGCTCTCGCTCTCCAACTGCGGCCTCACCACAGGCGTCGTAAAGCACTCGGCCAGCAGCTCGTACAGTTGACCACCGCGTCCTGGGCCAGGACAGCAGCCTGTGCCGACCGGTGGAACTTCTCAGCAATGAACCCGGCGGATTGCGGAATCATGTGCAGCAGCAGAGTGGGGATCCCCTCTGCGGGACGTCGCTCATCCTTTCCTGCCTTGCGTGCGGTGGTCGCGGGCGCGAGGCCCGTCGTGCGAGGTGCATGACGAGCCCCGTCCTCATCGTCAGGCGCAGCTCTCGGGAGGGCAGACGCCTCCGCTCGATGCGGGGGGCTCCGGGGCCTTGTGGAACCCGAATGGGTTCAGAATGTCCGCGAACACCTGCCACGCTCCCCTCTTCCAGCCGTACTCGTGTACGTAGGAGAGCCCGGGCGACTGTGGTGAGTCCGCCGACAACGCCGAGCGTCCTGGAGAACCCGCGCAGCCGGGTGGCCTGGTCAACCGACTGGGGGTGGCATCCGGGAAATACGCCTAGTAACGCTCGCCCTTCAGATCGCCGACCACAACGACGGTGCCATCGAACAGGCCCGCTCGACGACTCCATCGCGCACTTCCTCCGATGGGTGTGCCGCAGACCGACCGAAGGTCAACGCACGTGAGGAGATGATCAACTCAATCTCGGCTCCGGCCACACCGTTTACGAATGGCCGAGCGGCCCGCCTGTCCATCCCGCTGCGCCCCTCTTCCTTGATCAGGAATCAGACATTCCAGGATCGAGAATGCGCCACACGGAAACGCAATGTTCGAATTGGCCCTCCAGATCTTCTGGTTGCCCCGACCAGTCAGCCGTGATCAAGGGGGATTCATGCGCATTGCGCGGTACAGACGGGTATTCGCCGCAGCCGTGACCACGGCCGCGGCGATGCTCGCACTCATCGACATACCTGCGAGCGCCCAGCCCGCCGACCTGGCCGCTCCGACGGCGGCGAACACCGACACCACGGCACTCGCTCAGCTCGCTGAGGACTATCTGCAGCAGCGCGCCGACATGCTGACGACGTCCCGCCCGGGAGTGAGGCCCACCGTCGTCCACGCGCGCCATGGCCGTTCGCACGCAGGATGATCTCGCCGCCCTCGCGGAGAAGGGCAAGCGGCATAAGGAAATCGGCGGCTACACGAAGGCGCAGGTCGACGTGAACGTCACCGACACCACCGTCTCCGGTCAGGCAGCGACGCTCCAACTTACCGAGCACACACGCCTCTACCTGCCGTTCACGGCGCAGGAAGTCAAGCAAGGAGCGCCGAAGTACGAGGAGCTGTCGCTCCCGCACACGGTGAAGTACACCCAAGGCACCGACGGCACGTGGCTGTTGTCATCCGACAAGGCCGATACGGGGCGGCCCGACTCCGATGACACAGGTTTCCGACACGGACGTCAACGCCGGCACGGACGACGGGAGTGTCTGGTTGACATTGCTCAGTCGCGGACGCTCACCGTTTAAAACGGCTTCGGAATCCGATCAGGGTTTTCCATAGCGGATCTGCCGGCGACAGTTCGAAGGCGTCCGTCACTTCCCCTTGGGTATTGCGCTCGACCTTGGACAGCAGGATTCCGTACTCGTACTTCTCCTCCAGTCGCACACGTCCCTCGGTGTCGTAGCAGACACGCGCCCCGTGCAGGACGTTCTGCCGGTACGAGGTCTCGTCGCACAGGCTTCCGTCCTCACGCCAACCGCGGGAGACACCCTCCTGCCTGCCGTTCACGTATTGGATCTCCGAGATCCGCCGGCCATTGGACTCTTCGTACCCAATCCCGGTGAACAGCTCGCCTCGGTACGTGTAGATCAGATCCTCGTCGAAATCGAGGTCGTCATCGGGAACCTCATTCAATTCTTCGAGGACCAACCCTTCCCATTCATCTGTGCCTTCCGCAACTCGCCCGACTCTTCGAGCATGAACTGCTCGACAACGGCATCCAGGGCGTCGGTGTCCAGCGACGGTGGCGTCCAACCCATGGCTTCCATGTGCCGCAGGAAGTCGCCAGGAAGTTCGGTGTGGTACTTGGCAACGTAGAAGGCCAGACTACTCGGCCATACCCACACCCCATCGGTGTCGATCGAGTACTGGCATATCCGTGTGATACCCGGATCGAGCAGATCATCGATCCAGGACCCCGTTGCGACGAGGGGCTCACCGGCCGCCAGGTAACGCACGATCGCGTCCTCATTAGACACTGCGATCGGCCTTTTCAGAGCGAGGACCTCCTCGGCCGTTTCGTAGAATCCCACCCGTCTCAACGCCGACAGTTCCCTTCTCACGCTCACTCGCCACCCGACGAGCATTGCGCCGGCGCCGGCCTCATGCCGGTCGTAGCTGAACGGCGACGTCCGGGCCGGAGTGTCAGTCGGCAAGGTGCTCGGGCAATTGGATCCAGCCCGAGTCCCGATAGGTGCGCAGCCGTTGCTCGTCGGTCTCGACCACCCTGGGGACAAGGTACGCATAGATCACGAGGTCGGGGTGGGCATTGGACCACAGGTCCCGATACAGCCCCCAGAGCCCCTGCCGTGCGATGGACTGGCACATCTCCGCCGAGTCCTCGTCGTCGTTGTCGACGAGCGGGAGGAGCAGGTCCAGACACACGACCCGCGCACCGAGATTCAGATCACCGGCCAGTGCTGCCATCAGGACGGCGGCAACGGGCGCAGCGGGCTCCTGTGGAAACGACTGGATCAGCGCGTTGTCGTCGATGCGAAGAGCTCGCGCCTCCTCGCGGGACTGTGCCTCAGCGAGCATTTTCAGGTCGTCGGCCAAGTGCGCGGCCGTTTTTCCACACCCACACTCGAACGCCGACCAGTCGTGGCGACCGATCTCCGCATTGATCAATCCCATGTCCGGCTTCTTCACCGGGCTCGGTAGTGCTCCAGCCGCACGGGGTCCCACTCCACGATGTCCAGCACATCGTCGGCGTATCCCTTGGCCACGGGGCCGCTGGCGTCGAGGTATGCCCGGTAGACGAGCCACAGCCCGTCGCGGACCGTCTCCACGCAGCGCATCTGGAGACTGTCCTCGACCGAGTCACCGTCCACCTCGCCCGCGACCAGTGCCAACAGCAACCAAAGGATCTCCTGCTCCTGCGCCACCGCCATACCATCCGCCAGATGCGCCATGACAACTGCGCAGACAGCCGGCGCCGGGGGCATCAGAACGGACTGGATGAGCACATGGTCGTCCAGGCTCCGCACGGCGCCGAAGGCGCCCCCGGCGAGGATGGTCTCCAGGGTGTCCAGCAGATGCCGGGCAGACCGCCCGCACCCGCACTGGATCGCATCCCAGTCATGCCGCTCCAACTCCGCACGCGCGAGACCCATTGACGTCCGGATCGTCAATCGAGCAGACAGTCGGGCAGTTTGATCCGGCCCGAGTCCCGATACGCGCGGAGCCGGGACTCGTCCGTCTCGATCGCCCTCAGCACGTAGAAGGCATTGGCGACGATGCCGGGCAGGGCACCGGACCACAGATCCCGGTACAGCATCCACAGCCCCTGCCTGGCGATCTGCTGGCACCTCTCCTCCGAGTACTCACCGTCGTTGAACACCAGCCCGCCGAGCAGATCCAGGCACACGAACCTCGCCTCCGGGGAGAGTTCGCCCGCGAGCGCCGCCATCAACACCGAGGCGACGGCCTCCGCCGGCGGCTGCGGGATCGACTGGATCATGGCATGGTCGTTGATGCACAGTGCCCGCGCCTCCTCCACGGACTGCGCCTCGACCAGCAGCCGCAGGTCGTCGGCGAGGTGCGCGGCCGACTTCGTGCACCCGCATTCGAGTGCCGCCCAGTCGTGCCGGCCGATCTCCACATCGATCAATCGCATGCGTGAATTCAGTCTGCTCGTCAAATGTATCCGCGTCCCTGTCGGGAACGCACTGAGCCCCACCCTGTCTCCCAGCAGGTTCGGGGAAGTCGTCGAGGCGGTGTCGAGCAAGCGCGTACGGGTAGGGGGTGGTGGTGCGTCCGGCGTGATCAGTCGGGCTTTCACCGCCTCGGCGCACCCCACCATCTCCCGTGGCGGTGACGGACGCGATTCCAGTCTTCGCCAGGAGCATCCTCGGGCACGGCTACGAGCATCAATTCCGCTTCGTCGCGTACGCCCACGACCTGAGCCGTGGTCAGACGTCGGCAGTTCCACAGAAGCCCCGCCATTTCGGCCGCCAGCGCGTCGTCGAGCCCCGACGCCTCGCGGACTTCTACGCCTGTGACGGCGGCGAGATCACCCGCCGGGATGCCGAGAGCGGTCGCGAAGCCCGCCACAAGGTCCGGGGTCAACGGAACGCGGCCCCTTCCAATACCGCTGATCGTGGAGGCGGCCAGGTACACGCGTCCTTCGGTCACCACGGCCAGGGTCTTGGCCGCAGCGGTCAGGGAGCGCAGGTTCCGGTTGCCGCACAACAGGTTGGCGAGCATCGCGCCGAAGCCCGTCGCGTGCTGTTCATAGATGAACGGCGGAGCGGACGGACGCTCTACCGGTTCCAGCGGCAGCTGATCGACACGCCGATGGACGTGGACTCTCTGGTCCGACGGCAGTGCCTGCGTGATCTGGACGAGCTCCGCGATTGCGGCCCCAGCGGCGGGGTCCCGGGGTGTGAGCGCTTCCGGCACCGGGACGTCGGCGATCACATGGAGGTCGGTGGCGTGGAAACCGAGAGGGGAGGCAAGGCCGTCGAGCTGCGAAGCCAGCGGCGGCGTGCCCGACAGCACTGTGCGGAGTTCAGCCTCCGGGATGCCGGACGCCGAGGACAGCCACGAGACATCCATCCGGCGGTAGTTCATGAGCCGGGTCAAGATCACGCCGAAGCCTGGCTGATTCGCCACGGTGTCACCTTACGTCTTACGTCCAAAAAGGGATCGACGGGGGGAGAGCGCGGCTCCTTGGAGTTGATGACTGGACACCGCCACTGCTAGGAGCCGCGCTTTCAGGTCAAACCGCCGTAACGCTACTTTCGCACGGGCCAGGGACTCCATACGGTGCCTTCGTCGACTGTCAGGCCGAAGTCCTGTAGTGCTCGTGCGGCTACGTCCCGCAGCGGCATGTAATCCGCCTCGTTGTACGCGGGAGCATAACTGCCGGGCTGATAGTGGCCTGAGCCGTTCGTCATCTCCAGCACCCTTCCTTGCTCGTTCACGGTGAATCCGCCGGCGAAGAGCACCGGTTCATGGTCGGCCAGTGTCGTGTGTCCCGGCCAGTCGGCCTCGGGATCGAAGGCGCCCTCCTCGTACAGCGACTCGTTCATCGCCCGCGTCGAACCATCCAGCTTCTGCACGAAGATGTAGGTTCCAGCCTCGATGCCCTCCCCAGACCGGACGATCTGGTGCTCGGCAAGTGGGCCCTGGGGACTCGCGTCGATGTTCGGATGGCGACCGGGCCGCCAGACGTGTATGGGCTGGGTCGGCTCGTCACCGCACGTGTTGTGCACCAGCACCGGAGTCGTGTCCGCCAGCACGTAGTACGTGTGCAGGCGGTCGACAGTGAGGTTGTAGCGCTCGGCACTGCCAGGAGTTCCGCGGACTGCCGTGACATGGGCTTCCTGGCCGTCCTTCGTGATCAGGGCGTGGCCGACTCGGAACCTGCCTGCCGGAACCCAGCTGTGCGTCGTCCGGTCCCAGAAGGGGTGCCTGGACGTGGTGTGCAGCACCGCGGTGTGGCCCTTGGCCGTCCGGACAGTCACGTCGACCAGATCGTGGTCACGATGGACCCAGGTGGCAGTTACCCGATGCGCACCCTCATGGAGACCGGTGCCAGGGTCTGCGGCCTCGACCTCGTCGCCCTTCTTGATTTCTCCGATGGCCTTCGTCTTCCCCCCTGCCATGAGGACAGGTGTGTCGGGCGAGAAACTGCACCTGCCAGGAGAACTCGGCCTGGCGGCCTTGGTGCCGGACGAACCGGTCTTCGGGCTGCTGGGCTTGGCGGTTGCAGCATCCGCCTCCTCCGCCCGTGCCTGGGCGTTCGCCCGCTTCATCGCGACCAGGTCGCGTGCGTCGGCCGCCGCTTCGTCGATCGCCTCGGGGGCAGCACCCGCCTTGGCGGCGGCGTTCGCCTCGCCCGTACGGGGCGTGTCCTCGGCCGTGTCCTCACTGACCGACTCGCCGCCGGGACCGGGACCACAGTCACCCACGAGGGCGCCGCAGGCGGCGACCGCGGCGGCCGTACCGCCTTCGATGCACGCCGGCCCGAGCAGACCGCCCGATTCGACCGTGCAGGCGCCCGCTCCGATCACGACGACCGTGACCACGGCGCCGGCGGCGACATACGGGGCGGCCTTCTCCACGTAGTGCCCAAGGCAGCCCACAAAGCCGTGGCAGCCCCCTCCGCCGCCACTGCCGCTCGAGGTGTCGGTGACGGTGACGGTGGTGACCGTGGTGCTGGTGGGGGTGGTGGACTGCTTGGGCGGGGTCCCGGTGTTCTGCCCGTAGCCGTCGCAGATTTCCTTGGGGCACAGGCCAGACGGGTCGGAACTGCTCGCCGGATTGTCGCCGGCGTAGGTGTAGCCGCCCATCTGGTTCGGATCGCCGGACTCGAACACCGGGTCGGCTGTCAGGAACCGCCCCAGCGTCGGGTCGTAATTCCGTGCCCCCAGCAGGTCCAGCCCGGTCACCGAGTCAGTCGGCTTACCCAGGTACCCGTGGTTCTCGTCCGCCGACACCCACGACGACGGCGTCGTGCCGCGCGGGTTGCCGTACGGGTCGTAGAAGCGGCGGGTGACCGCCAGGGTGGAGGCGTCGACGGCGGTCGTCGCCGTGCCCTGGGACGTGGCCACCTGGTAGGTGACGGAACCCGAGCTGGAGCGGGTCACCCGCGTGCCGTCCGGGCCCGCGTAGTACCGCAGACCCGTGCACGTCTTCGCCGCCACGTCCAGCGTCAACTGCTCGGCGCCGCCGAAGAGGTACAGGACACGTGTCTTGTCGGTGCCGCCCACCGACGCCGTCTGCTCCAGCAGGTTGCCGTCGGCGTCGTAGATGTACTTGCTGGTGCGGGCCGTCGTGCCGGACGGCGTGGAGACCGTGGCCGTGCGGCCCTCTTGGTCGTACGTGAACGTCTGCGTCTGGCCCGCCGGCAGCGCACCCGCCGTGATCGTCGACCAGGTCTGGCCCTTGCCGCCGCAGGTGGCCAGCGTCAGCTGGGTGCCCTTCGTGGCGCTGGCGCTCGGGTCGGTCAGGCAGAGGGTGCTCTTGGCCGCGTTGACCAGCGTGCCGGTCGATGAGACCCGCCACTTCTGCGTGGCGTCCGAGGAACAGGTGTCGGCCACCACGCCGGTGCCGGACGTGGTCGCGTTGCCCGCGGTGTCCAGGCAGAATCCGCCGGCCTTCACCGTGCCGTCGGTGCCGATCGACCATTTCTGGGCGGCGGAGGACGAACTGCAGGCGTTCACCTCGACCTTGGCTCCCGACCCGGTCTCCTCGACGCACAGCTTGCCGCCGCCGGAGAGGGTGAAGCCGGTGGTCAACGGGCCCGTCGTTCTCGTGGCCCGGCTGACCGTGTTCCCCGCGTTCTTGCCCGCGGTGTCCGTGTACGACGGCGTCTGTGTCGCCGTACCCGTGTCCGGGTTGCTGGTCGTCGTGGCGCCCGCCTGGTTCGGGTGCGTGATGGAAGCCGTGCCGTCGACGCCCGGGTACGACGTCGACTGGGTGGTGTCGGCCGCCGCGTTGCCGGTCGGGTCGTGGTCGACCATGCCGGTGCGGTCGCCGAGCAGGTCATAGGAGTACGTCTGCCAGTACGGCGCCGGGCCGCCCACCGTCTTCGTCTTCACCGGTGCCGCGCTGGTCTGCACGGAGGCCGTGGTGCAGCCGCCCACCGCGCCCACCGGTGCGCTGCCGGAGTCGGTGATCCCGGCGGTGTCCGTCCAGGCGGCGGTCAGCCGCTGGAAGGAGTCGTAGGTGAAGCACTGGGTGTCGTGGGTGGTGTTGTCCTGGAGGTCGTCCGTGGCGGTGAGCTCACCGGCCTGGTTGTAGCGGTAGTTGACGACGTCCAGGGCTGTGGTCGACGTCTGCGCCATGCTGCTGGTCTGCGTGGTGCGGCCCGTCGTCGCGTCGTACTGGGCGAAGGTCGCCAACTCCTTGCCGACCGGACCGTAGTTGGCCTGCAGGACCCGGCCGAAGGGATCGTGGACCGTGCCGTCGAGGTAGGACGGTGTGTTGGCGGGGCTGATGTCCCCGCCGAAACCGTCCAGTTCACCCTGCAACGTGTAGCCGAAGCCGATGCGCTCGGCCGGCAGACCGCCATCCGCCTGGTACTGGGTCGTCGCCAGCAAGCCGACGTTCGGCGTGTACGTCGACGTCAGGGTGTAGGTGATGGTGCCGCTGTCCGTACCGGACTTGCCGGGGAAACCGTCGGCGGCAGGGATCGTCAGGGTTGAACCCAGCGGCTGGTAAGCGGTGTTGTAGCCGGTGACCGCCTCGGTGTACGCGCTGCCGCTCGTACCGCCGACGTAACGGGTCGAGGACGTCGGGTAGCCCTTGGCGAGGGTGTCGTAGACCCGGGACGTCAGCTGCTTGGCCGGATCGGGGGTGGCCGACCAGGGGGCCGCGTATTCCGCCGTGACCCGGTTGTCCCAGTCGTATGTGTACGACAACGCCTGGCCGCGCGGGTCGGTGGTCTGCAGCAGGTTGCCGAGCACGTCGTACTTGTCGAAGGTCGTCGTGCCCGTGTCGGGGTCGGTCTGGGAGGTCTTCTCGCCCAGCAGGTCGTAGTGGTAGGACCAGGTGTTGCCCGCGCTGTCGCGGACCGAGTCGACCTGTCCTGCGGGCGTGTAGGTGTAGCGGGTGGTGGAGTCGGCCGCCGGGACCGTGCCCGCCGTGCCCTGCTTCCACAGCGCCGTGCTGCCGTCGCTCGCGACCACGTCGAGCGTGGAGTCGTTGCGGATCTGCAGGGTGGCGCCGGTGGTCGCAGTCAGGCCGGTGCTCCACTTGGAGGTGCCGGAGGCGGTGGAGACGGAGAGGTTGCCATCGGTGCCGAACTGGGCGTAGGCGCCCGGATTTCCGCCCGTTCCGCTCGACCAGATCGTCTTGCCGCTGGCGAGTGCGCTGAGGACCAGGTCGCCGTCGGCCTGCATCGTCAGGCGCACGCTGTTGGAGGTCAGCGAGGTGCCGGACGGGATGATGCTGCCGCCCTTGAGAGTGACCGTGGCCGCGGTGTTCTTCACCACCGACTTCACCGTCTGACCGAGGGCATTGGTGAAGACGGCAGTCGACGAGCCACCGGCGGGCGGGGTGGAGTCGGTCTCGTCGGCGCCTGGATAGGCGGTGCTGGTGCTCCACTGCTTGACAGCCTGGTGCCACAGAGTGCTCGCGGTGGCGCGGCCCTGGCCGTCGTACGTGGTCGTGGTCTCGGCGGGGATCTCGTTCTCGTTGGCCGCGTAGAGGGTGGCCGACGGGGCGTGGTCCGGCTCCGAGTAGGGGGCGTAGGAGGCGCTGGGCCAGCCGTGGGAGTCGTAGAACGTGTCGGAGATGATCCGGCCGGAGTCGGAGTCTCCGTCGGCGGTCGTCTGGACCTGGCGGAGCTGGAGCATCCCGTCGTAGATGCTGACCGACGTCGAGTACGTGCCGTCCTCACGGAGGCTGCGTGTGGTGACGGACGTCGGGTCGCCCGGCTGGGTGATCGTTCCGCCGGGGGCGGGTACCGCGCCGGGGTTGACGGAGTACGCGAACGTCATGTCCGCGCTCTGCGTCGCCTTGTCGCGTCCGGGCAGCCAGACGGCGGTACGGCGGCCGAGCGCGTCGTAGGTGATGTCGGTGACGCGGTTGTTGGCGTCGACGTTCTCCAGCGGCAGGCCGCGCAGCCGGTCGAGGGTGGAGGTGACCTTCCACTGCTTCTGGTTGGTGGAGACGATGCTGGTCGGGTTGGTGTTGCCGCCCGTGCCGCTCCACTTGGGCAGGTAGTCGGTGTGGGTGCCCTTGCCGGTGGCGTCGAGGGCGTCGGTGACGCGGCCCGCGCCGTCGTAGGCGATACCGCTGGTGGTGCGCCAGTTCTCGGTGCCGTCGTCGGCGAACCCGGTGGCGACCTGGGTGCCGGTGACGCGCGGGAGGCTGAGCGTGCCGTAGGAACCGAGGTCGGTGACGGAGCCGTCGCCGTCGTAGTAGATCTTCTTGTCGGAGAGCAGGGTGTCGGTGCCGGGCTTGGTGCCACAGGGACCGGAGACCGTGGTGATGCGGTCCGGGTAGCCGAGCAGCATGGTGTTGGCGCCCAGCAAGGCCGGTGCCGCGTAGTCGGTCGTGGTGCACTTCTCCTGCGCGGCCACGGAGACATCGCCGTGCGCGTCCACCGACTGCACGCGACCCTGGTCGTCATAGCCGGTGTCGGTGCGGGTGTGCCGCCAACTGCCGTCCGCCAGCAGGGAATAGCCGTGCGTCTGGGTGGACTTGATACGGCGGGCGGTGAGGTCGGGCAGGGTGGCCTTGTCCGGCTTGGTCTCGCCGGGGTGGTCCTCCTGGGTCCAGGCCGTCCATGAGGTGCGGTCGGCGTGCGCGGTGGTGGTGAAGTCGAACGGGCCGTTGACGGTGGTGGCGTTCACCGTGCCGCCGGAGGCGGTATAGGTGTCCGACTGGAGTGCTGTTCCGGCGAGTTGGTCGTCGTCATTGACCTTCTCGACGGACTTGCCGCCGACCGTGGCGTCCACGCTGATCAAGCGCCGGGAGCCGTCGGCCTTGTAGTCGCCGTTCATGCCCTGGAGGTAGGTGGTGGTCTGCTGGGTGACCGGCTCGGGCGCCTTGCCGGTGCGCACGGTGACGTTGCGGAAGCCTCGGAACTGGTCCCAGGTGCGGTACTGGTCGTCGGTCAGGTCGGAGTCGTCGCGGTGCCAGGCGGCGCCGGAGTAGGCGTAGGTGGAGACCTGCGCCTCGGAACCCGCCGGGATCTTGGAGGAATCCGGGTTGTACTGGGCGGCGACGGTCAGGTCGGCCACCGTGACGCTGTGCACCGTCGTCTTGTTGAACCAGTCGGCGATCGGCTTGGAGGCGCCGGGCACCGTCCAGTAGACCGGGTAGCAGGAATTGGTGTTGGAGTCGGCCTGCTTGATGTCGAGGGACTTGCCCGCGCATGGGTTCTGGTCGTACTCGACGGTGATCGACTCACCGGTCTCCGTCTGCACGTTGGAGATGCGCGGACGGTAGAGCGGGGGCGCGGACGGGGAGTCGTCGTTGACCCGGTTGTCGATCTCGGTGCCGGTGAAGGAGACCTGGTTGAGGGCGAGGGCCTTGTTGCCGTTGCCGTAGGTGTCCTGGCCGGTGTGCCGGATGGACTGGAGCCACATCACGGCCTGGAGCGAGCCGGCGTCCTTGGGGTCGACGGTGGTGCCGGTGACCGGGTCGACCGTGCCGCCCGCGTCGGAGTACACCTGTCCGAGGTCGTAGGAGTCGACCGGGACAAGTTTGTCGGTGTCGCCGTCCTTGACGTGCACCTTGGTGGTGATGCTGTCCAGCCTTGTGGTGGACCAGAAGGTCGGGGACGACACGATGCACACGTCCGTGGGCACCTTGGTGGCGTCGTCCGGCAGCTTGGTCTTGTCGGTCGAGTCGCAGTGCAGGTCCCAGGGGACGTCCGGCCAGTGCGGGGCGGTGTTGTCGTCGAGGTTGCCCGCCGAGCAGTCGGTGAAGGAGGACGTCGTCTGGCAGCGCTGTTTGGAGGCGAAGGCCACCTGGGCGGACGGGGTGCGGCCTGCCTGCTCGTCGTCGAGGGTGTAGCCGTACGAGATGGAGGTGAGCGTGCCGCCTCGGGTGTACGGGGTGAGGGTGCCGGTGTCGTCCTTGTCGTCGGTCGCCGCCGCCTGGCCGCCGCCGAGGTCGTAGTAGCCGGTCTCGGTCGTGTAGTCGTAGCGCTGGACGAAGCCGCTCGGTGAGACGACGAAGTCGAGGTTCCAGCGCCAGCCCTCGGGCTTGTCGCAGCGGGACTTCTTGCCGTCCGCGTCGCTGTGGCAGGGGTCGGAGGAGCGCGGGTGCAGCACCGGCACACCCCACGCGGAGTGCGTGGAGTCGTCGGAGCCGCCGGAGACCGAGCCCTTGGTGCCCGGGCCGCTGGGCGAGTGGTCGGCGCCGAAGTAGGCGGCGGTGCCGTCCGTGGTCAGGACGCGGAAGTAGGTGCCGTCGTGCAGGCCGTTGGCGGCTCCGGACAGCTCCTGTACGACCGTCCCGTCATCGCCCTGGAGCCTGAACTCCCGTTTTTCGCCCGGGGTTCCGGAGTTGGTGGTCGGGACGAGGACACCGGAGTGGGAGCCGAAGGAGACGGTCGCGTTGCCGCCGCCCCAGCATTCGTCGCCGGAGCCCTTGAGGATCTTCTTGCCGTCGGAGTCGAGGAGCGAGCCGCAGGAGCGATACCGACGCTCCACGAAGCCCGGCTGGTAGCTCCAGCCGTCACCGATCCAGGACGCCTGCGAGTTGCGGGCCGAGGTCTCGCCGTCCACGGACTGCGAGTCGTACGACAGTGCCACCGAGGGGCCGGTGTCCCCGACGCCCGCCGGCATGTCGATCGGGTACGAGTACGTGTACGCGCCGGTACCCGTGGCCTGCCAACTCCCCTCCGGAGTAAGCGAAGTGGCGGAGTAATCACCCTGCGAGCCCTTGCTGCCGGAGGTGACGGCGATCGCCGAGTCCGCGGTGGTGGTCGCGGTGAGCTGGTTCGCGGTGGCCCGGTTGACGGACTTCAGGGGTGTGCGTGTACGGCAGTCGGCGCGCTCGGGTGTCGTCAGGGCGCAGGCGGGAAGGCGGGTGAGGGTGAGGCGGGAGCCGTAGCCGCCGCCGTAGGCCTTGGCGACGGAGGAGTAGTCGACGACCACGCTGACCTTGGCGGCAGGAGACTTGGCGCGACCGAGCCCGACCAGCAGGCCCGTGTCGGCACCCGCCCGCAACGCCTGAGTCCGCGAGGCGAGTTGGACCCGGACCCGCTGCGGCTTCGCCTTGCCGGACGACGCCACCCACACCGGCAGCGCGCCCGCCCTGGCCGGCTTGCCGTCGAGGGCGACCGTGTGTGAACCGGCATGCGGCCAGGCGGGTTTCGCCGCCGTATAGCGGGTCAGCGGACGGTAGCCGCGGGGGCGCAGGGTCTTCGGGCGGTTCAGATCGTGGTCGCCCACCGCGGGCGTCTCCGGCAGCGGCTTCGGCTTCCAGATGTCGCCGTGGAAGACGTACGGCCCGACGCCGGCCTGCGCGACGGCGCCCGTCACCAGCAGCGCCATCGTCGCGAGCAGGGCGGAGACAAGCGTCAGCGTTCTTCGCACACCCACGTGAGAAGTACCCCCGTATGGAACGGACTTCGCGGTCCGTTGACTGAAAGGTCACGTGGTCGGCGTGATCCAGCATGGGAGGTTAGGAACGAGGTTGAACGAACCTCAACACTCTTTGCCAATGCCATGACAACCTTGTGATTGCCTTTGGCTTTTCCTGTGTACGTTTTGTGCCGGGGGAGCGAACATCACCGCCGCACGCCGTCGCTGACGCACTGACCGCCGTCCAGCAGGCTCTTCGGGCGCGGATGGTCGCAGATCTCGCGTCTGCCCTGTCCATCGCGCGAAGGAGTTGTTCCGTGCTGCCGTCTTCCGCCCGCAGACCGGCGGTGTTTTCCGCGCTCGCCGCGCTGCTGCTGACCGCGCTCGCCGTCCCGGCCTCTGCGGTCGCCGCCGATGATCCCGCCGACACCGCGGACCCGTTGCTCGCCGCCCAGGCGAAAGCGGTCGCCGGTGGCACGTCCGTGCCGGTCGACGCGCTGACCAGTGAGACCGACACGGTGACCGCCGAGGCGGACGGTTCCTTCACCCAGACCTCGTCCGTGCTGCCGACGCGGGTGCGGCAGGACGGCGCATGGGTACCGGTGGACGCCACGCTCACCGCCAACTCCGACGGGACCTACTCCCCCAGGGCCACGCCCAGCGGCGTACGCCTGTCCGGCGGCGGCAGCGGGCCGCTCGCCACACTCACCGACCCCGCCGGGCACAGCATGAGCCTGACCATGCCGTTCGGGCTGCCCGCACCGCAGGTCAGCGCCGGCACGGCGCTGTACCCGGCGGTGCTGCCCGGCGTCGACCTGTCGGTGACGGTCACGGACCAGGGCGGCTTCAGCGATGTGCTGATCGTGCACGACGCCAAAGCCGCGGCCGACCCCCGTGTACGCAAACTGGCGGTGGCGACAGACACCAACGGACTTGATCTTGCCCCCACTTCGGCAGGCGGCATGACCGCGAAGGCGCCGGACGGCTCGGTGTCGTACACCAGCCCGCCACCACTGATGTGGGACTCCAGCACGGCGGCCACGACGGCCGCGACGAACACGGCAGCGGCCGTCAAGCCCGCGGCCTTCGTCCGAGCGGGCGCCGACGATCCAGCGCCCGCCTCCGGCTCCTCCGCTGCCGGCCCCGGCCCCGGCGCCCAGGTCGGCCAGGTACCGATGACCACCACCGCGGACCGCCTCACCCTGGCCCCGGACACGTCGGTGCTCGCCGGCCCGGACACCCACTACCCCGTCTACATCGACCCGTTCGAGAACCCGGTGACCAGCAAGTCCGGCGCCTTCGACGAGGTCTACTCCAGTCCGGCCTGCTCCGACGCCCCCCAGTACAACAAGCCGCAGACCAACGGCGAAGGTGTCGGCTACCAGCAATGGGGCGGGGCCTGCGGGGTCGGCCTTGAGCGGTCGTACTACGCGGTCAACACGGCCGGCCTCGACCCGTCCATGAAGATCATCAAGGCCGAAGTCAAGGTCAGCACCACCTTCGCGGCCAGCGTCGACTGCTCCCACGACCAGCCGATCACCCTGCACACCACCGGCGGCATCAACGAGAACACGGACTGGAAGCACCAGCCCGACACCCTCGACGACAACGGCTACCCGACCGTGAAGACCACCGTCCCGAGCGGGGCGAACGGCAACAGCAACTGCTCCAACAGCACGGCCTCCTTCCGCGTCGACGACCAGATCCAGAAGATCGCCGACGGCAACAAAGGCACTTGGACCATCGGCCTGTTCGGCAACGAGTCCAAGACCAGCTCCAACCTCGACTACCTGCGCATGTCGCAGGTCCTCACGCTCACGACGAACTTCGACATCCCGCCGGACACCCCCACCAAGCTACGCACCACGCCCAAGCCGCTGGGCGCGGACGGCGACTGCGTCACCGGCAGCGGGGCGATCGGCTGGATCGGAGCGACGACCTACAGCAACGCGGGCAGCAACATCCAACTGCACTCCACCGTCACCACCCACATCTCCGGCGAGCACGCCGAGGCGCACTACAACGTCTGGGACCGCACCGACCTGGACTCCGCCGGCAACCCCGTGGCCAAGAGCACACCGGACAGCGGCATGGTCGCTTCCGGCCAGGACGCCGACGCGCCGATCGGCTTCACCCTCAAGGACGGCCACGAGTACGGCTGGGACGTCTACGCCCAGGACAACTCCTCCATCAAGATGAAGTCGGATGTCAGCGACCACTGCTGGTTCGACACCGACTTCACCCCGCCGCAGACCCCGACGGTCGCCGACAACCCGCACTTCCCGCCGGTCGGCAGCGGCACCGGCGACACCTACGCCGGCAGCGACGTCACCGCAGACTTCGCCGTCTCCGCCGCCGACAACACCCCGGCCGACACCTGCGACCCGGCGGGCTGCAAGGCCAGCGGCATCGACCACTTCCTCTGGCAGCTCGACAGCCAGCCCACCGCCGCCACCGGCCACACCGCCAAGGTGACGTCCACCAGCGGGGCCACCGCCTCCGGCACGGTCACCATCCCGGTCACCGACTGGGGCGTGCACACCCTCTACGTCGCCGCCGTCGACCGGGCCGGCAACCTCTCCCAGAACCCGGTGAGTTACACCTTCACCGCCCCCTGGAACCCCAAGACGAAGATCGCCCCCGGAGACATCACCGGCGACGGCAGCCCCGACCTGCTCGCCACCACCAGCACCGGCGACCTGGAACTCGTCCCCGGCAACAGCGACCCCGCCCAGGCCCCCGCACCCGCACAGGGCGGCGCGGTGGACGGCACGCCGCCCGCCGTCAAAGGCCCGGTCATCGTCTCGACGGCCGCCGGCGCCCCCACCGGCGCCTGGAACGACTACCTGATCGCCCACCGCGGCAACCTGCACGGCGACACCCACGACGACCTGCTCGCCTACAACCGCAAGACCCAGCAGCTGTACGTCGTGAAGAACGACCTCGACCCCAAGGACGACGCCGGCTTCCCGCGCACACCCTGGTCCACCTACCCCGGCTTCGTCGGCCGCCGCTACGACATCGTCACCAAGGACGACTGCGAGGCAACCGACGTCGTACCCGCCGACCGCTGCGCGAACGCGGGCTACGACCCGTCCAAGCCCTGGAACATCTCCCAACTGGTCGTCGACGGAGACGTGTACGGCAACGCCGACCACCCCGCCGTCATCACCGTGGAGAACAACAAGCTCTGGCTCTACCAGACGTACGGCGTCAACCACCTGGGCCACCCCCGCCTGCTGGGCGACGGCGACTGGTCCGGCCTGACCCTGATCGCCCCCGGCCGCGTCGGCGGCACCTTCACCGTGGACGACAACGGCAACGGCAAGGTCACCGGCGGGACGCCCACCCTGTGGGCCCGCGACGACACGTCCGGCACCGTCTACACCTTCCCGATCGACATCGACGCTTCCACCACCCTGCCCAAGCTGCTGCACGCCCCGGTCCACACCGCGCTGGCCTCCGCGGTGAAGACCTCCTCGGGCGGCACGCTCTGCCTGGACGACGCGGGCTCCCACACCGCCGACCACACCAAGATCCAGATCTATACGTGCAACGGCAGCGCGGCCCAGCAGTGGGTCCTGCACGACGACGGCTCCCTGCGCGTCCTCGGCAAGTGCCTCGACGCCACCGACGGCGGCACGGACAACGGCACCCTGCTCCAGCTCTACAAGTGCAACGGCAGCGGCTCACAGAAGTGGACCACCGGCGCCTCCGGCAGCCTGGTCAACCCGCAGTCCGGCAAGTGCGTGGACAACCCGGGCGCGAGCACGACCAACGGCACCCAGGTCCGCCTCTACACCTGCAACAACTCCGCCGCCCAGAACTGGACGAGCAGTGCCACAGCGGGCTGGAACACGCACCCCGCCACGGCCCTGTCGATGGTCCTGCGCAAGCGCGACTACCCGACCGTCGCCTCCCCCGGCGACGTCAACAGCGCCACCGGCGGCCCGGACGGCAAGCCCGACCTGTACGCCACGGACACCGCCGGCCAGCTGACCGAGTATCCGGGGACCGCTCCCTCCGGTACGACCGCCACCTTCGCGGACGCCGTCTCCCTGGGCACGGTGACGGACACGACGACCCACCGATGGAACCTGGCCGACGGCACCGGCACCACAGCGTCCGACCCGACCGGCAACGCCCCCGCCACGCTGACAGGCGGCGCCTCCTGGACCACGGACGCCGACCGCGGCACGGTCCTGAACCTGAACGGCAGCACCGCCTACGCCGCCACAACCGGCCCCGGCGTCGACACCAGCGGCAGCTTCACCGTCTCGGCCTGGGTCAAGCTGAACTCCCTCTCGAGTACCAACTCGACCTTCGTATCCCAGTCCGACGACCCGTCCGTCGGCGCGGCCAACGGCTTCCAGCTCTACTACTCCTCCGGCGCCGGTGTCTGGGCCTTCGGCCGCCACGACGACGACACCACCAGCACGGCCTTCACCGCGGCCTACGGCGCCAAGGCCGTGGCAGGCAAGTGGACGCATCTCGTCGGGGTCTACGACGCCGACGCGGACCAACTGCTCCTCTACGTCAACGGCCGCCTGTCCGCCACCAAGACCTACGCCGGCACAACCTGGAACGCCGCCGGCCCGGTCCAACTCGGCCGCCGCCTCTTCCAGGGCACCTACGGCGAGTACGCCAACGGCCGCCTGAGTGACGTCCGCGTCTACCCGACGGCCTTGCCACCGGCGGATGCGGCGGCGCCTGGGGTTAACCCGGTCCTCACTCAGCTTGGTTGAGGGAACGCATCCCGTGTCCCTGGCAACGGGGGCGCGGGGTGGCCGGGTCCTTCGATCGCGCCCATGTCTGTATCGGACACATCGCGCCCTCGGAAGTACCGGTATCTGGCGGCGAGATGCGGCACCATCCGCCGCCTCGAATTCAGAGTGAGCAGGTCCTGCGCAGACAGCCTCAGCAGGAGCATGGACACGAGGTGGTTCCCCCAGGGCACGAGTGACTCGTGCGGGTGGGGGCGTGTCCTCGCGTAGAGGAAGCCCGTCGGGCCGCAATTGGTACGGGTGATCTTAGGGAGCGCGGCAGCTCACGCGAGTTCCTCCCGCCAACTCATGGCATGTCAGCGGCAAGTTGGCGAAAGACTGCGGGTTCAGACTGGTCGTTCACGCCGTGACAGCCACGCGCCGCCCGGCACCCACCAGTTCTCGTAGCTTCTCCTGGGTCTCCCGGTCCGTGGAGTAGACGACCGTGCCGACCATTCCACGGGTCAGGAGCACCTTGTATGTGTTGCGGATCAGGCGGTCCACGTCTGCATCTGGCGTCGAGCGCTTGAACACCGGATCCTTGGACGCCGTACGGTCCGTCACCCAGCGGTCGCCACGCCACACCAGGTCAGGGCCGATGATGACGCCGGACCAGTCGTACTCGAAGCCCTGGGCGGTGTAGACGCAGCCGACCTGTCCGAAGCCCGCCGGGTCGGTGGCCCACAGCGCAGACGGGGGTGCGCCGGAGACGGAGCGGTCACCGCGCAGGTTCCAGGGGCGGGCCCAGTCGCCGATAACGACGTCGGGCGGGAGCGGGTCGCCAGGCTTGGGTTCCGGGGACCAGCGCCAGCAGTAGCCCGCAGACATACGGGCGCCGTAGCCCTGGGCCCGGCGAGCTTCGAGGAAGGCTTCCATCTCCTGCGGGCTGTCGGCGACCAACAACTGCATTCGGTCGTCGGGTTCCCACTCGACCGGGCCGCCCGGCTCCAGGCCGAGGAGGTGGACCACCCAGCGCAGGTAAGCGTCACTGCCGCCGCAGCGGAACTGGCTGTCCAGCGGGACGACAGTGCAAGGGATGCCCCGCTTCGCTGCTGCCGCCTTGATCTCGGCCACGGTGCCCATCTCGCCGGGGCGGACGACCTGGTGCTCGTCGAGGAAGAAGACGGGCACGTAGGCGACGTCGATGAGTTCGTCGATCTGTGCCCTGCCGGTACGGTGCGCGGCGCGCGTGTAGCGGTTGGCCGAGGTCTCCCGAATGCGGTGTGCCTCGTCGCAGATCAGGGCACCCAGGCTGTTCTTCTCGGCCGTCATGAAACTGTTGAAGTACTTGAACAGGTCCTGGACTTCCCGCTTGCGGGCTCCGGCGACCTTCCTCATCGTCTTCGTGAACGACTGCGAGCCGGTGGCATGCAGTGCCGGAACCCCGCGCCGGTAGAGCTCGCCGAGCAGTTGGAGAGCGATCACGCTCTTGCCGGTGCCGGGGCCGCCCGTGACGATGACGACCTCCTTGCGATCGGCGCGCTTCGCCTTCTCCACCGCGTTGAGCACCATGCGGTACGCCACCTGCTGCTCGTCGAGGAGGACGAACTGTGTGCGCTCGCGCACCTCCTCAGCCGCCACGGACATGAGCTGCTTCGAGGGCACTGTGGCACCTGCGTGGAGTTCATCCGCCGCCCGGGCCCCCGGGTGCTTGCCGCTCAGCCTCGTACGAAGGTGGTCGAGGAAGGCGCCGCGGCGTTCCGCGGTGAAGAGCAGGCCGTTGCCGTCGCGCTCGATCTCCCGCAGCCCGGTCACACCGAACTCGGTGGCGTTGTGCAGATATGCCACTCCGGCCACCCGGTGCTCGTGTTCGGACACGGCCCCGTTGAAATTGACGAGGTATTCGCAGTAGCGGCGGACCTGCTCGATGGGGTTGAGGACCGGATGGGCATAGGCGTCGACATGGCAGAGGGTGGGGTCGTCCTCGTGGGGCAGCGCCTGGCTCCACTGCTTCAGTTCCACGACAACGTACGACGGTTCGCCCGTGACCGGGTGCACTCCGGCGAGCACGACGTCTGCACGCTTGCTGTTCAACGGGAGCGAGTACTCCAGCATGACCTCCACGTCGCCCAGGCCGGCGTCGTTGAGTGCGGCGGCCAGGATGGGGATGCTGCGCTCCCATGAACGCGCCTCCGAGGCGCCGGGCCGATAGCCATGCATGTGGACGAAATTGTCGGTGAGGTGCAGGAACAGCGAACCGTCGAGTGCCATGACGGCGACCGTTTTCGCGGACGCGCGGAACAGCAAGGACTTCCCCCAGGCAGCACGAAAAGACTCGTGCGGGTGGGGGCATGTCCTTCGAGACTCCACCGGGGTGGAGCGGAAGCCCGTCGGGCCGCGTTGACGATGTGTTCGAGGGTACCTGGCGGTACTGACAGTCGTACCGGTGGTCGCAGTGGCGGTAGCAGACGCCGTGCCCGGTCTCCTCCGCCTCCGAACCGCCCGTCTTCAGCTGTCAGCGGTGCGCTTGTGCCGAACCTGTGCCGGCCTCACGACAGATGATGGGCTCCGTTGCCCCGATCTCGTCCAGCTTCGGCTCCAACTCGTCGGTCGAGCGAGGTCCGCTTGCCGGCGGAACGGGCTCGGTTCAGGGCAAGACGACCCGACTGCACTCCTCGCCATTGTTGGCGCGCTCGCGCAATGTGACCGAACGCCGTACGCATCGCGTGCACGAGGAGATGGAGCGCGAGGCGAGCGGGTCACGGCACCGCTCCGACTCACAACCCCTCCTTCTCCATCAGCCGCATCAGATTCCGCTTGCGCTTGTGGGCTGCGCGCAGCGCAGTGACGTACACGGCGAACTCGTCCGGTGTCCCCAAGCGTCGGTGGCAGTCGCGGATGCTCAAGAGCAGACTGACGAGCCGCTCGTAGACCGGGTTGCCGGTCTGTTTGGTGAGTGGTTCGGCCAGGCGCAGGTAGATGTCGAGTGCGTCGGCGGGACGGTGGGCGCGTGCCTGGTCGGCGAGGGTGAGCCACTGTCGATCGTCGGCGCCGGTGTCGGTGGCGGCCTGCCAGGCTGCGTCGACGTCCTCGTCGTCGAGCAGGGCGTCGACGAGGACCGGACCGCCGTACCATCCCTGACGCTGCTGCTCGGCGTCGGTCCGCAGCAGGGTGAGGGCGCCTTCGCGCTCGGCCGGCCAGGAGTCGGTCGCCCGCGCTGCGACGCGTAGTTGCCGGTACGTGAGCAGGGTGCGGCGGGCGCGGAAGTGGTCGCGGCGCAGGGCGACGGCGTCGGAAAGTCGCGACGTCCGCGTGTAGCGGTCGTAGAGGTAGTCGACGAGGGCGGTGTCCACGGCGGCGAGGTCGCGCGACTCCTGGATGCCGCGTTCCGCCCAGCGCAGCGACTCCTCGGCACGCCCGGCGCCGTCCAGTTCGCCGGCGATGACCAGGTGCGTGTGGCCGTTCGCCGCGAGGTCGGCCGCGTGCACGGCGATCACCGTGTCGACGTCACCGCCCTCCTTGGCCAGTCGTTCCATCAGGGACTTCTCGGCCCAGCCCTTGCGGTTGCCCCGCCATGCCTCGACCGCCAGCTCACGCAGGGCGGACATCCCCCATCCGCCTAGGACGTCCTCGTAGTCGAGCGGATCGATGTCGATGAGGCCGTCGTCGAATTCGCCGAGCGCGTGACCGACCAGCCAGCGCGCGAGTTCCTCCGGGTCCGGGCGTGCCGCGCGGCACGCTTCGAGATGGGCGTCGGCGAGACCGTCACCGACCTGGCCGAGCCAGCCGTCGGAGTCGTCGACGCTGTCCGTGGCGTCGGCCAGCAGCCTCATCGCCTCACGCGCCACGGTGATCGCGTCGGCTGCCCGGCCGGAGCGGGTGAGCGCGCCGATCGCGGACACCACCTGCCCGGCCTGGTCGGCGTAGGCGCGGGCGTCGGCGTACTCGACGTATCCGTAGCGGGCGAACGGGCCGATGTCGAGGAGTTCACGGATGCGGGCCCGGATCCCGGCAAGGTCCCCGCGGGCGCTTGCCGCCCGCAGCTCCAGGCGGTGCCGCAACTGCCGGTCCTCACCGACCAGTTCGCGCACCAGGGCGAGCAACTCGTCCTTGGACAGGGTGGACAGCCACGCGTCGAGGTCCTGCATGCGGGTCCGGGCCGCCTTGCGCTGCTGCGGCAGGCTCTCCCGCTGAGCCAGAACCGTCAGCCCGAGCGCAACCAAGTGCTTGCAGAAGTTGCCCTCCAGGCCGTAGGGGCAGTCGCACTCGCCGGAGAGCCCGTCGGGATCGTCGAGCGTCAGCTCCACCTCGTAGCGCTCCGTGCCGTGCACGGTCGCGGTGACCCAGCCGTCGCCGACCTCGACTCCGGAGACGGCGTCGAGGTAGCCGAGTCCGCGCTCGTAGGAACGAACTCCGGCCAGTGCTCTGAGACTCGCCTCGGTAAGGCCGCCCGTGATCATTCCGCCCAGCTCCCATGGTGCGATTGATGTGCTGTCACAAGATTGCCGTAGGCGGAGGGTGCGAGGTCACGAACTCTCAGGCTGCGCGAGATCACCCAGCAGCAGAACGGCCCCAGATATCAGTGCCAACACGTTTCCTTGCCGCCATCCCACGGGCTGCTGACCGATACCGATTAGGTGGGCTTCTATGACCGTGCGCTATTACGGCTCAGCGCCTGACGGGGTGTGGGAATTGCCGACCGGACCGCAATTCGCTACCAGGAGATCAAGGTCCTTCCAGACCCACCCACTCCTCGTACCTCACGCGGTAGGAATGCCCACCCCACTGAACGGTTTCCACGCCGCTAGTCCCGTCCTCATGCCCAGGAGTCAGAGATGCACCGTCCAAGGTGTGGTCCCATCCGCTCGCAGCGGCCGTCAGAGGCACGGGCCGATACGGCTTGCCGGATCTGCGGTCGTCGACACTGAGGTGCACCCAAGGTGTGCGCCGCAGGCCCAGCAACTCGTTTCGTTGTACTGAGGCGCCGATGTCAACATCGAATGAGGACATGTGGCAGACGGTGAGATTCCCACCGTCGGCCAGGTCCATCCCAAGGCATCCAGTTCCCGCATCTTGCCACCTGACGGTTCCGGGTGCCGGAGAATACATATTCGATGAAACTGCCGTACCCTCAGTCGGCTCTAGGTCGACGGCAAATAGCTGGTTCTGGCAGTGATCAGGACCTCTCCCAATCACGCACCCTCCTTCCGTATTGTGGTATCCCTGAACGACATGATACGGCGCTTGATCTTCACCAGAGTCGCGGCGGAATGGATCGGTCAGCACTGTTGCGGGAATCCCTCTGAACAGTTTGACCCTTATCGACCCTGCATTGTCCGCCAAGCATCGATCATCGTCATTGATGCGCAGATACACTGAACCGGACTGCGATGCATGAAGGATCTTCCCTTGAGCCACCGGTATAGCAGTGTCGCCACCCGCTGCTTCCCCTGCGTACAACGCCCCATAGGGGACGTGATCGTTTAGTTTGCATCCTTGGTAGATCTGACTGTCTACCGACGGCACGTAGCCACTGGCCCCAACTCTTTGGAAAGATCGGTAGTCTACCGTCCAGCCACCACCCAGGTAGGAGATAGTGTAGGTATCGCCTTCCTCTAGCTTGAACCCCGTATCCTGCCACCCCTTGGTCGCGGAAACCCGGAAGGTCGCGATCGGGCGCTGACTCGGTGCAGCGCCTACTGAATCAACAGGAACCAAAAGAGCCGTGGTCATTGCCACCGCAAGGCAAGATGCCAGCCTTCGAAGACGGACAGTCACTGGACCCACCTTCCTTGCGAAGAGCGCGGATAGCTTTACCAAGGCTCTAACCAGGCCGACTCCCCGAACCACGAGAAATACCCCCGCCGTCAAAAGCTCGTCACTTGAGCGACGGCTATTACCGTCATCCACCTCTGACTTCGGGTGGGGCGCCCCAGTGCGGCCGACCGTCTCCCCCGGCTGCGGTCGCGCTGTCCTGGCGCTGAAGAAGGCGCCCGCTTCGGCCGGGGACGTCAACAGAAGGGAGCATCTGGCGCGTTGGCCCAGAAGGAAAGGAACGACCAGGTCTGGGCTCCGATGCGCCCATCGACGATGATGTCGGCACATCTTTGGAAGTCCACTGTTGCGGATTTTGTGACTTGGCCGAAGTCTCCGTCCTCGTCCAGGCCTGCGCCTATGGCCTGATTCAGGTAGCACTGGGCTTGTTGGACTGCCGGCCCGGATGCCCCTAGGCGAAGGCTCGGTCGACTATCGGTGTAGTTGCATACGTCGTCCGGTCCTTGGGTCACAAGGTTTGTTGGGTTCTTCAACTTGTGTGCGGCCTGGATGCTGGTCACTGCGGTCGCAGGGATGCTGTGCGATGCCGCTACAGGCGGTGCTCCTGCAAGGGAAATTGGAAGGGCCAGTGCCGCTGCGGCGGTGAGCACACGTCGCATTCTGATCACCTCCGGGGAGGGTGCCCTAACTATCATCGTGCGCTTCCCTCACCCGGGCTGCATCTCGAGGAGTGCCGTCGAGGCCGCCGCTCATGCCCACCGAATTCGGATGCGGCCCGATTCGTGTCCGTCGCAATCCGGTGTTAGTTGCACGAGCCTACTGAAGCGGTGCGGTGTGCCGATGGGTGATGGGCTCGTGATGTCCCCGTTGAGCCTGACCTGGTACCTGAACAGCGCGGTGATTACGGTGCGTTGTACCACAGCCGAACCGAGGACGGATCGACGTTCCGAACCCGGCAACATGCTTCATGGAAGAACTTGCCGAGCTCGTCGCCGCCCACACCTCGATCCGACCCGCTGGGATCTGCTGCTGCAAGGCCGTACGGGGGTTTCGGGATCCGGACAACAGATCTCGCTACTGCTAGTCGACACGTGCCGGTCAGGAGGAAGACGAAATCGTCTCTGCTCAGGGCCTGTTGGAGCGTCTCGGTCAGCCGGCCAGCAGTTGATTGGGAGCCCTATTACTCACCGGCGAGACTCCAGTGCCGTCTGAAAGCGCATTGACGCCCATCCGCCGGGCGAAGCCGTGTCCGCCGCCCTGGCGCGCGCCGAGGCGATGCGGAACGAGCCGGAGCCGGAGCACTGTTAGCGACTCGAACTAGGCTCCGAAGGGTGAGCACACCCACCCCTGCCCCCGCCGCGAAGGACCCCAGCGCCTCCGAGTCGACCGCGACCGAACCGGCCCCGTTCGACCCGCACGACTTCCCCAGCGACCTGCGCGACGCCCAGCGCAAGGCCGCTGAGTACGGGGACCGGCTGTACGAGGCGCTGCGAAGCGCCGCAGCGGCCGTGCAGGGGCATTCGTGGTTGGAGCGCTGCGCGTGGCACGGAATCAAGGGCGCGGATATCGTCGCCGCCCGGCAGGCCCTCAAGTCCGCGAAGGGCGCCGTCCCCCTGGCCCGCGAGGACGTCGACACCGCTGCCTGAGCTCCGCCGGTCCCCGCTTGGGGCGGATGCCCCCCAAGCTGCTGTCCGACCGGCCTTGAGAACGCGGGAAGGGTTACAGGGCGGCCCACACGGGGCTCGCCCGCCCCGCTCGAGAGGCCACCCCATGGCTGACGTCGTCCGCACCTACGTGGTGACGAACTCCCGCGCTCTGTTCGGCGCCCGCGTCATCCGCTTCCGCAGCTCCGCCCCGGCTGGTTCCGTCGTCCCGCTCGAGGTCGACGGCCGCCCTGTCCGTGCGTTCCTCACGGACACGCCGCTCGCCGGCGACGTCCTGGCCGCGGAGTTGCAGAACGTCTACCTGTAGCGCGCGCCGTCTCTGCCGCGCCCGGTGGGATCCGGGCGCGGCAGTTCCCCGGCTCAGGTCAGCACGAGGAGACAGACAGATGGACCAGGTGGAGCAGCTCACGGGCCAGCCCGCCGGCCAACGTGGCGGAAGCGGCATAGAACGCTGCTTGCCCGAGGCCCTGGACAAGATGATGGCGGCCGCGTCGCCGCTTCAGGTCGGGGCGGTGCGTACGGTGGGACACGACGGTCTCCGTTCAGGGGATGAGTCGGCTGCCCCCGCACCGCTTGTTCCTGCCAGGGATCCGGTGCGGGGCGCAGTATCTGCTGGCCCCAAGCCTTGTGGCTGACGTCCGCTGAATGCAGCTCACGGAGCTCGAATCTCGATGTAAGTTCGGCGCCATGAACGAGAATCGGGTCGCCCCGTGGGTCGAGGGGACTGCGGCGGATCTGGTCGCCGACGCTCTCGCTCTGGGGGTGAAGGCCAGTCCCAGGATGGTGACTTCCTGGGTCGAGGACGGGCTGCTCGCTAACCCTGAGCCGCGCAAGACCAGCGCGCACGGCAGCGACCCGCGGGTCTTTTCCCGCGAGCAACGCGAGTTGTTCGCCAGACTTCTGGAGGCTCGCGAGCGCTCCCCGCTTGGGCGAATCCCGCAACGCTCGCTGGTCCGCGTCGTGCTGTACCTGTGGCTGATCGACGACACTGTGGTCCTCACCCCGCAGGCGCGCCGGGCCTTGCGGACCCATGCGCGGGCCACTGGCCAGACGACCGCCGTGAGGCGACGCGAGAACGTCCGCGCCATCGTCGAGCAACTCGCCCACCCCTCAGCCACGGTCAAGCAACGGCGCACCGCTCAGCTCATCCTCGAGGAGGGCGAGCGGACCGGGCGGATCGACGTGGATAGGCTGGCGGCGGTCCTCACGGAGTTGTACTCGCCCTGGCCAATCCAGCCCGGCATGCCGAGGATCGAACGAGCCATGCCCGGCCCGTTCGGGCCCGTCCCCGTCCAGCACCACATCGCGATGTGGAAGGCCAAACAGCAGACGATCCGCCGCCTTCGGCACGAGGAGATCGACGAACCGGAGCTCGACCGGGTGCGCGGCGTCTATCGGCAGATGTGGGTCGACTACCAGGCGCGTCGGCTCGCGCTGGCGACCATCGGTGCCGGAGAGTTCGCGGCGTACTTCGCTGAGCCCGACACCATGGAGGGCCGCGCCATCGAGGCGGTCGATGCGTTCGTGTCGACGCTCGCCGGCGAACTCGGGCTGATCGAAGCCGCGTCCCATGCTGCAGAGACGGCGCGCCTCAGACTGGCGCGCTGACAGTCTCTCCTACGTCCGACGGGATCTCCCCCTGGTACCCCTTGCCGGCCTTCCTGGACGGCTCCGAGCTGCTCGCGCGCCCCTTCCTAAACCCGGGCTGTGGCTACTGGTATGTGCGGATCGTGACCCTCGTGTCGCCGCGCAGGTCCACTTCGACCTGGTAGCGCACGCTGCCGTCCGCCCAGTTCTGCCGCGCCATGACCCGCGCGTGCCGCCAGGCCCCGGCCGACCACAACTTCAGCGACGGGCGATCGCGCTCGGCCACGTCCACACCCGGGGTTTCGTTCACATATGGGATATCGTCCCGAATACGGGAATCGCGTGATGGATCCGGACCCCGTAGACGCGGACGGCTGGATCGTCGACCCTCCGCGGACAGCTACACCGAGGGGCGCCCGGTCGCCGAGCTGGACGGCCAGTCGGGGCTGCTTACCTCCGGCGCGAACCCGCAGCGCCGCGGCTCGGACAAGTTCCGCGACGTCTAAGCGATTTCAAGGGCCGGACACTGCGACGCGCGCTCCTTGCTCCGTGCCTCCTCGGCCGCGCCTTGAGGATCCTCCTTGGGCGACGTCGGCTTGCCCGGCACCTCGAAGTGGAACAAGATCGAGGTGCCGGCTGTTGAGTCTCGCCAGGTCCTCTGAACGGACTTCCAACCATGCGCACGACCAACGCTCGCGGGGCATTGAACCGCCCTGCTTATCCCCAGTGTTCCTCCTGGTAGCGCAGGAGGTCATCGCCGTGGAGTTGCTTGGTGGCGTTGCCGACCCGGACCCAGAAGTCGGTGGCGTCGTTGCCGCCCTTGGCGGGCTTGGCGAACACCGGCCTACCTGCCGCGGCAACGCTGATCTGACAGACGACGTTGCCGGAAATTTCGGGGAAGCGTACGCGGACGGTGGTCGCTGTCGGGGTCGACAGGCTGCTGTCGAGGAGTTGGCGTACGAAGAGCTCGTACCCGTCAGCGCTGGCCTGCGACTCCAGAGTGGCGAGGTCGTTCTCGATGCCGAGGACGGTCCCATCGTCGGCAACGCCGATATACAGGTTTCCGCCCTCGCCGTTCAGGAAGCCGCAGACGGCCTTGACGATGTTGTGCCGGAGGGACTTGTCGGCCTGCTGGGTGTGCACGTTCCAGCGGGCGCTTGCCTTGAACTCGGTACCCTGGGACTCGCCGGCGGCGATCATGTCGGCCGGGGTGGTCGGGACGTACGCAGGGCGTTCCCCCGTGAGGGTTTCGAACGCTTCCCGCACGACCTTGGCGATCAGCTGGCGCCGCCGTTCCAGGAAGGTGAAATAGTCGAGCTGCTCCCAGCCGACTGGGAGCGCGTGCCACCGTACCTGCCGCTTGAGCGCCTCTGGGCCCATCGCGTCCGTGATTCTCGGCCAGTAGTCATGTGGTGCGTCGGCGTTGGACTGCTCGCCTGCCGGCCACGTCACGTAGGCCATGTTGGCGATGGCATTGACCTGGCGCCGGTCGGTGATACCCAGTCTGGCGAGTGTCTTGCGGTGGAACAGGTTGTCCCGGTCGACAGCCTTGGCCGGTTTGACTGAGGGGTCCAGCAGATCACGGATTCGTTGGTCACCGAAGAGCATTTCGGCGTCAAGGATGTTGAGCGCCGCCTGATAGGCAAACAGCACCGGTGAACGCGACGAGGATGTGTCCAACCGGTTCGGCAGGGAGATGTCCCAGTAGTCGCCGGTGAAGTTCGCTGCGATGATCCGGTCGAGTTCTGCGGTGAAGGCTCGGCCGTCACCTGGCGGCAGACTGCCAATGCGTCCCAGGTCGAACTCCATCTGTGATTCCGGCGAGTTGGAGTACCGGCCGGTGGTGTGCGCCATGAAGAACCACCGGCCGATCACGGGACGGAGTTCATCGGCCGTCAGCCCGAAATCGTGGCGTCCGATCAGCCAGATCGTGTAGCTGTACAGCAGGGCGTTGTCGGAGGTGATCATCTTGCGACTGCGGAACCCAGCCGCCGTGACGCACTGGAAGAACTCGTGCCAGCTCGTCAGGTCCAGAACCTTCGTGTGTGCTTGGGCGAGCCGGTCGAACTGCTCCTGCCGTCGAGCGGCGGTGACCTTGCCGGTTTCGAGGTCCTTTCCTCGTAGGACGCTATAGACGTGCTGCAGCCGGGCGCGCCGGAAAGCAACAGCTACGGCTACGCGCAGCAGTTGGTCCGGGCTGGGATCCAGAAAGGCGTTCCGAGGGCTCGGACCGGGGAGTCCTGCGATCACCGCGCGCCGACTGAAGTCTTCGAGCTGGCGGCGCCCCTTCTCCCAGTGCACTGACATCAGGGTGAGGATGAAGTCGGACTGGTTGAGCTTCACGCCTTCGGAGTTGATGCGCACGAAGATGTCGGCGACCTGCTCCTCGTCGGCCGAAGCCCCCAGCTCCACAACCTGGAAGCGAAACTCATGCAGGTCCCGGACCCTGTCTATGCGTTCTTCGAGCTCATCCTTGGCAGCGTCCGACAAAGGCTGTCTGCTGGCCTGTTCGAGCCGTTGGAAGAATTGCCGGACGGTGGACTTGTAACCGCCTTGGGCCCACAGCGCGGTGATGTCCGGAATGAAGTGAGCGTCACGCTCGATCGCTGCGTCCGTGACCTCGAACGTCTGGTCCTCCGGGTGGAACGCGATTCGAACGTTGATCTCGTCGAAAGACTTAGTGACGATCTTACGCCCGGTGAGGACAGCGAACAGGGCGGTGAGCCGCTGCTGCCCGTCAACGACCAGCAGCTGGGGTGTTCGATCGCCGGCTTCCGTTCCGATCTGCCGCGTCCCCACCTCAGCGCCGGTCTCCCAAAACATCAGGGTGCCGATTGGGTAACCCCGATACATCGAGTCGAAGAGATCGCGGGTCTTCGCCGCGGACCAAACGAACGGGCGCTGGATGTCTGGGAGTCCGATACTGCCGCCTTCGATGTTCTCGATCAGGTGCCGGAGCGTGTAACCAGTGTCTCGATACAAAGTAGGTGGCACGGCCAAGGGCTCCTAACGTTCGAGGGCAACTGGTCGGCGAAGGCGGTCAGAGCGTAGGAACAGCATCAGATTTCTACCACGCGGACACGCTACAACGCAGGGCCAACGGCGCTCGCCACAAGGAGGAATGCACGGCGGCGGGACCCAACTAGGGCTCTTTTCAGGTGCCATGGCGATGAGCCTCGCCGGAGGGTCGTCGTACGTAACGCAGTTCCGTCGAGAGACCCTCGCACGGCACGTCTCGCTCGGACGGCGGTACCGAAACGACGAACTCAGCAACAGGCCCCTCATGTCGACATCGGTTAACAATCATGCGAGATGAGGACTGGAGCGCACTTAGATGCAACTTCCCTTATGCTGCGGAATATCGGTAATGTCCGCGAGCCGCAGACGGTTCGGTCCGGCCGCATTGGAGTCACGATGGACGAGGTCATCTGGCACCGGCGGGTCGGCCTTCTTGATCCGGCCTCGCCTCTTTCGGAACACGCTCCACCAGCGACTGTCCCGGCAGATCCGCCACACGGTCCGGTCCGTCATGCCGACCCCTGCGGCGCGGACTTCGTCCGCCAGGAACCGGTAGCTGCACTCCGGGTCGTCACGGTGGGCATCGAACAGGACGTTCGCGCGGCACGCCTCTTCGAATGCGGCAGGGGACCTCGGCTGATCAAGCCAGCGATAGTAGGAGCTTGAGGACCCCGGCACGAGAAACAGGCACCCCGTCGGCGGCCAGCTCTTTCACGACCGGGTAGACACTTTTCCCGAAGGTGCGCCTGCGACAGTTACTGATCTCGTCGGACTGTTGTCGGATGCTGGTCCCTGCGGTAGGTCGGTGGCACGCGGTACGCGCAGGGTGGCGGGCTGACCGTCGAGCGGCGGATCCGGTACCAGGCCGACGAGCGGTTCGCGCGCGGTGAGAGGACCGCGGTGATCGCGAAGGATCTACGGGTGAGTGAGCGGTCGGTGGAACACTGGCGTCATGCCTGACAGGAGGGCGGGATGGACGCCCTCGCCTCCACCGGGACGGCGAAACTTCCCAAGGTGTCCGACGGCCAGTTCGCCGAGTTGGAGAAGGAGTCGGCCCACTGGCCGGCCGAGCACGGCTGGGAGGACCAGCGGTGGCCCCTGGCACGGGTCAGAGCGCCGATCGCCTGGAAGCTCGGCATCAACTGCTCCTCAGCGGCCGTCTTGCGGCTGCTGCACCGGCATGGCTGGTCCTGGCAGTCTCCGGCCCACCGCGCACTGGAACGCGACGAGCAGACGGTGGGTTTGCGGAAGAAGGACGTGTGGCCGCGGGCGGAATGACCGCGGCGGCGCTGGGGGCCTACATCGCGTTCGAGGACGAGGCAGGATTCTCAGTGACCCCGCCGTGCGCTCGCACCCGAGGCCGGGTTTGTTCAAGCGCTAAACATGGCATCTGACCTACAGAAACGCGAAGCGGCAGACGAGTCGGGCTATACGCCGGGTTCTGTCACCCGGCCGCCTCGCGGCGGCCGGGGAGACGGCCATCCATCTAGGACCGGTGTTGCCACCGGCCTCGTGCGGTCTACCCGCGGACTCGGGCGGGCAGCCCTCGAACGTCCGCGCAGAGCGCGTGTTACCGCGCTCCTTTTGACCTTGCTCCGGGTGGGGTTTACCTAGCTGCCCAGGTCACCCTGGGCACTGGTGGTCTCTTACACCGCCGTTTCACCCTTACCCAGCACCTGAGTGCTGGGCGGTTTGTTTTCTGTGGCACTGTCCCGCGGGTCACCCCGGGTGGCCGTTAGCCACCACCCTGCCCTGTGGAGCCCGGACGTTCCTCGGGAAGCCCCTCAAGGGGACTCCACGCGGCCGTCCGCCCGGCTCGTCTGCCGTGTCGACCATGCTACCGGGCGTCCGCCCTTCGCCGGACCGGAGGCCGCCGTCGCCAGGACCGAGCCCGCCAGGATGAGGGTGAAGGCGATCGCTATGCCGGCGGTGAAGGGCTCGTCGAGGAACAGCGCTCCCGCTGCTACCGCTACCGCCGGGTTGACGTACGTGAACACCGTCGCGCGGGTCGGGCCGACCTCCTTGATCAGTTCCAGGAAGGCCACGAATGCGAGTGCCGTGCAGATCGCTCCCAGGGCGATCAGGGCCGTCAGGACCGAGGCGGAGGGGACGGATGACGGCCAGGTCGCCGCCGCCGGGGTTGCGTAGACCAGCGCCGCCAGTGCCAGGCACGGGGCCGTCAGTTGCAGGGTCGGGACGTCCTTCAGGCGGCGTGCCGCGATCAGTGGTGCCGTCGCGTAGCCCAGCACCGTCAGCATGACTTCCCCGAGGGAGCGGGCGTCGCCGCCGGTCAGGTGCGGGACGGTCAGTACGGCTACGCCCGCCAGGCCCAGTCCGAGGCCCGTCATCCGCCGTACGCCCAGGCGCTCCGTGTCGCCGAAGAAGCGGGCCAGCACCACGCCCACGATCGGCACGCCCGCGATCAGCAGGCCCGCCGTGGAGCTCGACAGGTGCCGTTCCGCGTCGGTGAGCGTGAACCACGGGCCGATGATCTCTATGCACGCGAAGGCCAGCATCGGCAGCCAGTGGGTGCGGACCGTGCGGATCAGGCCGCCCTGTCGTATCGCGAAGGGGAGCAGGAGGAGCGCGCCCAGGGCGCAGCGCGTGAAGACCACCATCGATGGGGACAGGGGGGCGTCCACCGCTACCTTGATCATCAGGTAAGGAATGCCCCAGATCACTCCCATCAGGGAGAACAGGAACCAGCCGCGTGCAGTCATGCGGACAGCATCGGCTCACCGGCTACCTGGCGTCTTGAACGCTGTTGCGGTACGCCGCCGGGGTCACCCCCAGCACGCGGCGGAACCAGCGCGTGAGGTGGGCCTGGTCCGCGAAGCCGACCAGGGTGGCCACCTCGGCCGGGCGCAGGCCCGACTCCAGCAGCGGGCGCGCCCGGCTCACCCGGTGCTGGGCCAGCCAGGCGTACGGCGGTATCCCCATCGTCGTACGGAAGGCTCGGAGGAGTTGGTAGCGGGACAAATCCAAATCAGCCGCGAGGTCGGCCAGGGACGGGGGGTCCAGGAGTTCGTCGGCCAGGCGGTCGCGGACCACGAGAGCGATGCGGTCGGCGCCCGGCACCGCGTCCGGGGCCGAGCGGGCCGTGGAGTGGCGGCGGGCCAGGGCCGTCAGCAGCCACGGGAGGCGGGACTCCGCCTCCAGCGGGTCCGGGCAGACGCTGAGTTCGGTGTGGGCGAGGCGGAGGGCGGTGACCAGCTCGGGGTCGTCGATCACGGGTTCGCGGAAGTGCGGGAGGCCGCCGAGGGTGCCGTCGGTGAGGAGGCCGGGGTCGGCGTAGAGGGCGCGGTAGGCGTAGCCGTCGGTGGTGGTGTCGGGGCCGCCGGTGTGCATCTCGCCGGGGTCGAGGACGATGATCGAGCCGGGGCCGGTGCGGATGTGGCCGCCGCGGTAGTCGATGACCTCGGAGCCCCCGACGCAGACGCCGATGGTGTACTCGGCGTGCGCGTGCGGGGCGTAGACGTGCCGCTGGAAGCGGGCGGTGAGCAGGTCGAGGGGCGGTCCGCAGCGGCCCAGGCGCGCGCGGGTCCACAGTGCCTGCTCGCTCACCGGGCGCCCCCATCAGTCGGTCTACGTCTCCTTCGTCGTACGGGGTGCAACAAAGTCCGGCCCGTTTCCATGCCCCCCGGTCCGCACGGGGCGCTATAGATCCATTCGCTCCAGTACGTCGAAGACCGCCTCGATGCGTGCCCGGTGGTCCGCGAGCAGCTCGGCCGCCGGCTCTCCGGCGAGCAGGCGGCGGGCGGTGGTGACGTAGACCGAACGGTAGGCGGCGACGGTCAGGGCCGCGAGCAGGTGCGGGTCGGCGACGGATGCTTCCGCCAGCGCCTCCGTCAGGGCCGTCTCCACCTCCTCCAGGCCCTCACGGGCGCGGGCCCGCAGGCTGGGCGACTCCATGACGACCCGCCAGAAGGTCGGGAAGCGGTCGTTGACCCCGGCCAACGGGTGGCCCTGGTCGAGGAGTTCGAGTGCCAGGCGGCGCAGGGCGGCCAGCGGGGTCTCGTCGGGGCGGCGGTCGCGGACGGCGCCGGCGAAGGTCGCGGCGGCCTCGGGGATGCGGTCGAGGTAGAGGTCCTCCTTGCGCGGAAAGTAGTTGAAGACGGTCATGGCGGACACGTCCGCGGCCCGGGCGACCTCTGCCACAGTCACCGCGTCGAAGCCGCGCTCCTGGAACAGTCCCGTCGCGATGTCGGAGATCCGCTGCCGGGTCTCCCTCTTCTTGCGCTCGCGCAGCGGCAGTTCAGCATCCGTGCGCTCGTCTTCACGTTCACCTGCGTGTTCACCTGAACGTTCGCCTGACATGAGAAAACTATAGCGAACAAAAAGTTTTAGTGACTACACTCATACTCATGGACAACCTCATGAACAACCCCATGAGCACGAAGACGACGTACGACGTGGTGGTGGCCGGCGCCGGGCCCGTAGGCCTGCTGCTCGGCTGTGAGCTGCGGCTGGGCGGGGCGCGGGTGCTGGTCGTGGAGCGGCTGGCGGAGGTGGACGAGACGATCAAGGCGGGGTCGATCAACCTGCCCTCCGCAGAGGCGCTGTACCGCCGCGGGTTACTGCCCGCGCTGGCCGCGGTGCAGGAGGAGGCGATGAAGGGCTTCCGGAAGTTCCGGCGGGCGCGGGGTGAGGACGAGGACGCACCCCCGCCGCCCAGGTTCGCCGGGCACTTCGCCGGGATCTGGCTGCACGGGGAGCTGCTGGACGAGACCGACCCCGACTTCGGCGGATCGGGTCCCGCCGAGCGGGTCGGTTTCGTCCCGCAGGCCACGCTGGAGCGGATCCTCGCCGGGCGAGCGGAGGAGCTCGGGGTGGAGGTGCGCCGGGGCGTCGAGCTGACCGGGTTCGAGATGTACGACGACCACGTGGTCGTCGACGTAGCCGATGCCGCGACGGGAGCGACGGGAGCGACAGGCGCGACGGAGAAGATCCGCGCCGGCTGGCTCGCCGGCTGCGACGGCGGGCGCAGCACGGTGCGCAAGATCGCCGGGTTCGACTTTCCCGGGACGGACCCGGAGATCACCGGATATCAGGCGCTGGTGGAGATGACCGGCGCGGAGGGGCTGAAGACCGGGTGGAACACGACGGACGTGGGGACGTACGTGCACGGGCCGATGCCGGGGCGGATCCTCACCGTCGAGTTCGACGGGCCGCCGGCCGACCGTGAAGTGCCCATCACCGCCCGGGAGTTGGAGGGCAGCCTGCGCCGGGTGACCGGGGTGGAGGTCACGGTGACCGCGGTGCACTCGGCGACCCGGTTCACCGACAACTGCCGTCAGGCGAGCAGCTATCGCAAGGGCCGGGTGCTGCTTGCGGGCGATGCGGCGCATGTGCACTCGCCGTTCGGCGGGCAGGGGCTGAACCTCGGCATCGGGGACGCGATGAACCTGGGCTGGAAGCTCGCGGCCGTGGTGCGGGGACGGGCGCCCGAGGGGCTGCTCGACTCGTACACCGCCGAACGGCATCCGATCGGCGCCTGGGTGCTCGACTGGACACGGGCCCAGATCGCCCTGATGCGGCCCGAGTCGCATGCGCGCGCCCTGCGCGAGGTGATCACCGAGCTGTCGCGGACGGTCACCGGCACCACGTTCTTCGCCAAGAAGATCTCCGGCGTCTGGCAGCGCTACGACCTGCCCGGCGACCACCCGCTCGTCGGCCGCAGCGCCCCCGACCTGGAACTCTCCGACGGCACCCGCCTCGCCGACCACCTGCACACCGGGCACGGCCTCCTTCTGGACCTCACCGACGACCCCAAACTCCGCGCCCGCGCCGAGGGATACGACGACCGGGTGGACATCCGCACCGCCACCTGCGCCGACCGGGCGGGGCTCACCGGGCTGCTGGTGCGCCCGGACGGTTTCGTCGCCTGGGCGGCGGACGAGGACGACGAGGGCGGGAAGGCGCTCGACCGAGCGCTGAAACTCTGGTTCGGTGCTTCGGTCGGGGGTTGACCCCTCCCCGGGCTTGGACGGGCTGCTGAAGCGGGCGGTCACCAGGCCGAGGGCGGCTCGCAGGGGCAGAGGCGTCGGCGGCTCAGAGAAAGTCCGTGGTCTCCAGATCGAAGGCGAAGGGTTCGGGGAGGGTGAGCTGTTTGCCGAGCGGACGGGTGCACTGCTCGCGGTAGTCGTCCTTCTCGGGGTCGCTGAACAGCGTGATCGAGGATGCCTCTCGGTCGACGAGCAGGTAGAGGGGGATTCCGCCGCGGGCGTAGCAGCGCCGCTTGGCTTCACGGTCGGCCTTGGGCTTGGTGGAGGTTACCTCCAGAACCAGGGCGACGCCCTCGCAGGGCATCCAGGAGTCGGCCGGCCGGTAGAGCCGTAGTTTCCTGGGAGCGAACGTACCGTCTGGGATCACGCGGTCCTTCGGGCAGCCACCCCCGCTCTGCAGCTTCAGCCCCTTGTTCCCGGAGAATTGCATGTCGGTCCGGGACCGCCTGTACACCTGGTTCACGATCAGTTCGATGTAGTCCTCGTGCTCCCCGTCCGGCGGCGGCGTCACAACGATCTCCCCCTCGATCAACTCGGCCCGGAAACCCTCCGGTGTGTCCAGGGCGAGAAAGCCCTCCAGCAGGACCTCTTCCTGCGTGAGCGGCTCGTGGGCCATGGCAGTCATGTCACGCCCCTCCTTCGGTCGCTCGCCAGACTGGGACATCGGAAGATCACCTGTCCAAGAGATCGGGAACCGTTCCCTCGATCGTGGCACACGATCACCATGGTCGTCAGGAGCCGACCCGCCCGCTTGACCCTGCCGCGACGTCAGCCTCTGTACTGATCCCATGCGGATCGGAGAACTCGCCGCGGCCGTCGGCGTCACCACGCGGACCGTGCGGCATTACCACCATCAGGGACTGTTGCCGGAACCCGAGCGGCTGGGCAACGGGTATCGGGACTACACGTTGCGGCATGCCGTGGTGCTGGCGCGGATTCGGCGGCTGACCGAGTTGGGGATGGGGCTCGCGGAGGTGCGGGACGTGCTGGCGGAGGACGCCGGGAAGGACCTCGTCGAGGTGCTCACCGAACTCGACGAGGACCTGGCCCGGCAGGAGACGGCGATCCGGGAGCGGCGGGCGCGGCTGCGGGCGCTGCTGGAGGCGGAGGGCGGGCTGACCGTCGAGGGGCCCGTCTCGCCGGAACTGGCCTCGCTCTTCGGGGACTTGGCGCATGTGGCGGCCGACTCCCCCATGGCCGTCAAGGACCGCGAGATGCTCGCGCTGATCGACACCATGGCGGCCGTGGAGGACCGGGAGCGGCTGGTGGATCTGCTGCGCGGCGCCCTCGGCTCCCCCGAGGGGATCGCCCGGGCACTCAAGGCGTACGCCCTGCTCGACGACCTCGCCGACGCCGACCCGGCCGACCCGCGCGTGGCGGAGGCCGCCCGCACCCTCGCCGACTGCACGCCCCGCGAACTGGTCCCCCAGGTGAGGATCGATGGGGACAACAGCTTCATGCGCGCCTTCTACGCGGACTTCGCCCCCGCCCAGGCAGAAGCCCTCCGCCTCGCGCTGCGGATACTCACCGAGGAGCAGTCGTGAGGACGGCGGCGTACGTCCTCGTCCGGCATGAGCTGCGGCTGCTCGCCAGCCTGGCGATGTGGGTGGCCCGGCGCACGCACGGGGCCGACGGCGGGCGGGTGTTCGGGTATGCGCGGGGGCAGGGCGCGGTGATGTTCGGGTTCGCCTTCGTGTGTCTCGTCGAGACGCTGACGATGTCCGTGCTGCTGCGTGACTACCCCGCCGTGCATCGAGGGGTCCTCGTGCTCGACATCTACACCACCGTGTTCGTCGTCGGGGTGCACGCGGCCTCCGTCGTACGGCCGCACGTGCTCGGCCCCGACGTGCTGCGCATCCGCCGCGCCGTGCATGTCGATCTGCGCATACCGCTCGACCGCATCGCGACCGTGCGCCGCGAGCTGCGCACCACCCACCAACGCGCCGACGGTGAACTCGACATCCCCGTGGGCGCACAGACCACCATCACCCTCGAACTCACCGCGCCCGTCGCCCACTTCACCTTCCTCGGCCGACGGCGTGACATCCACCTCGTCCGCTTCCACGCCGACGACGCCGACACCCTCGTACAAGCCCTCGGACGTACTCTCACGCAGGCGCGAAGCGCACCTTCGCCGAGGCCGGATCCGCCTGCGTGAGGCGCACCCGCAGCCGCTCCCCCAGCGGCAGGTGTTCGCCCTCGATGCGGCCGATGACCGCCGGGGACTCCAACTGGACGGTTCCAATGCCTGGTTGACGCTCCTCCACGTCCACCACGCAACCGTCGAACACCTCGCCCACCCGGCCCGCCAGCAGCGCCGCCTCCACGATGTCGACGCACTCGCGCTCCACCGTGCCCGCGCGGCGGCTGCCGTCGGCCATCTGGTGCGGCAGCGCGTCCAGGGCGGCCAGTACCCAGTCGGGCGGGGGCTCGCCCGCGGCGGCCGCCAGGCAGAGCTCGGAGGCGTACCGGTCGGCCAGTCGCCGCAGCGGTGCCGTGCAGTGGGCGTACGGGGCGGCCACGGCGGCGTGTGTGGTGATGGGCGGGAGGGCGCCGTCCCGGAAGACGGTGTAGCCGGCGCCGCGCAGCAGTGTCGTGCACTCCTGGAGGAAGGCCGCGTGGCGCGGGCGGTGCGGGTCGATGGAGCGGATGAGCTGGGCGTACGAGACGTGGTGCGGCCAGTCGATGTGCAGGGCGTGCGCGGTGCGGCGCAGACGGCCCACGGCGCTATCCGGGGCGGCGGGCAGAGTGCGCAGGATGCCCGTGCCCGCCGACAGCATGAGATCGGCGGCCGCCATCCCCGTCAGCAGGGAGACCTGAGCGTTCCAGCCGTCGGCCGGGAGTGGGGCGCGGTAGCTGAGCTCATAGGCGTGGTCGCGCTCGACTATCTCCTGTTCAGGGACGTTCAGCGAGATGCCGCCCCGCTCCACCTCCAGCCGCTCCCGCGCCTCCCCGATCTCCTTGAGCAGCGCCAGCGGCTCCTCGGCCGTCTTGTCGTCGATCTGCTTCTGTACGGCCGCGTAGTCCAGCCTGGCCCTGCTGCGGACGAGGGCGCGGCGGACGTCGACGGCGAGCGTACGGGCGCCCGCGTCGAGGTCGATCGTCCAGAGAGCGGCCGGGCGGACCTGGCCGGGCAGCAGGCTCGCGGCGCCCTCGCTGAGCAGCGCCGGGTGCAGCGGGATCCGCTCGTCCGGGAAGTACAGGGTGGTCACCCGCCGGTGGGTCTCCGCGTCCAGCGCCCCGCCGGGTACGACGAAGGCCGCGACGTCCGCGATGGCGTACCACACCCGGTAGCCGGTGCCCTGCCGGGACAGGTGCATCGCCTGGTCGAGGTCGGTGGAGGCGGGCGGGTCGATGGTGAACAGGGGGATGTCCGTGGCGTCGTACGAAGGGACCGCGGGGGCCTTCGCCGATCGCTCGGCCTCCGCCAGCGCCTCGGGCGGGTAGCTCTCGGAGACGCCGAGTTCGGTGCGCAGCGCGGTGAGGGCGGCCCGGAGGGGGGCTTCGGGGGCGCCGGTCACTCGGATGTGGCGGCGGGGCATACAGCCGAGGGTAAGCACAGCGGGCCCCGTACGCTGTCCGGGAGCTCAAACAGAAGGAGATCTTCCGTGCTGGTCCTGCTGCCTCCCTCCGAAGGCAAGGCGTCCTCAGGCCGTGGCGCCCCGCTGAAGACGGAGTCGCTGTCGCTGCCGGGGCTCACGCCCGCCCGTGAGGCCGTGCTCGGCGAACTGGTCGAGCTGTGTGCCGGGGACGAGGAGAAGGCGCGGGAGGTGCTCGGGCTGAGCGAGGGGCTGCGGAGCGAGGTCGCGAAGAACGCCGCGTTGCGCACCGCCGGGGCGCGGCCCGCCGGGGAGATCTACACGGGTGTGCTGTACGACGCCCTCGACCTGGCCTCCCTGGACGCCGCCGCCAAGAAGCGCGCCACCCGCTCCCTGCTCGTCTTCTCCGGTCTGTGGGGTGCGGTGCGCGTCAACGACCGCATCCCCTCCTACCGCTGCTCGATGGGTGTGAAGCTGCCGGGGATCGGGGCGCTGGGCGCGTACTGGCGCGCGCCGATGGCCGAGGTGATGCCCGAGGCCGCCGGGGACGGACTGGTGCTGGATCTGCGGTCCTCCGCGTACGCGGCCGCCTGGAAGCCTAAGGGCGAGGTCGCCGGGCGGACGGCGAGCGTACGGGTGCTGCATGCGCCCACCCGCAAGGTGGTCAGCCACTTCAACAAGGCGACCAAGGGGCGGATCGTACGGAGCCTGCTGGCGTCGGGCGCGGCACCCAAGGGCCCGGCGGAGCTGGTGGAGACGCTGCGCGAGCTCGGTTACGTGGTGGAGGTGGAGCCTCCGAGGGGGGCCGGGAAGGCCTGGATGCTCGACGTGCTGGTGGACGAGATCCACTAAGCGATAGCAGCTGTTGCAGCATGTGCAATCAGCTTTGCGCATGCTGCATGGCACGGGCACGATGACGCCATGGCTGCCTCATCGCTCCTCGACCTTGCCCCCGTCGTGCCCGTCGTCGTCCTCGAGGACGCCGCCGACGCCGTTCCGCTGGCGCGGGCGCTGGTGGCGGGCGGGCTGCCCGTCATCGAGGTGACGCTGCGGACGCCGGCCGCGCTGGATGCCATCCGGGCGATCGCCGAAGCGGTACCGGACGCGGTGATCGGGGCCGGGACCGTGATCACGCCGGAGCAGGTGAAGGACTCGGTGGCGGCCGGGGCGCGCTTCCTGGTCAGCCCGGGCTGGACGGACGTACTGCTGGAGGCCATGAAGGCGTCCGGGGTGCCGTTCCTGCCGGGGGTGTCCACCACCTCGGAGGTGGTGGCGCTGCTGGAGCGCGGGGTGCGGGAGATGAAGTTCTTCCCGGCGCAGGCTGCGGGTGGTACGGCGTATCTGAAGTCGCTGGCGGGGCCGTTGCCGCAGGCGCGGTTCTGTCCGACCGGGGGCATCGGGCCGACCAATGCCCCCGACTATCTGGCGCTGCCCAACGTCGGCTGCGTGGGCGGCACTTGGATGCTCCCGGCGGACGCCCTCGTGGCCCGCGACTGGGGGCGGATCGAAGGCCTTGCCCGCCAGGCAGCGGGACTCAGCGCAGGTGGGACGTGTCGTTGAAGAGCCGTACGCTCGCGTTGCCGTCCGCGTAGTAGGCCACCGCGGACAGTGCGGCCGCCGACAGCTCCATGCGGAACAGGGACTCGGGCGGGGCGCCCAGAGCCAGGCGTACGAACGTCTTGATCGGCGTGACGTGGGAGACCAGCAGGACCGTGCGGCCCGCGTACGCCGCCACCAGCTTGTCCCGGGTGGCCTCGATACGGGTCGCGGTCGCCGCGAAGCTCTCGCCGCCGCCCGAGGGCTGGGCATGCGGGTCGGCGAGCCAGGCGTTCAGGTCGTCGGGGTAGCGCTCGCGGACCTCGGCGAAGGTGAGGCCCTCCCAGGCGCCGAAGTCGGTCTCGATGAGTCCGTCGTCGATGCTCACCTCGAGGCCGAGGTGAGAGGCGACGATGGCGGCCGTCTCGCGGGTGCGGGCGAGGGGTGACGCGACGATCGCCTGGATCGTGCCGCGCCGGGCCAGCGCGGCCCCGGCGCGCTCGGCCTGCTCCCGGCCGACGTCGGAGAGGGAGGGGTTGGTGCCGCCGCTGCCCGAGAAACGCTTCTGCGGGGTCAGCGGGGTCTCACCGTGCCGCAGCAGCACGAAGGTCGCGGGCGCGCCCAGGTCGGCGGGGGCCCAGCCGGGGCTGGCGACGGCTGTCGCGGCCCGCACAACGGCTTCGGCCTTCGGGACGTCGGCGGGGGCCGGCTCGGCGACCGTGGTCCTCGCGGCGGCCGTGTCCAGCTCCGCCGTCGAGGTCGCCGGCGACCACTGTTCGCCGCGCTTGCCCGCGTCCATCGCCTCGTTGGCCAGCCGGTCCGCGTGCTTGTTCTGCTCCCGCGGGATCCACTCGTAGGTCACCTGCTCCGGCGGGAACACGCGGGACGCCACCGTCGCCAGCGGCTTCATGTCCGGGTGCTTGATCTTCCAGCGGCCCGACATCTGCTCGATGACCAGCTTGGAGTCCATACGGACGTGGACCTTGGCCGAGGGGTCCAGTTCGTGGGCGGCGCGCAGGCCCGCCAGCAGGCCCCGGTACTCGGCGACGTTGTTGGTCGCGACGCCGATGTACTCCGCGGCCTCGACGAGGGTCTGACCTGTCGCCGCGTCGAGCACGACGGATCCGTAGCCCGCGGGTCCCGGGTTGCCCCGCGAACCGCCGTCGGCCTCGACGATGAACTCCCGCACGCCACCCGCCCCTTACAGACCGGACTCGGCCGTGCGCACCAGGATGCGACGGCAGTTCTCGCAGCGCACCACCGTGTCGGGGGCGGCCGCGCGGATGTCGTTGATGTCGGTGATGGACAGCTCCTGGCGGCAGCCCTGGCAGGTGCGCTGGTACAGCTTGGCCGCGCCGATGCCGCCCTGCTGCTCACGCAGCTTGTCGTAGAGCTTGAGCAGGTCGGCGGGGATGGCGCCGGCGATGACCTCGCGCTCCTTGGTCACCGTCGCCACCTCGCCGTCGATCTCCTCGAAGGCGGCGTCACGGCGCGCGGTCGCGTCGTCGATCTTCGACTGGACGGAGGAGACCCGCTCGGTGAGCTCGGCGACCCGCTCCTGCACGGACTCGATGCGCTCCATGACCTCCAGGACGACGTCCTCGAGGTCGCTCTGCCGCTTGGCGAGGGAGGCGATCTCGCGCTGGAGGTTCTCCAGGTCCTTGGGGGAGGTGACGGCCCCGGAGTCCAGGCGCTTCTGGTCGCGGGCGGCGCGCTGGCGCACCTGGTCCACGTCCTGCTCGGCCTTGGTCTGCTCGCGGGCGGTGTCGCTCTCCTCGGTCTGCGCGGCCACCAGGAGGTCGCGCAGCTGGGTGAGGTCCTTGGTGAGCGACTCGATCTCGGCGTGCTCGGGCAGCGACCTGCGCCGGTGCGCGAGCTGCTGCAGGCGTACGTCGAGGGCCTGGACGTCGAGGAGTCGGATCTGGTCGGCGGGCGCGGCGTTCAGTTGGGGGCTCCTGCAGTCGGATCGGGGGAGGCCGCGTGGGCCGTCCAGGGGTCGGTGACCGTCTTGGAGACATGGACCCTGAGGTCCCATCCGTGGCGGTCGGAGATCTCGTCGAGCTGGGTGGCGGCCAGCTCGCACCAGGGCCATTCGGTGGCCCAGTGCGCCGCGTCGAGCAGCGCGAGGGGGCTTTGGGCGACGGCTTCGGAGGCCGGGTGGTGGCGCAGGTCGGCGGTGAGGAAGGCGTCGACTCCGGCCGCGCGTACTTGGTCGAAGAGGCTGTCGCCGGAGCCGCCGCTGACGGCGACCGTGCGGACGATGGCCTCTGGGTCGCCGGCGACGCGGATGCCCTGCGCGGTGGCGGGCAGCCGGGCGGCGGCCCTCTCGGCGAACTCGCGCAACGGCAGCGGGTGGTCCAGCTCGCAGATGCGGCCGAGACCGCGGCGGCCGGACGGATCGGCCGGGTCCGGCACCAGGGGTCGTACGACACGCAGGTCCAGCGCGCCGGCCAGCGCGTCGCTGACACCGGGGTCGGCCGTGTCCGCGTTGGTGTGGGCGACGTGCAGCGCGATGTCGTTCTTGATCAGCGTGTGCACGACGCGGCCCTTGAAGTGGCTCGCCGCGACCGTCGTCGTACCGCGGAGGTAGAGCGGATGGTGGGTGACCAGCAGGTCGGCGCCCAGCTTCACCGCCTCGTCGACGATCTCCTGCACGGGGTCGACCGCGAACAGGACCCGCGTGACCTCCTGGTCGGGGTCGCCCACGACGGTGCCGACCGCGTCCCAGGACTCGGCCCGCTCGGCGGGCCACAGGTTCTCCAGCGCGGCGATGACTTCAGACAGACGGGGCACGACCAAAAGGCTACCTGGCCCTTCTGTGCGCCTAAACCGGCGCCGCTCTCGCGGACCTGGTTGCTCGCCGTCGTGGTTCCTCAATTGTTGGTTGCGGCCGTCTTCGCAGAAATTTGCTCCACCGCAGCCGGTCCACACCTGGACCTCCCCCAGCACATACGCCCCCGTTTCCTCAGGCGAATCGTTCCCCCGCCACCCTTATGTGTGAAGCAGGAGCCTCGTGGTCCCACGTGTGTGCGTGCGAAAACTAGCTTCGTCGCCGGAGGTGACCAGACCATGACGGCGTGTGCTATCGAGCCCGAGGCTGCTCCCGAGGAAGGCGCCCCGCAATCCGGGTGCACCATCACCGTGGACGGTGCCTACGCCGCCCGCCTCGCGCCGGCCGGCGACTCCTGGTTCCCGGAGCGCTGGACGCTGGACGGCCCCGAGCCGTACGCCGTGCCGCTGCCCGGCAACCAGCCCGAGGAGCCCGGCACCGAGGTGCAGCCGATGGGCGACGGGCGGGTCCTCATCCGCCGGCGGGCTCAGGGGCGGCACCTGTTCTCGCTGCTGTACCCGACCGGACCGGGCACGGGCGAGTTGCTGATCGGCGCGGTGCAGTGCCCGGAGGAGGGCGCCCGGCTGCGGCTGCTGCCGCCCGTACCGGGCGGGGAGAAGGCGTACGCCCTCGCCGTGGGCCGGCGCTCCAGCACGGTGTGGCTGGTCGCGGGCGGCGTCTTCGGTCCTGAGCAGGTGGCGGAGGTCCCGGGCCGCTGCTCGGGCGGGGTGTGGCTGGACCGGGCGGGGCGGCTGCTGGCGCTCGACCGGGAGACCGGCGGCCGGACCAAGGCGGTCGCGGTCGACCTGGAGCGGGCCGGTGAGGTCTCGCCGCTGTTGCAGATCGCCGAGGGCAGCGACGACCGGCTGCTGCTCGCCGACCCGGACAGCGGTCTGCTCCTGATCCGCTCCGACGCGCCCTCGCCGGGCGAGGAGCGGCTCGGCTGGGGCGTGCTGGGCAGCACCCTGCCGGTGCGTTTCCCGGAGTGCCTGCGGCTGCCCGAGTGTGTCGTGACGCCCTTCGCCATCCAGCCGGGGCAGGTGCTGCTGCCGGAGAGCTGCGGGGTGGCGCTGCGCATCGACGGGCCGGTCGGCAGCTGGGTGGGCCTGTGGCGGCCCGACCGGCGCCAGGTGGACCATCTCGCCGCGCCGTACGGGTGGTTGGCGGGCGCGGGGATGTGGACCAGGGACGGGGTGCTCCAACTGCCCTACGCCACGGCCGAGGTGCCGTGCGGCGTGGCGCGGGTGGCGGCGCCCACGGGGGAGACGGGGGAATCGGGGGATGCAGGGGGATCGGGGGGCGCGGGCCCGGAGGATCCGGCACGGGGTGAGCCGGCACAGCCGGATCCTCCGGAGCCCGTCGCACCGCGTCCCGTGCCCTTGCAGCAAGCGCCCTTGGGACGTCTTGTAACGAAATAGTGCCGATGGGCGTGCCCGTCTGGAGTCGCGAGGAGGGTGGCCGGTTAAACTCGCCCGGCTGTTTGAAAGATCATGTTGACGGGGTGAATCCTTCCGATGAGCGACACAAGCACCATGCAGCCGCTGTCCGCCGAGTCCCGGGAAGACGCCGGTCACGGTCGGCACCGGGGTCCGAGTTCGGCCCAGGACGGTGACACGGCCCCTCACGGCCGCCACCGCAAGCCGGCCGAGGACAGCGAAGCGGCTGCCTGAGGGTACGCAGGGAAGGGGCTCGCACACCGGCCCGGGGGCGGGCCCCCTCCGTAAGTCTACGGGCCTCTAC
>NZ_JBEPBA010000024.1:102358-160653 GCF_040298885.1 Streptomyces sp. NPDC001137
GCGGGGCCCCCGCACGGGCGGGGGGCTCGCTGGTCGCCGGCGGGGCGCCGCCCCCCCCCGGCGGCGCCCCCCCCCCCCCTTCCGTATGTCTACGTCCGTCTACGCCCGCTTGAGGCCCAGTACTTCCGCCGCCGCGAACGTCTCGCCCGGCGGCCGGTCCGCGTAGTGCGGAGTCAGCACGGCGTCCAGCTCGTCGTAGGTGAAGGTGTCCTGCTTGCTGTCGAACTTCGCCTGCACCCGCGGGCGGTCGACGACGGCGACCATGCCGCCGTGCACGACGAGCAGCTGGCCGTTGACACGGGCCGCGGCGGGCGAGGCCAGATAGCCGACGAGCGGGGCGACATGCTCGGGGGCGAGCGGGTCGAGGCCCTCGGCGGGCTGCTCGAAGCCGGCGAAGACGTCCTCGGTCATCCGGGTGCGGGCGCGCGGGCAGATCGCGTTGGCCGTGACGCCGTACTTGGCCAGCGCGAGGGCCGTGGAGGTGGTCAGGCCGACGATTCCGCCCTTCGCGGCCGCGTAGTTGGGCTGGCCTGCCGAGCCCGCCAGGAAGGCCTCGGACGAGGTGTTCACGATCCGTCCGTAGATGGGCGCTCCCGCGGCCTTGGACCGCTCGCGCCAGTGCGCGGCCGCGAAGTGGGTGGTGTTGAAGTGGCCCTTGAGGTGGACCCGGATGACCGCGTCCCACTCGTCCTCGGTCATGGAGAAGACCATGCGGTCACGCAGGATGCCGGCGTTGTTGACGAGGATGTCCAGCTTGCCGAACTCGCCGACCGCCAACTCCACCAGTTCTCGCGCCTGTTGGAAGTCGGCCACGTCCCCGGTGTGGGCGAGCGCCTTGCCGCCCGCGGCGCGGATCTCGGCGGCGACCTGTTCGGCGGGGCCCGCCGAGGCCTCCCCCGAGCCGTCCCGGCCCGGCTGCCCGAAGTCGTTGACGACGACCGCGGCACCGAGCCGGGCGAGTTCGAGCGCCTCGGCCCGGCCCAGGCCGCGACCGGCCCCGGTCACGACGGCGGACAGGCCCTCCAGCGGCCCCTGCTGCGGTCCTTGCTGTGGCAGCGACACGGCCACCCCCGTCAGATCTCGATGCACGTGCGCAGCGCCGCGCCCGTCCGCATCTGGTCCAGCGCCTCGTTGATCTCGCTCAACGGCACCCGGTGCGTGATCAGGCCCGCCAGGTCCACGCGGCCCGCCCGCCACAGGGCGATGGTCCGCTCGTAGGAGCGCAGGACGTCGCCGCCGCCGTACATCGAGGGCAGGATCCGCTTCTCGTCGAAGAACAGCTCGAACATGTTGAGCTGGAGGAAGTCGTCCATGGCGCCCGCGCCGACGACGACGAGGGTGCCGCCGCGCCGTGTGTTCTCGTACGCGGTGCGGGCGGTGGCCGACTTGCCGACGACCTCGAAGACGTAGTCGAAGCCCTCGCCGCCGGTGACGTTCTGCTTGGCGTCGGCCAGCTCGTCCGGCGAGACCGCCTTCGTGGCGCCGAACCTGAGGGCGGACTCGCGGCGCGAGGCGACCGGGTCGACGGCGACGATCTCGGCGGCACCCTTGAGCCGCGCGCCCTGGATCGCGGAGATGCCGACGCCGCCGCAGCCGATGACCGCGACCGACGAACCGGCCTCCACGTCGGCCGTGTTGAGCGCGGCGCCCAGGCCGGTCGTCACCCCGCAGCCGATCAGGGCGGCGATGTCGAAGGGCACGTCGTCCGGGATCGGCACCGCGCAGCCCGCGTCCACGACGACCTCTTCGGCGAAGGTGCCGGTGCCCGCGAAGCCGAAGACGTCACCGCCGGGTCGGCGGAAGTTGGGGGTGCCCGCGTTCATGAACCCGGCCAGGCACAGCTCGGTCTGGCCGCGCTTGCAGGCCGGACAGGCGCCGCAGGCCGGCAGCCAGCAGACCACGACCCGGTCGCCCGCCTTCAGGTGGCCGACGCCTTCGCCTACCTCTACGATCTCGCCCGCGCCCTCGTGCCCGGGCACGAACGGCGCCGGCTGCGGCAGCACCCCGCTCATCGCGGACAGGTCCGAGTGGCACAGCCCGGTGGCCCGCACCCGGATCCTCACCTTGCCGGGCCCGAAGCCCGTCGCCTCGACGTCCTCGAAGACCTCGAGTTTGTCCTGGCCGATCTCGTGCAGTACGGCTGCGCGCATGGTGCGGCTCCCCTCAACTGCCTGCTGGATCAAGAGTGTTCGACGATCGTGTCGGCGAGAACGGGCGCGTCGTCCCGCTCCACTGCGCTCACGGCCACCCGGACCTGCGCGTCCCCCCGCCACATGCGGATGCGCAGGGTCTCCCCCGGGAACACGACGCCCGCGAACTGGGTGGCGTACGACCGCACCCGCGTCACGTCCCCGCCGAGCAGCGTGTCGACGACCGCCTTGAGCGTCATGCCGTAGGTGCACAGGCCGTGCAGGATGGGCTTTTCGAAGCCGGCGGTCTTGGCGAAGTCCGGGTCGGCGTGCAGCGGGTTCCAGTCGCCGGAGAGGCGGTAGAGCAGGGCCTGGTCCTCGCGGATCGGGCGCTCGACGGTGCGGTCGGGGTCGCCTGCCGGGGGGTCCAGGCGGGTCGAGGGCCCGCGGTCTCCGCCCCAGCCGCCTTCCCCTCGTACGAAGATCTGGGCGTCGTTGGTCCACAGCGGGCCGTCGGCGTCGGCCACCTCGGTGCGCATGACGAGGACGGCCGCCTTGCCCTTGTCGTAGACGGCGGCGATACGGCCGGTGGCGGTCGCGGTGCCCTCGACGGGGATCGGGCGGTGCAGGGTGAGGGACTGCCCGCCGTGCAGGACACGGGCCAGGTCCACGTCGACGCCGGGCATGGACAGGCCGCTGATCACCCCGGGCGAGCCGTTGCCCGCGACGGTGGCGAAGCTGGGCAGGACGTGCAGCCGGGACTCCAGGGTGTAGCGCAGCTCGTCGGGGTCGGTCGCCGGGATGCCTGCCCCGATGCCGAGGTGGTAGAGCTGGACGTCCTTGCGGTCCCAGGTGATCTCGCCGGAGCGGGGTTCGGCGGCGAGGGCCAAGGCTTCGTCGATGGGCATACGGCTCCTGGTGGCTCGGATGGCTCAAGACCTCGGCGCGGCCGTCCGCACCGTCGGCCGCGACCGAGGTCGTCACGAGTGCCGATCTAGAACGCGTTCCAGTCCGGCGCCCTCTGTATAGCCCAGCGCTCCGCACTTGTGAAGGCTCCTGACACTGTGTCAGCTGAGTGCGCGGGCGGCCGTGACATTTGTCCTGCCGGAGTCCGTACAAGCGCATCTGCCGGGCGGGCGCCTGATCTCCGTAGCGTCGTAGGCATGACGAAGACGACGGGGATGACGACAGGGACGACGGCCGGGGCGCCGCCCGCCGTGTCCTTCACGGGGGTGGTCAAGACCTTCGGCGCCGTGCGCGCCGTGCAGGGCGTGGACCTTGAGATATCGCAGGGCGAGACCGTGGCCCTGCTCGGCCGCAACGGTGCCGGCAAGTCGACGACGATCTCGCTGCTGCTCGGCCTGAACGAGCCCGACGAGGGCACGGTACGGGTCTTCGGCGCTCCCCCGCGGGAGTCGGTGCGCGCCGGGCGGATCGGTGCGATGCTCCAGGAGGGGCGCGCGGTGCCCCGGGTCACCGTGCGGGAGCTGGTGGCCTTCGTGGCCGGCCGCTACCCGAACCCGATGCCGGTCGCGCGTGCCCTGCACCTGGCCGGGATCACCGAGCTGGCGGGGCGGCGCGTGGACCGGCTGTCGGGCGGCCAGACGCAGCGCGTGCGGTTCGCCGTGGCGCTCGCAGGAAACCCCTCGGTGATCGTCCTGGACGAGCCGACCGCCGCCCTGGACGTGGAGGCACGGCTCGCCTTCTGGGCGTCGATGCGGTCCTACGCCCGTCTCGGCCACACCGTGCTGTTCTCCACCCACCATCTGGAGGAGGCGGACGCGCATGCCGACCGCATCCTCGTCATCGACCGGGGCCGGATCGTCGCGGACGGCACCGGCGAGCAGCTCAAGCGGGCGGTGGGCGGCAGCCTGGTCGCCTTCGACCTCGCGGGGCGGGGCACGCAGGGTCTGGAACTGCTGCCGGGGGTGCGGTCGGTGGAAGTGCGCGGGGAGCGGGCACGGTTGCGCACCGACGACCCGGACGCGACGGTGGTCGCACTGGCAGAACTCGGCGCGATACGCCGCCTGGAGGTCGCGCCCGCCTCGCTCGACGACGCGTTCCTGGCTCTGACCGCACGTGTGACGGAGGCGGCGTGATGCTGGACTATCTGCGGCTCGAAGTGCGCCGGACCCTGCGGGACGCGGGTTTTGTCATCGGCGGGATCGCGATGCCGGTGCTGATGTATCTGCTGTTCACCAACCTCGGTACGGCCGACGGGAGTTGGAAGACCGGCGCGATGGTCGGCATGGCGGGATACGGCGCCGTCGGCTGCGCCCTCAACACCGGCGGCGGGGTCGCCGAGGACCGGGCGATCGGCTGGCTGCGGCAGCTGCGGGTGACCCCGATGACCCCGCGCCAGGTCGTCGTCGGCCGGACGCTGACCGGCTCGGTGACGGTGCTGCCCGCCATCCTCGCGGTGCTCGCCGCGGGCGGCCTGCTCAACGGCGTACGGATGGAGGCCTGGCAGTGGGCGGCGGTAGCGGCGCTGCTGTGGCTGGGCTCGCTGCCCTTCACTCTGCTGGGCCTGGGCAACGGCTACCGGCTGACCGGGCAGACCACCGGCGTGACCAACATGGCCTGCAACCTGGGCCTCGCGGTCCTCGGCGGCCTGTGGTTCCCGGTCACCCTCTTCCCGCACTGGCTGCGCACCCTGTCGGCGTACACGCCCACCTACCGTTTCGCCCAGCTCGGCACCTCCGCGGCCGAGGGCCGCGCCCCGGCCCTCGGCGCGATCGCGGTGCTGACCCTCTGGCTGCTGGCCTTCGGTTCGTACGCTGTGCTGTCGTACCGGCGGTCCGGACGGACCGTCTGAACGGGGGGAGCGGAGACATGTCCTGGATACGAGGGGTCGCCTGTCAGGTGAACCACTGGCGCGCGGCGCGGGCACGGTGGAGGGCGGGCATGGCGGAGTTCAAGGCCGCACAGAAGGAGGCCGTCAGGACCGGGAAGCGGCCCGAGCACGCGGGCCCGCCGCCCACCGGCTTCGGGCTGCTGCCGTGGCTGCTGATGGGGATGGGCTCGTTCTCCAACGTCATCCAGGGCAAGGCCGCCAACCCGTGGCTCGGCGGCCTGGGGCTGCTCGCCTTCAACTCCCTCTACATCTATGTGACGTTCCGCTCCTTCGACCGGTGCAAGCGCGGCGAGCGGTCCACCCGGGTCGCGCTGCTGCTGATGGCCCTGCTGACCACGGCTCTGGCCCTCGGCTACGGCGGCAACTGGCTGATGTTCTTCCCGCTGCTCGGTCTCGCCACGGGCGCGGTCCTGCGCGGTCCGTGGCTGGGCCGGACGGGAATCCTGCTCGCCGCGTTCGCCGGTGCCGTCTCCGTGTACCGCGACGGCTCGGACGCCGTGACCATCGCCTACGGCACCTTCCTGTCGACGATGGTCACCGCCGCGATCCTCTCCCTGTCCGAGGCGGTACGGGAGTTGCAGGCCGCCCGCGAGAAGCTGGCCCACCAGGCCGTCGAGAAGGAGCGCCTGCGCTTCTCCCGCGATCTGCACGACCTGCTCGGGCACACCCTGTCGGTGATCGTGGTGAAGTCGGAGGCGGCCCGGCGGCTGGCCCCGCGCAACCTTGACGCCGCGCTCACCCAGATCGGCGACATCGAGTCCGTCGGCCGGCAGGCGCTCACCGAGATCCGCGAGGCCGTGACCGGCTACCGCGAGGGCAGCCTCGCCACCGAACTGGACCGGGCCCGCTCGGCCCTGTCCGCGGCGGCCGTCGAACCGGTGGTCCTGCGCTCGGGCGCGCCCCTCGCCCCGCAGACCGAGGCACTGCTGGGCTGGGTGGTGCGGGAGGCGGTCACGAACGTCGTGCGGCACGCGGGCGCCACACGCTGCGAGATCACCGTGCAGAGCACGTCCGAGCGGGTGAGCCTCACGGTCGCGGACAACGGGGAGGGCGTGCCGTCCACGCCCTCCTCCCCGTCCTTGCCGGGCATCGGCGGTACCGGCCTGAAGGGGCTGACGGAACGCCTCGCGGCGGCCGGCGGCTCCTTGCGGGCCGGCCCTTCGCCGCGAGGCGGTTTCACCGTCACCGCCGAACTCCCGGTGGAGGCCGACGACGTGTCCGAACCGGTGGCGGCTACGGCGCCCACGGCGAACTGACGACCCAGCTCACGTCGTCCGCCCAGGACGTGGAGCTGTCCCAGGTATTGGAGCCGCCGTTGCTCGCCGTGTCCGCCACTACAACGACAAGGCGGTCATCTCCCCGATCACCTCGAGCAGTTCGGCACTCGACAAGAGCGACGCCACCTGGATCGTCCACCGCGGTCTGGCGAGATGTAGTCGCCCGTGCAGCACGAGGTCGTCGCGCGCAGTGAGATCTCCGAACCCGGGGTCAGCGAACCGGTGGAGCCGGTCGCGCCGCCGTAGCCGACGGAGACGATGTTCGCCCGCACCGCGGCCCCCTCCGCGCCCTACTCTGGGACCGTGAACGAGATGCCCCGGGATCACCGGCCGTCGAAGAACGTGCGGGTCCTGCTCGCCGAGGACCAGGGAATGATGCGGGGCGCGCTCGCCTTACTGCTCGGCCTGGAGGCGGACCTGGAGGTCGTCGCCCAGGTCGCTGCGGGCGACGCGATCGTGGACGCCGCGCTCACCCACCGGCCCGACGTGGCCCTGCTGGACATCGAACTGCCGGGCATGAGCGGCCTGGACGCGGCGGCCGAGCTGCGCGAGCAGGTCCCCGACTGCCGGGTGCTGATCCTCACCACCTTCGGGCGGCCCGGCTATCTGCGCCGCGCGATGGAGGCCGGAGCGGCCGGCTTCCTCGTGAAGGACGGTCCCGTCGAGGAGTTGGCCGCCTCGATCCGCCGGGTGCTGACCGGCGAGACCGTGATCGACCCCGCGCTCGCCGCCGCCGCGCTCAGCGCCGGGCCCAGCCCCCTCACCGCCCGTGAGTGCGACGTCCTCAAGGCGTCCGTGGACGGCGCGACCGTCGCGGACATCGCCGCCAAGCTGCACCTGTCCGAGTCGACGGTCCGCAACTACCTCTCGTCCGCGATCGGCAAGACGGGCACCCGCAACCGCATGGAGGCCATGCGGGAGGCCCGGCAGCAGGGGTGGCTGTGACGCCCGCGTCCTGGCCTATTTGGTCACCTCCACCGACTTGTACGCGGTGTCCTTCGACGCGAGGCAGACGAACCAGTTGACCGGGCTGCCGTCGGCCGGCCGGATGGTCATGTCCCCCACGTTGAGGGAGCCGGGGTCGGTGGTGAGACGGACAGCCGTGCTGGTGCCGTCCTTCCACCGGCAGGTGACCTCGCGGGCCGTCTTGGCGACCTGGCCGATGACGAGGCGCTGCGGTCCACCGCTGCCCGTCAGCGGGATCGCCGCGGCCTCGATGTCCTTGCCCGTCATGGGGTCCCAGTGCCTGACCGTGTCGAACATGACCGTCTTCGGCTTGTCCGCGTCCCCGTAGATACGACTGACGGAGTACGAGGTTCTGCCGACCAGGTCGGACGCCCGGGAGACGCCGGCCGGGGACAGTCCGTACAGTGCCATCGCCGCGAACTGGGACTCGGCCTCCGCCTTGTCGCGCGGGGCGTCCCACACCTGGAGGTCGACCTCCCACCGCTTGTCGTCCTCGAAGCCGATCGCGAGCGCGCTGGTCCTCGGCTGGTCCACATGGCGTGGCTTGGGTGCCGGGGGTTGCGTCGCCACCCGCGCCGGGCCGTTCCCGTCGCCGTGTGTCAGGCCCGCTGCCGCCAGGGTTCCCGTCGACCCCGCGAGGGCCAGCGCCACGGCCGCGCCCACCGCCCACCGCCGCGTCCGGCGCCGTCGGCCGCCCCGGATGACCGCCTGGGTGGGGGCTATACCGATCTCGACCCCGTCCGCGGCGTCGGCCAGCAGGAGGGCGATGTCCCTGTCCGTCATGTCCTGGCTCGCTTCCCGGTCCGCACTCATCACTTGCGCCCTCCCCCACTGATCACCACGTCCGCCAGTCCCGGTATGGCGCGCAGTTTCGCGATCCCCTTGGCCGCGTTGCTCTTCACCGAGCCGACGCTGCACCCCATCGCCTCCGCCGCCTGTGTCTCGGTGAGGTCCTCCCAGTACCGCAGGACCACCGCCTCCCGCTGCCGCACCGGCAGTTGGGCGAGCGCCTTCAGCAGGACGCCCCGGTCGTCGGCCTGCGCGATGCGGTCACCCGTGTCGGCGATCTCGCGCACCAGCCCCGAGTCGTCCTTCGGCGCCAGGAACTCCCGCAGTTTTCTGCGGTGTTTGCGCGCATGCGCGTTGATCATCACGCGCCGTACATACGCCTCCGGGTCGTCCGCCGAGCCGACCCGGCGCCAGGCCACGTAGACCTGCTCGAGCGTCGACTGGACCAGGTCCTCCGCGGCGTGCTGTTCCCCCGTGAGGAGAAATGCCGTGCGCAGCAGCCGCGGCCAGCGGCCGGTGACAAAGCTCTGGAACTCCTTGTCCCGAGCCTCCTTGCGATCCCCCATGGGCACCTCCTAGATGTGTAAAGGAGTCCATGGGCAGCCCGAACCGTTGCCTCGCTCCCCCGACTACTTCGCCGGCTTCGCGGAAATTCTGCGCGGCAGCCACACCAGCATCAGCACCGCCCCCGCGAGCAGCACCCCGGTGCCCGTCCGGAACACCAGCGCGTACCCCTCCGTGAGCGCGCCGGGAGTGCCGCTGCCCGCCGTGCGCGTGGCCGCGATCGTCGACATCACCGCGAGCCCCAGCGAACCGCCCATGGTGCGCGAGGTGTTGACCAGCCCCGACACCAGCCCGGCCTCCCCCGGAGCCGCCCCGGAGGTGGCGAGCGCGGCGAGCGGGGTCGCCGTGAGACCCGCACCCAGCATCATCAGGATCCCCGGGAACATGATCTCCGTCAGATAGTTGCCCTCGGGCGTCATCATCGACTGCCAGGCGAAGCCCGCCGCAGCGAGGAGCGTCCCGAGCACGGCCACGTTCCGCGCGCCGAACACCGGCAGGAACCGGGGCGCCGACTTGGAGCCGAGCAGCACCGCCAGAGAACTCGGCACCAGCGCCAGCCCGGCCTCGAAGGGTGTGTAGCCGAGCACGTTCTGCGCGTACAAGGTCATGAAGAACCACATGCAGAACATCGCGGACCCGTTCACGAACATCGCCGCGTTCGCCGAGGACACGGCCCGCACCCGGAACAGCCCGAGCGGCATCAGCGGCGCCGCCGTGCGCGCCTCGACGACCAGGAACAGCGCGATCAGCGCGAGCCCGGCAGCCAGCGGCACGATGGTGGCCGCCGCCGTCCACCCCTCCGCCTCGGTCTGTGAGATCCCGTACGCCAGCGTCCCGAGCCCCGCCGTCACCAGTAGCGCGCCCGGCAGATCGAGCCGCCGCCCGTCCCCGTTGCGGCTCTCCGCCAGCCACCGCATCGAGCCGGCCAGCACCAGCGCGCCGACCGGCACGTTGATCAGCAGCACCCACCGCCACGACAGCCCGTCCACCAGCACCCCGCCGACCAGCCCGCCGGCAGCTCCACCGCCGGCGCCCACCGCGGTCCAGGTCGCTATCGCCCGCGCCCGCGCGGCCCCCTCCGGAACGGCCGAGGTGAGAATCGTCAGCGTCGAGGGCGCGAGCACCGCGGCCCCCAGCCCCTGCACGGCCCGCGCGACCAGCAGCTGACCGCCCTCCTGCGCGAGCCCGCCGCCCAGCGAGGCGGCGGTGAACAGGGCAAGCCCGACCAGGAACATCCGCTTGCGCCCGTACAGGTCCCCGGCGCGTCCGCCGAGCAGCATGAACCCGGCGAAGGCGATCGCGTAGGCGTTCACCACCCACTGCAGCCCCTGCGGGCTCAGCCCCAGGTCGGCCCGCATCGACGGCAGCGCCACATTGACGACCGACACATCGAGCACCACCAGGAACTGCCCTGCGCACGCGAGCGCCACGACCAGCCAGGTGGGAGGGGCGGAACGGCGGGACGAACTCCGGGTGACGTCAGCGGCTTCCAGCATGCCTGTCATGCTCTCAACCGACTTACGCCCCTTGCATCGGGATTTCGCCGCACAGGGTCCTCCTCCGCAGGACCTACACCGCCCGTACGAGCGTCACCACCGCCGCCCCGCCCAGCCCGATGTTGTGCGCGAGCCCGACCCGCGCCCCCGGCACCTGCCGCTCCCCCGCCTCGCCCCGCAGCTGCCACACCAGCTCGGCCACCTGGGCGATCCCGGTCGCCCCCAGCGGATGCCCCTTGGAGATCAGCCCGCCGGACGGGTTCACCACCCACCGCCCGCCGTACGTCGTCGCCCCGGACTCGACCAGCTTCCCGGACTCCCCCTCCGCGCACATCCCGAGCGCCTCGTACGTCAGCAGCTCGTTGACGGAGAAGCAGTCGTGCAGCTCCACGACGTCCACGTCGCCGATCCCGAGCCCGGCCCGCTCGTAGAGCTGCCGTGCCGCCTCCCGGGACATCGGCCGGCCCACGACGTCGATGCACGACCCCGACGCGAAGGACTCCTCCGTGTCGGTCGTCATCGCCTGCGCGACGATCTCGACGGCCTTCGCGCCCAGCTCCCGCCGCTCCACGAACCGTTCGGAGACGACGAGTGCGGCCGCCGCGCCGTCCGAGGTCGGGGAGCACTGGAGCTTGGTCAGCGGCCGGTGGACCGTGCGCGCGGCCAGGATGTCGTCCACCTCGTACACGTCGCGGAACTGCGCATACGGATTGTGCGCCGAGTGCCGGTGGTTCTTGGCGGCCACGGCGGCGAGCTGCGCCTCGGTCGTGCCGTATCGCTCCATGTGCTCACGGGCCGCGTCGCCGAAGATCTGGGCGGTGGGCGGGGTCATCTCGAAGCCGTGGCGGGCGGCCATGACGCCGTAGTGCCGGGCCACCGGTGAGGTGGAGAAGTCTCCGCTGTCGGCACCCCCGCCCAGCGCCCCCTTCTTCATCTTCTCGAAGCCCAGCGCCAGTACGCAGTCGGCGGCCCCGCCCTCCACGAGCTGCCGGGCGAGCATCAGGGCGGTCGAGCCGGTCGCGCAGTTGTTGTTGACGTTGTAGACGGGTACGCCGGTGAGACCCAGCTCATACGCGGCGCGCTGTCCGGCGGTCGAGGGCTGGAAGCAGTAGCCGACTGGAACCTGTTCCACATCGCCGTACGAGATCCCCGCGTCGACCAGGGCTGCACCACCGGCCTCCCGCACCATGTCCCAGTACTGCCAGTCACGGGTCTCGGGCTTCTCGAACCGGGTCATCCCGACCCCGACGAGGTAGGCCTTCACGGCGCGGTATGCCTTGCGCGGTATGCCTTCATGGCGCGCGAGACTAGAACACGTTCCACCAACCCGCCAGACCTGACGAACGATCAGAGTCCCATGACTGGGTCAAGAATTCATTAGAGGCCCGAAGCAACGGAATAGTTGCCTGTGCATACGAGGTTTACCCAGCACTTATCTCGCACAGCTCTTCATCTCGTACGGCCTGGAGGCCTCACCCCATGACGCACACGACGACCGAACAGCCCGCCCGGCGGGCGAGCGGGGCCGTGGTCCCCGTACTCGCCTTCGCGGGCATCGTTGTCGCGGTGATGCAGACCCTGCTCGTCCCGGTCATCAAGGACCTGCCGCAGCTGCTGGACACCGCACCCAGCAACGCCACCTGGGTCCTGACCTCGACACTCCTCTCAGGAGCCGTCGCCACGCCGATCATGGGCCGCCTCGGCGACCTCTACGGCAAGCGGCGCATGCTGATCCTCAGCCTCGCCGTGATGGTGGTCGGCGCCCTGATCAGCGCCCTCACCAGCGAACTGCTCACGATGATCGCCGGCCGAACGCTCCAGGGCTTCGCCATGGGCGCCATCCCGCTCGGCATCGGCCTGATGCGCGACATGCTGCCCCGCGAGAAGCTCGGCTCGGCGATGGCCCTGATGAGCTCCTCCATCGGCGTCGGCGGCGGTCTCGCCCTGCCGCTCGCGGCCCTGGTCGCCCAGCACGCCGACTGGCACGCCCTCTTCTACGGCGCCGCGGGCCTCGGCGCCCTCTCGATCCTGCTCACCCTCCTGGTCGTACCGGAATCCCCGATGCGCGCCGAGGGCTCCTTCGACCTGCTCGGCGCACTCGGCCTCTCCACCGGCCTGGTCCTCTTCCTCCTGCCGATCACCAAGGGCAGCGACTGGGGCTGGACCTCCGGCACGACGCTCGGCCTGTTCGGTGCGTCGGCCGTCGTACTCGTGCTCTGGGGCGTTCTCGAACTCCGTATGAAGGCCCCGCTGGTGGACCTGCGGACGACGGCCCGCCCGGCCGTCCTCTTCACCAACCTCGCGTCGATCATGGTCGGTGTCTCCTTCTACGTCGTCTCCCTCGTCCTTCCCCAGCTGCTCCAGCTCCCGAAGGCGACCGGCTACGGCCTCGGCCAGTCGATGGTCGTCGCGGGCCTGCTGGTGGCCCCGCTGGGCCTGACGATGATGTTCACGGCGCCGGTCTACGCCCGCCTCTCCGCGAAGTACGGCCCCAAGGTCACCCTGATCATCGGCCTGCTGATCATCGCGATCGGCTACGGCGCCGGGCTCGGCCTGATGAGCGCGCCGTGGCAGAGCCTGGTCATCGCGGTGGTGCTCGGCGCGGGCATCGGCCTCGCCTACTCGTCCCTCCCCGCGCTGATCGTGGGCGCGGTCCCGGCCTCAGAGACGGGCGCGGCGAACGGTCTCAACACGCTCATGCGCTCCATCGGTACGTCCGTGTCCAGCGCCGTCATCGGCATGGTGCTGGCCAACACCGCGAACAACGTCGGCGGCGTCGCGATCCCGACCATGCACGGCTTCCGCGTCTCCTTCCTGATCGCGACCGGCGCGGTCGCCGTGGGCCTGCTGATGGCCCTGTTCCTGCCCAAGCCGAACCGGGCGCCGCAGCTGCTCGCGAGCAGCGAGGAGGACGACGCCGTCGTGGAGCTCGCGGAGGAAGTGCTGCGCGGGTTCCGTGGCCGGGTGCTCGGTGCGGACGGCTCTCCGGTGGCCCGGGCCAAGGTCACGCTGATCGACCGGCGGGGCCGGCAGGCGGGCGCGACGCTGTCCGAGGAGGACGGCAGCTATGCGCTTGCCGTGCCGACCGAGGGGGCGTATGTGCTGGCCGCACGGGCCTCGGGGCATGGGCCGCTTGCGTCTTCGGCTACGCACCCGGGTGAGGCTGCGGTGGACTTGGATCTGGCGTTGCCCGGTGAGGCTGTCAGCGCGTAGCACTCGGCTGGTTCTGTTGCTTTGCGGCTGGACTCGCCGTTGTGGCTTGTCGCGCCCACGCGGCGGAGCCGCATATTGATACAGCCCCGCGCCCCTGAAAGACAAAAGCCGTGCCGCACCCCCTGTCGAATCTGTGACCGGGGGTGCGGCAGCATGGGAAGCCGCAGACGTACGTACGACCGGGAGGAACCCCATGGCCGCGGCCCCCAAGCCCGAGATCCTGGCCGCGTTCGAAGCGGCGAAGGGGTTCATGCCCGTGGATGAGGGGCTGGCGCTCTACGCGGCGGCCGTCGAGGCGGGCGGCCTTGGGCTGCCCCTGCTGGAGGTCGGCACGTACTGCGGGCGCTCCGCGATCCTGCTCGCGGATGCCGCCCGCGAGACCGGGGCCACCGCGCTGACCCTCGACCACCACCGCGGCAGCGAGGAGCAGCAGCCGGGGTGGGACTACCACGACCCCGAGACGGTCGACCCCGAGATCGGGCTGATGGACACGCTGCCGACGTTCCGGCGGACGCTGTACCGGGCCGGTCTGGAGGAGCACGTGGTGGCGCTGGTCGGCCGCTCTCCGCAGATCGCGAAGTTCTGGCGGACCCCGCTCGGCCTGGTCTTCATCGACGGCGGCCACACCGACGAGCACGCCACCGCCGACTACGAGGGCTGGGCCCCCCATGTGGCCGAAGGCGGCCTGCTCCTCATCCACGACGTCTTCCCGGACCCGAAGGACGAGTTCACGGGTCAGGCGCCGTACCGGGTCTACCTGCGGGCGCTGGAGTCCGGCGCGTTCACGGAGGTGTCAGTCACGGATTCCCTGCGGGTTCTGCGGCGGACGGGGACCGGAATCTGAGCACGCTCGTCCCGGCCACCTGCCCGGAAGAGCCGGGGCACGTCCTCAGCCTCATCGTGCGTGATGCGTCGAAGCGAACGCTGGCGAGGCTCAGCTGTAGTGATAGCGGGCTTTGAGGATCTTCACTTCTTTGTCGTCTGCCCTGTACACCAGACGATGTTCGTCGTCGATCCGTCGAGACCAGTAGCCGGACAGCTCGCCTTTCAGCGGCTCCGGCTTGCCGATCCCCTCGAAGGGCGTGCGCTGGATCTCGCCGATCAACCGCGCGATCCTCCGAGCTGTCTTGCGGTCGGCAGCAAGCCAGTACAGGAAGTCCTCCCACCCGTCCGGGTCGAAGGAAACACCCCTCACGCCTCGCCCCCAGCCAGGTCGCGGAGCTCATCCATCGACTTCGCGATGCCCGCCTCACCTGCCTTGTCGCGCGCGACGGCCTCCATGAGGCGTCGAGCGTTGGCAGGGGAACGCAGGAGATAGACCGTCTCCTGCCATGCGTCGTAGTCATCGGCAGACATCAGCACGACATCGCCGCTCTTCGAGCTGATCCTCACGGGGGTGTGATCAGTGTTGACGCGCTCGATGAGCGGAAACAGGGTCCTCCTGGCCTCGGTAGCGCTTATCGACATGTGCCACACTCTCCTCCCGTAAGTGAACTGTACCTAAGAACGGTACCGCACCGGTACAGGTTTCGGGTACCACACAAGGTCGGCACACGAACTCAGGAAGCCTGCGGATCGGTCTGACGCCCCGTAGGGTGGCAGCCGTGTCGTACGTAGGCCCGGACTTCGATCCTCCCCAGCCCCGCCGTCCCCGGCGCAGCCCCCTGACCGTGGCGGTCGCCGCACTCGTGCCGGGAGCGTTGCTCGGGTGGCTCGTGTACGAGGCCATGGGCGGGAGCGGGGGCGGCGGCGGGGCGGCCCAGGCGACCGTACGGACGTCCACGACGGCGACGTCCGGCGCGCCCGCCTCCTCCCCCGCCGGCGAGGACAAGAACCCGAACAGCCCGCCGCCCACCCTCGCCGCCCCCACCTCGTCGGCGCCCGCCGCCTCCGGCCCGCTCAAGGGCAAGGTCGTCGTCATCGACCCCGGCCACAACCCCGGCAACTTCCGGCACACCACCGAGATCGCCCGCAAGGTGGACATCGGCACCAACAAGAAGGAGTGCGACACGACGGGTACGTCCACCAACTCGGGCTACACGGAAGCCCAGTTCACCCTGGACGTGTCCCATCGCCTCAAGGCCTTGCTCCAGAAGCTGGGCGCCACGGTGAAGCTGACCCACGACGGCAACTCCCCCGCCTGGGGCCCCTGCGTGGACCAGCGGGCGCAGATCGGCAACAGGGCCCATGCCGACGCCGCCATCTCCATCCACGCGGACGGCTCCGCGGCCGGCAACCGCGGCTTCCACGTCATCCTTCCCGGCTCCGTCCACGCTGGCGCGGCCGACACCCGCCCCATCGTCGCCTCCTCCGCCGCCCTCGGCGAGCGCATCGCGGGCAACTTCGTCCGCGTCACGGGTGAACCGCCCTCCAACTACATCGGCGACGGCACCGGTCTCGTCACGCGTAAGGACCTGGGCGGTCTCAATCTGTCAACGGTTCCCAAGGTGTTCATCGAATGCGGGAACATGCGCGATAGCAAGGACGCGGCACGGCTCACCAGCGGTGCCTGGCGACAGAAAGCCGCGCAAGGAATTTCTGATGGAATCGTGAGTTTCCTGCACGGTTCGTGATCAGCGGGCCGATCCCGGCGGACGCCTTGCTCGGACGGACGATAGTGTCTACCGACGACGAGACGACTTACGAAGGACCTGAAGTGAATATCCGCTCCCTCACACGAGGCGACGGCGTGGTGATCGGAGCAGCGGTGTTGCTCTTCATCGCGTCGTTCCTCAACCTCTACAGCGTGTCCGGGTTCGACATCGACGTGAACGCGTGGGACAGCCTCGGCACGGGTCTCGGCGTGTTCATGGGCGGGGTCATCGGCGCCGCACTGATCGTCGTCAACCGCTGCCTCCCGCAGCCGCGCAAGGTCGCCGGGCTCGACCTCGGAGTGGCGGGCGTGGCGTTCAGCGTCCTCTCGGCCTGGACCCTGTTCTGGTACCTGGTCGACAGCGGCAAGAACACCAGCCCCGCCGCCGGCCTCATCCTCGGCTTCATCGCCGCCCTGGTCCTGGCCGGCGCCGCCATCGCCACCCCCCTCGTCCCCGCCCTCCAGGCCGCCCTGATCCCCGCCCCCAAGCCCGCCGCCCCCCAGCCCTACGGCGCCCAGCCTCCCGGCGGTTACGGCTACCCGGGCGCCCAGCAGCAGCCCTACGGCGGACAGCCGCAGCCCGGGCAGCCGTACGGGGCCCAGCAGCCGCAGCAGGGGCAGCCGCCGGCCGGCGACTTCTCGCCGTTCTGGTTCGCCGTTCCGGTGCCGCGGCCGCTGTTCGCGGAGGACGGTTCGCCCACGCCGATCGCCGAACTGGCGCCCGGCACCTGGTACCTGGCCGTCGAGCAGCGCGGCCCGGCCCTGGTCGCCCAGACGCAGGACGGCCGTCGCGGCGTGTTGCAGGACACCTCCGGGATCCAGCGCGGCTGACACCCGCCGACCGAGCAACCAGCGGCCCCTCGCCCTTCCGGGCGGGGGGCCGTTGTCGTACAGTCGCAGCTCCCAACCCGTAACTGACTAACCGTCAGATACCTGATGGAGGCGTCATGCGACTCGGTCTCGCCCTCGGCTACTGGGGCCGCGGCCCCTCCCCCGACCAGGTGCCGCTCGCGCAGGAGGCCGAGCGGCTCGGGTACGACTCCGTGTGGACCGCGGAGTCGTGGGGGTCCGACGTCTTCACCCCGCTGACCTGGATCGCCGCCCAGACGTCGACCATCAAGCTGGGGACGGCCGTTGCCCAGATGGCCGCCCGGTCCCCGACGACCACCGCCATGCACGCGCTCACCCTGGATCACCTCTCCGGCGGCCGCGTGATGCTCGGCCTCGGGCTGTCGGGGCCGCAGGTGGTGGAGGGGTGGTACGGGCGGCCGTTCCCGAAGTCGCCGCTGACCGCGACCAGGGAGTACGTGGACGTCGTACGGCAGGTGCTCAGGCGGGAGGGGCCGGTCGTGCTCGACGGACGGTTCCACTCCCATCCGTACAGCGGCGCGGACGGCACCGGCATCGGCAAGGCCCTCAAGTCCATCACGCACCCCTTGCGTCCCGACCTTCCCGTCCTCCTCGGCGCGGAAGGGCCGAAGAACGTCGCGCAGACGACCCGGATCGCCGACGGCTGGCTCCCCCTGTACTGGTCGCCGACCCGACCGGAGGTCTACGAGGCCTCGCTCACCGATGCCCCCGAGGGCTTCCTCGTCGCCCCCATGGCACAGGTCCGGGTCTGCGACGACGTGAGCGAAGGCCTGCTGCCCGTGAAGACCATGCTGGGCTTCTACATCGGCGGGATGGGGCACGCGGCGCGCAATTTCCACGCCGATCTGATGGCGAGGATGGGGTACGAGGAGGAGGCCCGCCGGATCCAGGAGCTGTTCCTGTCCGGGCGGCGCGAGGAGGCCGTCCTCGCCGTACCGGACGCCTTCGCCGACGAGATCTCCCTCGTGGGGCCGCGGGAACGGATCGCCGAGCGGTTGGAGTTGTGGCGCAAGGGGCCGGTGACGGATCTGCTCGCGCTGTCGCCCGACCGGGAGTCGCTGCGGGTGCTGGCGGAGCTCAACTCCTAGCCCTCGGACAAACCCGTCCGGGTTTCATACAGGATTCGGCGGCAATCCGAAAAGCATGTCTCGATATAGCAGCGGCAATCGGGCCGGCGCGGTCATAGCGATCGTCGCCGACATCATGGCCCTCATCCTGGGCCTGTGGATCCTGATGTACCTGTTGGACGCCAACCGGGCCAACGACCTGGTGCAGTTCGTCCACAACGCGGCCAACTGGCTGGCGGGCTGGTCGCGTGACCTGTTCACCTTCGACAAGGCCTGGGCCCGCGTGATCGCAGGCTACGGCCTGGCGGCGGTGGTCTACCTGTTCATCGGCCACGCGATCGCCGGACGGATGACCCGGCACTGAGCGCGCCGCCTCAGGGCGCCACCGAACCGCAGCAGTCCGGATCCAGCCCCCTCGGCAGCTGCTCGCCGCCGAACACCGTGCAGGTCGCCTCGTGGCCGCCGAGGGCGGCGACCGCCAGCAGCAGTGAGCCCGCCGTCCAGGTGGTCAGCTCGCGTGGCCAGATCGCCTTGTCCTCGAAGACGTAGCCCGTCCAGTACAGGCCGGTCTCCGGGTCCCGCAGGTGCTGGATCGACTGGAGGATGTCCAGCGCGCGGTCGGACTCGCCCATCGCCCAGAGGGTGAGGGCGAGTTCGGCCGATTCCCCGCCGGTGACCCACGGGTTGGGGACCACGCAGCGCACGCCGAGGCCGGGGACGACGAAGCGGTCCCAGTCCTCCTCCATACGGGACTTGGCCTCCGCACCCGTCAGCGCACCGCCCAGCACCGGGTAGTACCAGTCCATGGAGTAGCGGTCCTTGTTGAGGAACCGCTCCGGGTGGCGGCGGATCGCATGGCGGAGGGCGCCGACGGCCAGCTCCCAGTCCGGCTGCGGCTCCTCGCGCTGTTCGGCGACGGCGAGCGCGCAGCGCAGGGCGTGGTGGATGGAGGAGGAGCCGGTCAGCAGGGCGTCGGTGGTGAACGTCCCGTCGTCCTCGCCCTTCCAGCCGATCTGGCCGCCGGGCTGCTGGAGCCGCAGCACGTACTCGATGGCCGCGTAGACGGACGGCCACATGCGGTCCAGGAACGTGTCGTCGCCCGTCGACAGGTAGTGGTGCCACACGCCCACCGCGATGTACGCGACGAAGTTCGTCTCGCGTCCGCGGTCGGTGATGTCTTCGGCGTCCCCGTCGGCGTAGGCCGCGTACCAGGAGCCGTCCTTGTTCTGGTGCCGTGCGAGCCACTCGTACGCCCGCTTGGCGGCCTCGTGCTCGCCCGCCGCGTCCAGGGCCATCGCGGCCTCGGTGTGGTCCCAGGGGTCCAGGTGGTGTCCCCGGAACCACGGGATCGCGCCGTCCTCCCGCTGTACGGCGAGGATGCCGCGCACGGTCGCGGCAGCCTGCTCGGCGGTGAGGACCCCGGGCAGGACGAGGTGTTCTGTCCGGGGAGTGGTCACCGGGCGTCCACCGAGGGCAGGTGGGGCTTGGTCGCGTAGGCCACGAAGCTCTTGCCGATCAGGGGGTTGAGGGCCTGTTCGGCGACCCGGGTGGCCAGGGGCTTCTTCATGATGTCCCAGACCAGGAGCTTGTGGTACGCCTTCACCGGCAGCGCCTTGTCGTTGTCGACGCCGAACGCGCACTTCAGCCACCAGTACGGGGAGTGGAGCGCGTGCGCGTGGTGGGTGCCGTAGGGCTTGAGGCCCGCCTCGCGGATCTTGGCCAGCAGTTCGTCCGCCTTGTAGATGCGGATGTGGCCGCCCTCGACCTCGTGGTAGGCGTCGGACAGGGCCCAGCAGACCTTCTCGGGGCCGTAGCGCGGGACGGTGATGGCGATGCGGCCGCCGGGCTTGAGCACCCGGACCATCTCGGCGAGGACGCCCTTGTCGTCCGGGATGTGCTCCATCACCTCGGAGATGATGACGACGTCGAAGGACTCGTCGGGGAAGGGCAGCGCCAGGGCGTCGCCCTCCATCGCCGTGGCGGTGGCGCCGGCCGGGGCCTCGCCCGCCTCCTTCATCGCGGCGAACCACTTCGCGACCTCGCGGATCTCCTCGCCGTTCTGGTCGAGCGCCACGACCTGGGCGCCGCGCCGGTAGCACTCGAACGCGTGCCGGCCGGCCCCGCAGCCGAGGTCCAGGACGCGGTCGCCCGGGGCGAGCGGGAACCGGGAGAAGTCGACGGTCAGCACGTGGCCCTGCTTTCGGGATGGGTGGCGGCTAGTTCTTCTACGGCTTCTACGGCTTCGACGAGGGCCTTCGGCGGTGCGGCCGAGGCGGGTTCCGGCGCCGGGGTGCCGGAGATGGCCTCGCGGTATCTGGCGACCGTTCCCTCGGCGGCGCGGGCCCAGGTGAAGTGCCGCAGCACCCGCTCACGGCCGGCGCGGCCGAGCCGCACTCTCAGCTCCGGATCGCCCAGCAGGCGGCTGAGGCCCGCGGCCAGGGCGCCGGGGTCACCCGGCGGCACCGCAAGGCACGTCTCGCCGTCGCGTCCGGCGACCTCGGGGATCGCACCGCCGGTCGTCGCGAGCAGGGGCGTGCCGGTGGCCATCGCCTCGGCCGCCGGGAGGGAGAAGCCCTCGTACAGGGACGGCACGCAGGCGACCTCGGCCGAGCGGACGAGGTCGACCAGTTCGGCGTCCGAGATGCCCTTGACGAACTCGACGGCGCCTTCGAGGCCGTAACGCTCCATGGCCTGGGCGACGGGCCCCTCGGTGGGCCGCTTGCCGACGACGACGAGGTGGGCGTCCGGGTGCTCGGTGCGGACCTTGGCGAGCGCCTCGACGAGGAAGACCAGGCCCTTGAGCGGGACGTCCGCGCTGGACGTCGTCACGATCCGGCCGGGCACCACGGGGACGGACGGGTCCGGCGAGAAGAGGTCGGTGTCGGCGCCGATGTGCACCACGTGGATACGGTCGTCCCGCACCCCGAGGTGGTCGATGATCTCGGCGCGCGAGGTGCCGGAGACGGTGAGGACCGAGGGCAGGCGGCGGGCGACGCGCTTCTGCATGCGGGTGAAGGCGTACCAGCGCCGTTTGCCCCAGCGCTGCTGCCAGGTCTCGGCGGCGTCCAGCTCCAACTGCCGGTCGACGGTGATGGGGTGGTGGATGGTGGTGACGAGGGGGGCGCCCACATCGCCCAACAGGCCGTATCCGAGGGTCTGGTTGTCGTGCACGACGTCGAACTCGCCGCGGCGGGCGCGGAGGTGGCGGCGGGCGCGCAGGGAGAACGTCAGCGGCTCCGGGAAGCCGCCGGTCCACATGGTCGCGACCTCCAGCGCGTCGATCCAGTCGCGGTACTCGTCGCGCTTCGGGGTGCGGAAGGGGTCCGGCGAGCGGTAGAGGTCGAGGCTCGGCAGCTCCGTCAGGCTCAGCCGGCCCGCGTAGTCCGCGCCCTCGTCGAGGACGGGGTAGGGCTGGGAGCCGATGACCTCGACGCGGTGGCCGAGGCGGGCCAGCTCGCGGGAGAGGTGGCGGACGTAGACGCCCTGTCCGCCGCAGAACGGGTTCCCTTTATAGGTGAGGAGCGCGATGTGGAGCGGTCGCTCGCCGTCGGCGGCGAGGTCCTCCTGGGGACCCGCCTGACTGGCCTCAGCGGTCACTCTGGGCCCCCTTCTGCGTGCACTGTCCCGCGAGATTACGCCGGGACGCTAATCTAGAACAAGTTTCAGACTTGATCGTCCAGGAGGCTCTGAATCTACCGGCAGGTAGGGGCGCGGTGAGCAGTGGATCAGGTGATTCGCGCCACGGCTGAGGCCCTGCCAAACTCGGTGCGATCACCAGCCCTCACCGACTGTCACGGAACGGGATCCATGCCTGCGCAAGCGAAGGTGGCCAAGGTGGAAGCACGTACCTCGCAGCCGGCCTCCCCGCCCCTCACGGAGCGGCAGGAGGCGCGTCGTCGGCGCATCCTGCACGCGAGCGCGCAGCTGGCCAGCCGGGGTGGTTTCGACGCGGTGCAGATGCGTGAGGTCGCCGAGTCCTCGCAGGTGGCGCTGGGCACCCTCTACCGCTACTTCCCGTCCAAGATCCATCTGCTGGTCGCCACGATGCAGGACCAGCTGGAGCACATGCACGGCACGCTGCGGAAGAAGCCGCCGCAGGGTGAGACGGCGGCCGAGCGTGTCGCCGAGACCCTGATGCGGGCCTTCCGCGCCCTGCAGCGCGAGCCGCATCTGGCCGACGCGATGGTGCGTGCGCTGACCTTCGCCGACCGGAGCGTCTCGCCCGAGGTGGACCAGGTCTCCCGCCAGACCACCGTGATCATCCTGGACGCGATGGGTCTGGAGAACCCGACGCCCGAGCAGCTCTCCGCCGTCCGTGTCATCGAGCACACCTGGCACTCGGCCCTGATCACCTGGCTCTCGGGCCGCGCCTCCATCGCCCAGGTCAAGATCGACATCGAGACGGTGTGCCGCCTGATCGACCTGACGGATCCGACGGCGTCCGGGAAACCGTCCTAGCCCCTGCCCTCGGGCCCCTTCAGCCGACCGCCGCCAGCCCGCTCCAGCTCCGTCCGATCGGCGTGCCGTCCGCCCACTGCGTCAGCAGCCTTCGGGCGTCCTCCTCGGGGGCCGCTAGGGACACCGTCTGGGTGCCCGCGGGCAGGCCGCGGTCCTGTTGATGGGTGCCCTCGCTGCAGCAGGCGCAGAGCACGCGGACGCTGCTGGCGGGTTCGGCGCCGTAGTCGTGCTCGCCGAACAGGTCGAGCAGGGCCCGCAGGTCGTCCGCCTCGCCGGCCGCCACGGTCACCTCCAGGGTGGGCAGTTCGGAGGCCTCGAAGAGGAGCAGCTCGTCGAAGACGGGGAAGGTCACGCCGTCGAGGATCCGCTCCCCCTTCGGCTCGCCGTCGTGCACGACGATCTCGCCGTACCGCCGCCCTCCGGTCACGGGTACGTTGACCACCCGCCCGCGCGTCGGGCACAGCCGCTCGATCCATACGACCTCGCGCCGGCCGTCGGTGTCGAGCCGCACGCACGCGTTGCCGAAGCGGCCGACGATCTCACCCTCGCCGTCCGGGAGGTCGATGCCGAAGCCGGCCCAGGCGTCGCGGGCCGTCGCCCAGTCGCGCTGGATGGTCGCCGCGATCCCCAGGTTCCAGAACGCCGGGTCGCCCTCACCTCGCGGGCTGCGCGCGGCGGCCTCGCGTCCGAGCTCGTACGCCTTGGCCCAGTTGCGCAGGAACTTGTGGGCGAGCGCGGCGTCGTACCACCACACCGGGCTCGGCTCCTCGTCCGGGAAATGGGCGAGCACCTGCTCGTAGAGACCGGCGGAGCGCAGCCACTCCTCGGCCTCCCACGCCTCACGAGCCTGCTTGATCAGCTTTCCGGCCTCGGCCTTGCGCACGCTTTCCCGCCCTGATCGCTCCTACGACAACCGCAGGAGCCTAGCGCCGGCACGCGAAGGACCTACGAGACGGGTTCCCTTCGCCGGCATTACCCGGGTCAGGTGGTGGAGGTCGCCTTCCAGCCGTGGACCCTGCGGTCCACGACCTTCCGGCCTCTCAGCCCGGACCGTCGACGTCGGTCCCAGCGGACTGACTGCTTCACGCCAGAATCGGCTACTCCGGTTCGGACTCCCTCACTCGTCCCGTAGGCCAATTCCCAGAATAGAACCTCCGAGCGGGAATGAAACCCCTGAAAGAGTACTTTTTCGGGCGCTACTCCTCGGGCGGGAACACCGGCTCCCCGCTCCCCAGCAGCGTGATCACGATCGCCTCCACCGGGCAGTTCTCGGCCGCCTCCAGGATGCGTTCGTTGGCGTCGGGCTCCGGCTCGACGGGGTGCGACTGCATGGCGGAGTCGAGGCGGAAGGCCCCGGTCGCCCGGTGGACGCACTGGGCCGAGCCGATGCACACGGAACGGTCGACCTCGACGTGCCAGCGGTCGCCCATGGTCGCTCAGCCCTCCCAGCCGGCCGGGAGATGGATCATCTTGTGTTCGAGGTACTCGCCGTAGCCCTCGGGGCCGAACTCCCGCCCCAGCCCGGAGTTCTTGTAGCCGCCGAAGGGGCCGAGCATGTCGAGGCTGAAGGTGTTCACCGAGTACGTGCCGGTGCGGACCTGGCGGGCGACCTCGATGCCGCGGGCCACGTCCGCCGTCCACACGCTGCCGCTGAGCCCGTAGTCGGAGTCGTTCGCGATCTTCAGGGCTTCGGACTCGTCGCCGTACGGGAGCAGGCAGATCACCGGGCCGAAGATCTCCTCCCGGGCTATCCGCATCGAGTTGTCGACGTCGCCGAAGAGGGTCGGCTCGACGTACCACCCGCGGTCCAGGCCCGGCGGGCGGCCGCCGCCGGTGAGGATCTTGGCGCCCTCCTCCTGGCCGATGCGGATGTAGTCGAGGTTGCGCTGCTGCTGGCGCCTGGCCACGAGGGGGCCGACCTGGGTCGCCGCGTCCAGCGGGTCGCCGACGACCAGGGCACTGGCCGCCGCCGCGAAGGCCTCCGCGAACTCGTCGTAGCGCGAGCGCGGCAGCAGGATGCGGGTCTGGGCCACGCACGCCTGGCCGTTGTTCATCCAGGCCGCCGGGACGACGCCCGCGACGGTGGTGGCCACGTCCGCGTCCGGCAGGACGACCGCCGCCGACTTGCCGCCCAACTCCAGTGTCACGCGGGTGAGGTTGCGGGACGCCACCTCCATCACGCGCCTGCCCGCCGCCACCGAACCGGTGAAGGCGACCTTGTCGATCCCGGGGTGTCCGACCAGGTACTCGCTGACCTCGCGGTCGGCGGGAAGGATCGACAGCACCCCCTCGGGCAGCCCGGCCTCGCGGGTGATGTCGGCCAGGATGTACGCGTCCAGCGGCGACTCGGGCGACGGCTTGAGCACCACCGTGCAGCCGGTGAGCAGCGCGGGCGCCAGCTTGGCGGCGGCCACGAACTGCGGGACGTTCCAGGGGACCACGGCCGCCACGACCCCGACCGGCTCACGCCGCACCAGGATCTTCCCGAGCACCCCGTCGCGCCGCTCCTCGTAGGTGAAGTCGCGGGCGACGGTGATCGCCGCGTCCCACACCATCATCGCGCCGAGCGCCTGCGCGAGGACGCTCCAGGAGTAGGGGGACCCGTTCTCGGAGGAGATCACACGGGCGATCTCCTCGTGCCGTACGGCGATCGCGTCCTTGATGCGGGTGACGACCTCGATCCGTTCGTCGAGTGTCATCCGCGGCCAGGGGCCCTCGTCGAAGGCGCGGCGCGCGACGGCGACGGCACGGTCGACGTCCTCCCGGGAGGCGTGCGGCACCCGCCCGATGACCTCCTCGGTGTGCGGCGAGATCACCTCGATGACGTCCTTGCCGAGGGGGTCGGTCAACTCCCCGCCGATGAACAGCTGTCCGTGTTCCACGAGCTCGGTCATGGCCGACTGCCTCCCCGGAGCGCCTGTCTCTGACGGTTCATCAGATACGGCACTGATACCAGTTCCCCTCGGAGGAGTCCACGGGCCGCACACGAGTTGACCGCGCGGACAGGTGACTTGGGCTCCCATCGAAACGCGTTCTAGTTATAGTGGGCCGAGCGTGGCCGGTCCGCGGTGATTGGGGAGCCCATGACGCAGGTGTACGACCACGGCGGAGGCGTCCGGTCGATCAAGGTCCCCATCCCGGACAATCCGCTCGGCCACACGCTGGTCTACGTCGTCGACACCGACCGCGGGCCGGTACTGGTCGACACCGGGTGGGACGACCCCGCCTCCTGGGACACGCTCGTCGAGGGGCTGACGGCCTGCGGTACGGCGGTGGGCGAGGTGCACGGCGTGGTCGTCACCCACCATCACCCCGACCACCACGGCCTCTCCGGCAGGGTGCGTGAGGCGTCCGGCGCCTGGATCGCCATGCATGCCGCGGACACGGCGATCGTGCGGCGCACCCGCGACACCCGGCCGGGGCGCTGGTTCGCGTACATGACCGCCAAGCTGGTCGCCGCGGGCGCCCCCGAGGAGCACGTGGCGCCGTTGCGCGACGCGGCCCCCCGCACCACCCTGCCGGGCTTCTCCCCCGCCCTGCCCGACCGGGAGATCGTCCCCGGCGAGCTGCTCGACCTCCCGGGCCGCCGGCTTCGCGCGATCTGGACGCCGGGCCACACCCCCGGCCATGTCTGCCTGCACCTGGAGGAGCAGCATCCGGCTCAACTGCCCGGTCACGGGCGGCTGTTCTCCGGCGATCACCTGCTCCCCGAGATCACCCCGCACATCGGCCTGTACGAGGACCCCGACGACACCACGGTCACCGACCCCCTCGGCGACTACCTCGACTCCCTCGAACGCGTCGGCCGTCTCGCCCCCGCCGAGGTGCTCCCCGCCCACCAGCACGTGTTCGCGGACGCGCCCGCCCGCGTAAGGGAGTTGCTGGACCATCACGAGGAGCGGCTCACCGGCCTCCAGTCCCTCCTGGTGGAGCCGCTCACCCCCTGGCAGCTCGCCGAGCGCATGGAGTGGAACCGGCCCTGGGCCCAGATCCCGTACGGGTCGAGGAACATCGCGGTCTCGGAGGCCGAGGCGCATCTGCGGCGGCTGGTGAAGCTGGGGCGGGCGGAGGCGGTGGCGGGGAGCGACCCGGTGACGTACGTGGCTGTGTAAAGCGGTCGCGTGCGGTGATCCGCCGCTGGTACCAACGGCTCCATGGACCCGTTGCAGCAACTCCTCGCCGAACGCGCCTGCGAGCGTCTGATCCTCGACTTCGTCCACCGCCTGGACCTCGGCGAACCCGCTTCCGTGGCCGAGTTGTTCACCGAGGACGGCCGGTGGGAGTGGCCGCCTCCGGGGGACGGCCGGCGGTCGGAGGGGCGGGAGGCGCTGCGGACGTACTTCGGCGCACGGCCCGCGGACAAGCTCTCGCGGCGGGTCATGTCCAACATCCGTGTCACGGTGACCTCGGCGGACACGGCCGAGGCCACCTCGTACTTCACGACGTACCGGATCGAGGGCTGGACGGGCGGCATGGTCGCGGCCGGCCCGCCCGTCCAAGTGGGCCACTACGAGGACACCTTCCGCCGCGTCGACGGCCGCTGGCTGCTCGCCTCCCGCACCCTGCGCCTCCCCTTCGGCGGCCCGACCCCGCACGTCGGCCGCGGCCCCCTCGAACCCGTCCGCACCGACCGCGCGCCCTTCGTCCCCTTCGCCGACGGCAGCGCGCCGCCGCTGTCGCAAGGGGTGCGCAGCGGTCCGCTGCTGTTCACCTCAGGACAGGGGCCGCTGGATCCGGCGACCGGCGAGATGCCCGCGGACTTCGGCGGGCAGGCGCGGCAGGTGCTCGCCAACGTCGAGGCCGTCGTCGCGGCCGCGGGCGGCGACCGGCGGTCGATCACCCGCTGCACCTGCTATCTGGCCGACCGCACCCACTTCGCCGAGTTCAACCACGTCTACCGGGAGTTCTTCACGGACTGCTCACCCCTGCCCGCTCGTACGACGGTGGTGGCGCGGCCGGTCCGGGACGGTGTGCTGGTCGAGATGGACGCGGTGGCCGTCGTCGGCTGACCTCCCTACGTGAACGTACGGATCAACTCCTCGGCCTCCCCGAGGAGTTCGACCTCCCGTCGGCTCATCGTCGGGTTGGCCGCGCGCCGCCGCCGGGCCTCCTTCAGGCCGTCGTCGGTGAGCTGGGAGGCGTCGGCGAGGAGGGCGGCCAGCATGGCGCGTGCGGCGTCGGCGAGCGGTTGGTCCCCGACGGCGACCTGCGCGAGGATCACGGCGGAGACGCCCCAGTCCAGGCCCGGGTGACCCTCCTCCGTGTTGCTCCAGTCGATGACGTACGGCCCCTCGGGCGTGACCATCACATTGTCCGGGTGCAGGTCGAGGTGGAGCACTCGGCAGCCGGACGCGGAATCGCGGGCCGGGACGGCGTGCAGTCGGCGCAGGAGGTCGGCGAGCGTAGCGCCGGCCTCCTCGGCCCCGAGCGAACCGGTCAGGCACGCCTCGAGCATCGTGGGCCCGGACAGCCGCTCCATCACCAACTCGGTGGGCGTGGAGTCGGACAGCCGTACCCGGGGCACGGGGTATCCGTGCGCGCGTACGTGCTCCATCACGGCCCCCTCGGCGAGAGCGTCGCCCCATCCCTCGCGGTTGCGCCGCAGCACCCACCGCGCGTCGAGCTCGTACACGTCGTTGACCCGGCCCGTGCCGAGCAGCCTCCCCGTTGCCATGTGCAGAACATAGCGCCGCGCGCGTCACGGGCGGCTCTCAGCGTGTTCCTACGGGCCGGTACAGTGGCCGGGTCGTCATCACGCCGTACGGGGGGAAGCCGGTGCAATTCCGGCGCTGCCCCTCCCCAGTGCCTTAAGGGCCTGGGAGGTGCCCCCACCCGTGACCCGCCCGCACCGGGCGGTCAGCCGGCCTGCCCCGCGCGGTTGTGACCGGCTCACGTGCGTCGGCAACCCGTCGGCGCGCGGCACCATCGAGGCATACGGAGCCGAGCCGCCGGGGTTGTCCCGTGCTGCCCGCTCCCGCAGGGAGAGGCACCCGCCGATCATGAACGTCGTCCGCCACAGCGTCGCGGTACTGGCCGCCGGCACCGTCGTACTGGGTGCAACTGTCCCCGCCTTCGCCGCGTCCCCCTCCGCGTCCCTGCCCGACGGCCTGTACGGCACGTCGGATCCGAAGTACGACGGCGTGTGGCGCCAGTCGCTGGCGCTGCTCGCGCAGGACACCGTGGGTGTGAAGCCGGCGGCGAAGGCGGTGGACTGGCTGGCAGGACAGCAGTGTGCGAACGGGGCCTTCGCGCCGTTCCGCGCGGACACGGCGAAGGCCTGTGACGCGAAGCTCATGGTCGACACGAACAGTACGGGCGCCGCCGTCCAGGCCCTCGCCGCGCTCGGCGGACACGAGAGCGTCACCGGCAAGGCGGTCTCCTGGCTGAAGTCCGTGCAGAACAAGGACGGCGGCTGGGGCTACGCCCCGGGTGGAGCGAGCGACGCGAACTCGACGTCCGTCGTCATCGGCGCGCTGACCGCCGTGGGCGAGAAGCCGGACCAGGTCCTCAAGGACGGCAAGTCCCCTTACGACGCCCTGCTGAAGCTGGCCCTCCCCTGCGCCGGGGACGGCTCGGGCGCCTTCGCCTTCCAGCCGGACAAGAAGGGCGAACTGTCCGCCAACGCGGACGCGAGCGCGGCCGCGGTCGTGGGCGCACTCGGCAAGGGGCTGGCCGGGGACTCCCCGAAACCCACCGGCACCCCTCCGACGTGCAAGAAGGCCACCGGCCGCGAGCAGGCCGCGCAGAACGGTGCCGCGTACCTCGTCAAGGCCCTGGCCAAGGACAAGCACCTGACGTCGACGCTGCCCGGCGCCGAGCCCCAGCCCGACTACGGCAACACGGCCGACGCGGTCCTCGCCCTCGCCACCGCGGGCCACGGCGACAAGGCCGCCGACGCGATGCGCTGGCTGGAGGCCAACTCCGGCGCGTGGGCGAAGCAGGCCGGACCGGCCGCGTACGCACAGCTGATCCTCGCGGCGCGCGCGGAGACCGCCGACTACAACGACTTCGGCGGCCAGGACCTGGTCGAGCTCCTCAACGCGACCGGCCCGAAGCCCGCCGCCCTTCCGACGGCCGGCGCCTACCCCGGCAAGGCCTCGGAAAGCGCCGGGAGTTCCGCCGCGAAGAAGGCCTCGGAGAAGGACTCGGGGCTCGGGGTCTGGTGGATCGTCGGCGTGGGGCTCGTCGCGGGCATCGGCCTGGGTTTCCTGCTCAGCGGCCGCAACAAGAGGCGACAGCCGTGATACGCCGCTTCGTCCCGCTCCTGGCGGCGCTGTTGCTTGCCCTGACGGGCAGCGGCCAGGCACAGGCCGCCGGTTACCGCTACTGGTCCTTCTGGGACTACGACGCCGGCCACTGGACGTACGCCACCCAGGGCCCCGCCACCGCCCGCCCCTCGGACGGCGCCGTCCAGGGCTTCCGCTTCTCGGTGAGCGAGGACTCGGCCGACTCGGCGAAGCCGCGCGGGCCGGTGTCGTTCCCAATGATCTGCGCGCGGACGCCCGCGCAGGAGGGCAAGAAGCGCGTGGCGCTGGTCCTCGACTTCGGCACGGCGGCCGACGCACCTTCCGGCGAGAAGCCACCGGCCCGTCGCACGGTCTGCGCGCGGGTGTCCGCCGACGGTACGACGGCGGATGCGCTGGCGGCGGTGGCGAAGCCGCTGCGGTACGACACGAACGCGCTGTTGTGCGCGATCGGGGGGTATCCGCGGAAGGGGTGCGGGGAGCAGGTCGCATCGGGCAAGCGGCCCACGGCTGCCGCGAAGGACGGAAAGAACGGGAAGCAGGACGGCGGCCCGTCGGTGGGCCTGTTGGCGGGGGCGGGCGCGGTCGCACTGCTGGGCGCGGCAGCGCTGTGGCAGGCACGGCGACGCAACCATGCATAGCCGCGCCGCCAAGCCCGCGCAGCCTGCGCAGCCTGCGCAGCCTGCGGGCAATCGTGCCACTCGGCCCCGTAGCCTGCGGGCATTCGTGCCGCCCAGGGCGGCTCCCGACCCAACGAGAGGCGGCGCCCGGCCGGCGCCGGTGAGCGATCCCACCCGCCCCCACCGCCCCGCACAACTCCACCCCGGCGCCTGGTGGCTCTGGTCCCTGGGCCTGGGCACCGCGGCCACCCGCACCACCAATCCCCTCCTCCTCTCCCTCCTCATCGCCGCGTCCGCCTACGTCGTAGCCACCTGCCGCCCCCGAACCCCCTGGTCCCACTCCTATTCCGCCTTCCTCAAACTCGCCCTCGCCGTCCTCCTCATCCGCCTCGTCTTCGCGGTGGCACTGGGCTCCCCCATCCCCGGCACCCATGTGATCGTCACGCTCCCCGAACTCCCGCTCCCCCACTGGGCGCAGGGCATCCGCCTGGGCGGCAGGGTCACCGCCGAGTCGCTCCTGTTCGCCGTCTACGACGGCCTGAAGCTGGCCACGCTCCTCATCTGCGTGGGCGCCGCGAACGCACTCGCCAACCCGTCCCGTCTCCTCAAGTCCCTGCCGGGCGCCCTGTACGAGACCGGCGTCGCGGTGGTGGTCGCCCTCACCTTCGCGCCGAACCTCATCGCCGACGTCCAGCGGCTGCGCGCCGCCCGCCGTCTGCGCGGCCGACCGGACAGCGGCATCCGCGGCCTGCTGCAGGTCGGACTCCCGGTCCTGGAGGGGCCGTTGGAGCGTTCGGTCGCGCTCGCCGCCGCGATGGACGCCCGCGGCTACGGCCGCACCGCCGAGGTCCCGCCCGCCGTACGCCGCACCACCGCCGCCCTCACCCTCGGCGGTCTGCTCGGCGTCTGCGCGGGGACGTACGGACTGCTCACCGCCGAAGGCGGCACGTACGGCCTGCCCCTGCTGCTCGCCGGCCTCGCCTCGGCCCTGGCCGGTCTGCGGCTGGGCGGCCGGCGCAGCCCGCGCACCCGTTACCGCCCGGACCGCTGGGGCATCCGCGCCTGGCTGGTCACCGCCTCCGGCGCCGCGGTCGCCGCGCTGCTCACCCTCGCCGCCCACACCGATCCGGCGGCCCTGCACCCCGGTGTCGTCCCGCTCGTCGCCCCCACCCTCCCCCTGTGGCCGGCGGCCGCCGTACTCCTGGCTCTCCTGCCCGCCCTCATCGCCCCGAAGGAGCCGTCGTGATCCGCTTCGAGGATGTCTCCGTGACGTACGAGGGGGCGGCCGAACCCACCGTGCGGGGCGTGGACTTCGAGGTTCCGGAAGGCGAACTGGTCCTCCTGGTCGGCCCTTCAGGAGTGGGCAAATCGACGATCCTCGGCGCGGTCAGCGGTCTCGTCCCGCACTTCACGGGCGGCACCCTGCGGGGCCGCGTCACGGTGGCGGGCCGTGACACCCGTACGCACAAGCCGCGTGAACTCGCGGACGTGGTGGGCACGGTGGGCCAGGACCCGCTCTCCCACTTCGTCACGGACACCGTCGAGGACGAACTCGCCTACGGAATGGAGTCGTTGGGCCTCGCACCCGATGTGATGCGCCGCCGCGTCGAGGAGACCCTCGACCTCCTCGGCCTCGCCGACCTCCGCAACCGCCCCATCGCCACCCTCTCCGGCGGCCAGCAGCAACGCGTCGCCATCGGCTCGGTCCTCACCCCGCACCCCCAGGTCCTGGTCCTGGACGAACCGACCTCGGCCCTCGACCCGGCGGCGGCGGAAGAAGTCCTGGCGGTCCTCCAACGCCTCGTCCACGACCTGGGCACCACAGTCCTGATGGCGGAACACCGCCTGGAACGGGTCATCCAGTACGCGGACCAGGTCGCCCTGCTACCTGCTCCAGGAGCCCCCCTACAACTCGGCCTCCCGGCCGACATGATGGCCGTGTCACCGGTGTACCCCCCGGTGGTGGCCCTGGGTCGCCTGGCCGACTGGTCCCCACTCCCACTGACGGTACGGGACGCCCGCCGCCGGGCAGGGGCACTGCGCGAGCAGCTGGCACTGACGCCGCCCGCGGACCCGCCGCAGCCTGCGGACAGTCCTGCCGCTCGGCCCCGTAGCCTGCGGGCATGCGTGCCGCCTAGGGCGGCACGGGTGGGCGCAGGCGGCACCCCGCAAGCGCGGGCCAGCGACACCGCCCCTGCCTCAGCCCCCACCCGCCGATGGCGAGCCCTCCTCCGCAAGCACAAGCCCACACCCCCAGCCACGGTCCAACCCACCGCGGAGATCCACGCCCTGTCCGTCCGCCGCGCAACCATCCAAGCCCTCCGCCACATAGACCTCACCATCACCCCCGGCGAAACCCTCGCCCTAATGGGCCGCAACGGCGCCGGCAAATCCACCCTCCTCAACACCCTCGTAGGCCTGACACACCCCACCACGGGCTCAGTGAGCGTCGCCGGCCTCACCCCCCACCGCACACCACCCCCCACCCTCATCCGCCACGTAGGCCTGGTCCCCCAGGAACCCCAAGACCTCCTCTACGCCGACACGGTCGCAGCCGAGTGCGCCGCAGCCGACCGCGACGCCGACGCCACCCCCGGCACCTGCCGCACCCTCCTCTCGACCCTCCTCCCGGAGCTCACCGGCGTCACCGACGTCACCCACCCCCGCGACCTCTCCGAGGGCCAACGCCTCACCCTCGCCCTGGCGGTCGTCCTCACCGCCCGCCCACCCCTGCTCCTCCTCGACGAACCGACCCGCGGCCTGGACTACGCGGCAAAGGCCCGCCTCGTAGCCCTGCTCCGAAACCTCGCAGCCGAGGGACACGCGATCGTCCTGGCCACGCACGACGTGGAACTGGCCGCCGAACTCGCCCACCGCGTGGTCCTGCTCGCCGACGGCGAGGTGATCGCCGACGGACCGACGGCCGAGGTGGTCGTCTCGTCCCCGTCCTTCGCCCCGCAGGTCACCAAGATCCTCGCCCCGCAGCAGTGGCTCACGGTCGCGCAGGTACGGGAGGCCCTGGGATGACACCGCAGGCCCGCCCCATCCGCCTGGGCCCCCGCTCCCTCACGGCCCTCGGCCTGGTCAGCGCCGTGGGTGTGGCAGCCTTCGGCTGGCCCTTCCTCGCCCCGCCCAGCTCACAGCTCGGCGCCCACGCCCAGGACGCCCCCTGGCTCTTCGCGGGTCTGCTGGTGCTGCTGGTCGCCGTCGTGGCCGCGACCATCGCGGAGTCCGGGCTCGGCCCGAAGGCGGTCGCCATGCTCGGGGTGCTCGCGGCGACCGGCGCGGCCCTGCGCCCGCTCGGCGCCGGGACCGCGGGCATCGAGCCGATGTTCTTCCTGATGGTGCTGAGCGGGCGGGTGCTCGGCCCGGGCTTCGGCTTCACCCTCGGCTCGCTCACCATGTTCGCGTCCGCGCTGCTCACGGGCGGGGTGGGCCCGTGGATGCCGTTCCAGATGCTGGCGATGGGCTGGTTCACGATGGGGGCCGGGCTGCTGCCGGGCCCGGACCGTCTGCGCGGCCGGGGCGAGCTCGCCCTGCTCGCCGGCTACGGCTGCCTCGCCGCCTTCGCCTACGGCACGGTCATGAACCTGGCGGGCTGGCCCTTCATGGGCGCGCTCGCCTCGGGCATCGCCTTCGACCCGCAGGCCGCCGTCCCCGCCAACCTGGCCCGTTTCCTCGCGTACTGCGCGGCCACCTCGCTGGGCTGGGACCTGGGCCGGGCCGTCGTCACCGTCGTACTGACGCTCACGCTCGGCCCGGCCGTGCTCAGGGCGCTACGCAGAGCCACCCGCAGGGCGGCTTTCGAGACGGCGGTCACTTTCGACCCCCGTTGACCGGTGAAGCACCCCACATGACCCACATCACCCACTACCTGCCCTAGTAGTGCAAACCGGACGCCATGTCCACGCCATAACCGCCCCTGACCTGCACTTTGAGAGCCAGGTCACACGAACCCCGCCCCGCCCACATACGACCACAACTAGCAAATACGGTCATTGCGGACCCCTTCCGAGCCTGCTTCTCTGGATGACGTCGCACGGCGCCGATGTGCCCACAGGGCCACGGCGCCGACGTATGCCCCCCGGGTTCTCTCACGACTCCCGCGGACTGCGTGCGACCCCCTGTCCCCGAAGAAAAAGGTTCCCCGTGTTCGTCTCCCGCATCGCCCGCCGCATCGCGTCCCCGAAGAAGGCCCTCGCCTCCGCCGCCGTGGCCGCCGCCGCCACCGGCATGGTGCTGACCGCGGCTCCCGCTCACGCCGCGACCGCCTCCTCGGCCGCCAGTGCTCAGGCGATCGCGCACAAGATGATCCCGAACGCGGCGCAGTACAACGCCTTCAGCAAGATCGTCGAGCGCGAGAGCGGCTGGAACGTCACCGCCACCAACTCCTCCTCCGGCGCCTACGGCCTGGTCCAGGCCCTCCCGGGCTCGAAGATGGCCAGCGCCGGCTCGGACTGGAAGACCAACCCCAGGACCCAGATCAAGTGGGGCCTGGACTACATGAACTCCCGCTACGGCAGCCCGACCGCCGCCTGGGCGTTCTGGCAGGCCAACGGCTGGTACTGAGCCGCCGCCCCCGGGCTCACCCCCGAGCCCGTACGCCGTCGAAGAACCGCACCACCTGCGGAGCCGACACGGCGAAGGAGCCGAAGTGGTCCACGGCTCCCTGATCGACCACCCGCACCCTCGTTCCCTGACCGGCGAGGGTGCGGGCGCATGTGCGGGCGTTGCCGATGGGCACGTCGGTGTCGTTGGCGCCGGCGTACAGCCGCACCGGCACGTCCGGCTTCCAGTCGCAGGTGTGGTCGGCGGCGCGCGTCGCGTCCAGCAGCGCGCCCGTCGGGTGCCGGAGCCGTTCCTGGAAAGCGGGCGTGAGCAGGTCCTTCACCGTGGGGGCGAGGCTCTTGATGACGTCGTCCTCCTCGTGGTTTCCGTCGTAGAGGCCCTCGACCCGGCGCGCGTACGGGGCACGGAAGACCTCCGCCGGGTCCTTGTAGATCGGGTGGAGACGGTTCTGCGCGACCAGCCAGTACGAGATGTAGAGCACCCCGCTGGTGTCGTTGACCCGGCCGTCGAACAGCGCGGGGAGTTCCTGGCCCTCCAGGTCGTACGGGCCGCTGATCGGCGCGAGGGCCTTCAGCCGGAAGCCGTGCCCGGCGCCCTGTTCCAGCGCGCGCCCGAGCGCCATCGCGACCTGCCCGCCCTGTGAGAAGCCTGTCGCATAGACATCCCCGGTGAGCGGGCGCCCCAGCCGCCCCGCCGCCGTGCGGGCCGCGCGCAGCATGTCGACGGAGGCCGTGACGGAGGAGCGGGTGTCCATGTAGGGGTGCGGGCCGGGGCCCCTGCCCAGGCCCAGGTAGTCGGGGGCGGCCACGGCACGCCCGGCGCTCGCGCTCAGATACGAGGGGATCCGGCCGAAGTCCTCGCTCGCGGAGGGCGCGTAGCTGCGCTTGACCATCGTGCCGTGGGTGTCGGACACCAGGTCGAGCCGGTGGGCGCCGCCGTTGGGAAGGGTCAGCAGGCCGGTCGCGGTCGTCGGCCTTCCGTACGGGTCCACCGTCCGGTAGGTCAGCCGGTACGCGCGTACGCCGTACCGCACGGGGTCCGCGGCGACTCCCCGGTCGGCCACGAACTTCCTGACCTGCCCGGCGTCGCGGCCCGCGACCGGGGTGACGGAGACCAGGTCTCCTCGTCGCGGCGCGTGGTGCGTCTGCTCGGCGGCGGTGGCCACGGGAGCGGCGGCGAGCCCCGCGAGCAGCAGGGCGGCCGCTGCGGCGAGAGCCCTCCGGGGCCGCCAACTGGCTGGTGTTTCACAGGATTTGCGCGTCTGATCGGTCATGGCGTCGACGCTACGGACGCGTATCGAATGTCGGCATCCGAGAGTCCCCCGCGTCCGTGGTGGACTTGGGTCCACCCTGCCCGTCCGGCTGCCCGGAGAGTTGATGAGCGTGAGTGAGAGCGAACGGGAGGCGCGCGGACTGCGCCTGGTGTTCGCGCTGTTGGGGCTGACCGTGGTCAGCGGGCTGATCGACGCCGTCAGTTATCCGGGGCTCGGGCACGCCGGGGGTCTGGGGGTGTCCCCCAGATAAGCACAGCACCGCGAACATGACCGGCAACGTGGTCGTGCTGGGCTTCGCCGCGGCCGGGGCGCCCGGGTTCTCCGTACCGCGCACCGCGACCTCGCTGGTCTGCTTCCTGCTCGGCGCGGTGGCCGGAGGGCGGGTCGCGCGACGGCTGGGCGAGGGCTCACGCCTGCGCAACGCCACGGTCCGCAAGCTGGGCATCGCCGACCTGACCACGACGGTCCTGACGATGACCCTCACCGGCCTGGCCTCCGACTCCCGGGCCGGCGGCGGCTCGGGCCACCGCTCCCCACGGCGCTCGGCCTCGGTCGTCGCGATGGCCGCCGGCGCCTGCCTCGGTGCCTGGCTGGTCCTCCACCACGGCCTGGGCATTCCGCTGCTGGTCGCGGCGGTGACGGCGGGCGTGCTGGCGGTGGTGGCGTCGGGGCGGGAGTGACCTCCCGCCCCGGTGCCGACTACTTGCTGAGGAAGCTCAGCAGTGCCGCGTTGACCTCGTCCGCGTGGGTCCACAGCAGGCCGTGCGGGGCGCCCTCGATCTCCACGTACTCGGCGGAGGGCAGCAGGGCGCGGAAGGGCCGCCCGGTCGAGTCGATCGGCAGGATGCGGTCGCCGGTGCCGTGCAGGATCAGCGTCGGCACGTCGACCTTCGCCACGTCCGCGCGGAAGTCGGTGATCCAGGTCGGCACGCAGGCCACCGAGGCGTGCGCCGAGGAACCGGCCGCCACGTTCCAGCTGTTGCGCACGCCCTCCTCGCTGATACGGCTGCCGAGCGTCTCGTCCAGGTTGTAGAAGTCCTGGTAGAACGCGGTGAAGTACGCGTACCGGTCCTTGCTGACGGCTTCCAGGATGCTGTCGAAGACGTGCTGGTCGACGCCCGCCGGGTTGTCGTCGGTCTTGAGCAGGAAGGGCTCGAGCGAGGCCAGGAAGGCGGCCTTCGCCACCCGGCCCGAACCGTAGGTGCCCAGGTAGCGGCCCACCTCGCCGGTGCCCATCGAGAAGCCGACCAGGACGGCGTCCGTCAGGTCCAGCGTGGTCAGCACCTTGTCCAGGTCGGCGGCGAAGGTGTCGTAGTCGTAGCCCTTGGTCGGCTGCGAGGAGCGGCCGAAGCCGCGGCGGTCGTAGGTGATGACCCGGTGGCCGGCCTCCAGCAGGGCGGGCACCTGCCGCTCCCAGGAGTGGCCGTCGAGCGGGTAGCCGTGGATGAGCACGACCGGCTGCCCGGTGCCGTGGTCCTCGTAGTAGAGCTCGATGGGTGCGCTGTTCTCTTCGCCGACGGTGATGTACGGCATGTGGGATCCCCCTCCGTGGACGGAACTTCGGGTACGGGTTCCAGCTCACCACTCGTGACGGGATGTCACCAGGCAGAAAGGCAGGCAGAAGTGGACAGCGCTTGCTGTAATTGTCGTGATGACAAGTCATGTTTCCGACACACCCCGGGGCGGGACGCCCTTCGGGGTGATGCTGCGATCTTTGCGCCGGGCCGCCCGGATGACGCTGGAAGAGCTGGCCGGGGCGTCCGGGGTCAGCGTCCGCGCGCTCGGCGACATGGAGCGCGGACGCAGCCGCGGACCGCAGCGCCGCACCGTCGACGCGCTCGCCGCCGCGCTCGCGCTGGACGGCGAGCAGCGTGAGCGCCTCCAGCGCCTGGCCGACGCGGGCCGGGAACGCGGCGGCCCGAGCCCGTCGCCGTATCTGTTGCGGACCGTCGCGGACTTCACCGGCCGGGAGCAGGAGCTGGCCGACCTGGAAGCGCTCGTCACCGGTGCCGGCACCCGGGCCGCGGTGCTGTTCGGGCCGGGCGGGCAGGGCAAGACGACGCTCGCCGCGGAGGCCGCGCGGCGGCTGGCCGGGCACTTCCCGGACGGCTGTGTCAGTGTGCGGCTGCACGGCATGAGCGAGGCGCCGCTGCCCGCCGCCGAGGCGCTGGTGCTGCTGCTGACGGCCCTCGGTCATCCCCCCGAGCGGATCCCGGTGGACCCGGTCGCCCGGGAAGCCGTCTACCGGGCCACCCTGGCCGCCCGGCGGGCGCTGATCGTCCTCGACGACGCGGCCGACGAGGAGCGCACCAGGCCGCTGCTGCCGGACGCCGAGGGCAGTTTCGTGCTGGTCACCAGCAGACGGCCGCTGGCCGGTCTCGAAGGCGTACGGCGGATCAGGCTCGGCGGGCTCAGCGGCCATGAGTCGGCGGTGCTGCTGGAGCGGATCCTCGGGTCCGCGCGCACCGGGGGCCAGTCCGAGGCGATCGCCCGGCTGACCGGGCTGTGCGGGCATCTGCCGCTGGCCCTGCGGATCGTCGGCAACCGCCTCTCCAGCCGCCCGGGCTGGCCCCCGTCCCGTCTGGCCGACCAACTCGGCGACGAGGAACGGCGGTTGAACGGCCTGATCGCCGGCGACCTCGCGGTGCGCAGCGCCCTCGCCCTCTCCTACGGCCAGCTCACCGGCCCCCACCGGCTGCTGTTGCGCCGGCTCGCGCTGCTGCCCGGCCGCGACACCGGCCCTGAGCTGGCCGCCCTCCTGACCGACGACGATTCGCTCGCGGTCGAGGACTCCCTGGATGTGCTGGTCGACCGCGGTCTGCTGGAGGAACCGACGCCCGGCCGTTACGACCTGCACGACCTGGTGCGGCTCTTCGCCCGCGAGCAACTGCACGCCGAGGAGAAGGAGTCGACGGTCAGGGAGGTCCAGCTCCGCATGGCCGACTGGCTGCTGCGCTCGGCCTCCGCGGCGGGCCGCTGGTTCGAGGCGCCCGGCGCGCCGGAGCCGTGGCCGGGCGGGCCCGCCCCCTTCACACCCGCCTCCGCCGAGGAGGCGGAGAGGTGGCTGAGAGCCGAACGCGCCCACTGGGTGGGGGCGTTGCCCCTGATGTTCGCGGCGGACCGGCATGCGGAGATCCTGCACACGGCCCGCACCCTGTACTGGTTCTCCGACCGCTGGGAGAAGTCGCCCGAGTGGCGGACCCTGTTCACGTACGGCGTCCGGTCCGCGGCCGCTCTCGGCGACCGCGCGGCCGAGGCGCATCAGCTGAACTGCCTGGCGTGGGCGCACTGGGTGGGCGCCCACGAGTACGCGCGCTCCGAGGAACTCGCCCGGCAGGCACTGCGCCTGGCGGAGGAGACCGGCGAGAGGGCGCTCCAGGCCTGGGCATGGGTGTACATCAACAGTGCCTGCATGAATCTGGGCCGCCCCGCGGAGGCGGCCGAGTCGGCGGGAAAGGCAGTGGAGCTCTTCGAGGCCCTCAGCGACACCACCGGCGCGGCGATCTCGCGGAGGATGCTCGGCAGCGCACTGCGCGAGGCCGGCCGCCCCGAGGAGGCACTGGCCATCCACCGCGCCCTGCTCGGCGGCTCCGCCGGCGACGTACCGGGCCTCAACGCCCTCTCCCAGGCCCTCATCCAGACCGAGACGGCCTACGACCTGTCGGCCCTGCACCGCTGGCCCGAGGCGGTGGAGGCCTTCCGGGCCATCACTCCCCCGCCCACCTACAAGGACAGCGACCGCTTCCGTGCCAGGGTCCACTCCGGCCTCGCCACGGCCCTGGAACACATCGGCGAACTCCCCGAGGCCCACCAGCACTACCTCCGCGCCCACCGCCTGTTCACCGAGATAGGCGACAGAAACTCGGCCGCCGGAACGGCCAGCTCAATCGACCGGACCCGCCCGGCCGGGGAGACCAGGGAGGCCGGACGGTAGGCCGCCCGCACGAGTTCACCGGGATTCACCGGCGGATCCTCCGGTACGACAGGGGGAAGTCCTGCTGCCAGCCGTCCGAGTCGTCCCGCAGGATCTCCCAGACACCGCGGATGGTGTCTCCGTCCTCGCCGACCTGCGCGGTGTACCGCTGCCGGAAGTCCAGGGGTGAGAAGTCCGGGGTGTCCCGCAGCAGCTGCCAGGTCCCCTCGGCGAAGGTCATCGCGTACAGCCGTACGACGCCCCGCGAGTCGTAGTAGTGCTGTGTGTAGCCGCCCGTCTCCGGGTCGACGGCGATGATCGCCATGCTGTCGGGGGCGGGGTTCGGCGCCTCCATCCGCTGGATCAGGAACCGTCCGTCCAGGGTCCACTCGAACACACTGCGCCCCGGTGGCACCTCGAGGCCGGGGAACTCGGCCTCCACCACCCACTCCCCGACCAGGACGTCCAGCCGTTCCAAGGCTTCCTGCTGTGCCGCTGCGCGCATCGCGAGCACCTCCCTCTCGTCAGTGCAGACGGCTGAGGCAGGCGAAACTCATCGCTCAGCGAGCCAGCCGCAAGCGCGCCGTGCGCAGCCCGGTCTCCTCGGGCCGTCGCAGCCGGTTGCCCACGGTCCCGCCGGGCGCCTCCCGCGGTGGGCCGATCTCGAAGCCCAGGCTTCGCAGGAATCCCAGCCCCGGCTCCCACCCCGACGGGCAGGTGGCGGTCACGTCCCGCATCCCGCGCCCGGCGGCCTCCTCCAGCAGCCGGCGGGCGACGTGCGTACCGATCCCGCCGCGCCGCGCCTCGGGGGCCACGAGGAACATCCCCACCGAGCAGCCGGCGACATGGGGGTGCCGGTCCACGACGTCGACCAGCCCGACGACGCTCTCGCCCCGGCACATCACCAGCAGCCGCTTCTGATCGGGGTCCGCGCCCTCGGGAAGCGCGTAGTACAGGCTCTGTACGTCCGCGGGGAGCGCCGGACCGCCGGTCGCGGCGGCGAAGTAGTCCTCGCAGGACGCGAACAGGGCGGCGACCCCCGGCTCGTCCTCCGGCGTCATCTCACGCACCGCCACGGGGGTGCCGCCCATGCCCTTGTCCTCCTCCATGGTTGACCGCCTCACCGCGCACAGTCCAACCACACCGTCCTACCACCGCCGACCGTGGGACCACCGCCGCGGGAACCCCGCCGGGCCGGCGTTACGCCTGAGGGCCGGCAGCCCCCGCCTTCGCCGCCCGGTGGGATCTCAGCTCCTTGCGGAAGAAGTAGGCGCGCAGCACCGCGATCGCCAGGAACAGCAGCCCGAAGCCGCCCCTGCCCAAGCCCCCTACCTGGACGAACCAGTAGAGGGCCAGGCCGGCGAAGGACAGGCAGACGCCGATGATCAGCGGCTCGCGGATGTAGAAGGGCAGGACGCGGAGGATCACATTGATCAGCATGGGGGCAAGTTGACCAGTCCGCGTCAATCAGCGCCACTCACTTGCCCTCTTACAGCCGCTGAATGATCGTCCCGGTCGCCAGCCCGCCCCCCGCACACATGGTGATCAGCGCGAACTCCTTGTCCGCCCGCTCCAGTTCATGGAGCGCGGTGGTGATCAACCGGGCACCCGTCGCCCCCACCGGATGTCCGAAAGCGATCGCGCCGCCGTTGACGTTGACCTTCTCCAGGTCCTGCTCGAAGACCTGCGCCCAGCTCAGCACCACGGACGCGAACGCCTCGTTGATCTCGACGACGTCGATGTCCTTCAGGGACATGCCCGCCTTGCCCAGCACCGCCCGCGTCGCGTCGATCGGTCCGTCGAGGTGGAAGTGCGGGTCGGCCCCCACCAGCGCCTGGGCCACGATCCGCGCCCGCGGCCTCAGCTTCAGCGCGCGGGCCATCCGCTTGGACGCCCACATGATCGCCGCCGCACCGTCGCTGATCTGCGAGGAGTTGCCCGCCGTATGGATGGCCGTCGGCATGACCGGCTTCAGGCCCGCGAGCGCCTCCATGGTCGTGTCGCGCAGCCCCTCGTCCCGGTCGACCAGCCGCCACATGCCCTGTCCGGCGCGCTGTTCCTGCTCCGTGGTGGGGACCTGGACCGCGAACGTCTCCCGCTTGAAGCGCTCCTCGGCCCAGGCCGCGGCGGCCCGCTCCTGCGAGATCAGGCCCAGCGAGTCGACGTTCTCGCGCGTCAGGCCGCGATGGCGCGCGATCCGTTCCGCCGCCTCGAACTGGTTCGGCAGGTCGACGTTCCACTCGTCGGGGAACGGCTTTCCGGGACCGTGCTTCGACCCCGACCCCAGCGGCACCCGCGACATCGCCTCGACGCCGCACGAGATACCGACGTCGATCACGCCCGCCGCGACCATGTTGGCCACCATGTGCGAGGCCTGCTGCGAGGAGCCGCACTGGCAGTCGACCGTCGTCGCCGCCGTCTCGTAGGGCAGGCCCATGGTCAGCCAGGCCGTGCGCGCGGGGTTCATGGACTGCTCGCCGGCGTGCGTCACCGTGCCGCCGACGATCTGTTCGACCGCGTCGGCCGGCATCCCGGTGCGGCCGAGGAGTTCGCGGTAGGTCTCGCCCAGGAGGTAGGCGGGGTGGAGGTTGGCGAGCGCGCCGCCGCGCTTGCCGATGGGAGTGCGTACGGCTTCGACGATCACGGGTTCCGCGGCCATGGTGGGGGATCCTCTCCTCCGGTACCCGCGCGGCGCGGGGGCGTCCCGGCCGGCCCCGCCACGCTGAACTAGTACGTGTTCTAGTTCTGGCAGCAGTCTGCTGACAGCCCGTCCACAACCGCAAGAGTCGTGCATGCAATACGGCTCCAATTCGGCTTGCCGCACCCCTTGCCTCTTGTAGAACCCGTTACTACCTTCACGGCAAACCTGAAACCTGATGGTCCGTCAGAATTCGAGCCGGAGTCGCCCATGTCCTGTCCTGCTCTCCCCGACGGGTTCGACTTCACCGACCCCGACCTGCTGCACCACCGTGTGCCCCTGCCGGAGTTCGCCGAGCTGCGGCGGGCCGAACCGGTCCGCTGGATCCCGCAGTCGGGCAACATCGCCGGCTTCCAGGACGAGGGGTACTGGGCCGTCACCCGGCACGCGGACGTCAAGTACGTCTCCACCCACCCGGAGCTGTTCTCCTCGTACCTCAACACGGCGATCATCCGCTTCAACGAGCACATCGAGCGCGACGCCATCGACGCGCAGCGGCTGATCCTGCTCAACATGGACCCACCGGAGCACACCCGGGTCCGCCAGATCGTGCAGCGCGTCTTCACCCCGCGTGCCATCCGGGCGCTGGAGGACCGCCTGCGCGAGCGGGCCCACACCATCGCGCGGAACGCCCGCGCGCAGAGTGGCCCCTTCGACTTCGTCACCGAGGTCGCCTGCGAACTGCCCCTGCAGGCGATCGCCGAACTCATCGGCATCCCGCAGGACGACCGGGCCAAGATCTTCGACTGGTCCAACAAGATGATCTCGTACGACGACCCGGAGTACGCGATCACCGAGGAGGTCGGCGCCGAGTCGGCCACCGAGCTGATCGCCTACGCCATGAACATGGCCGCCGACCGCAAGCAGTGCCCGGCGAAGGACATCGTGACGACGCTGGTGGCGGCCGAGGACGAGGGCAATCTCAACTCCGACGAGTTCGGCTTCTTCGTGCTGATGCTGGCCGTCGCGGGCAACGAGACGACCCGCAACGCCATCACCCACGGGATGCATGCGTTCCTGACCCACCCCGAGCAGTGGGAGCTGTACAAGCGGGAGCGCCCCGAGACCGCGGCCGAGGAGATCGTGCGGTGGGCGACCCCGGTCAACTCCTTCCAGCGCACGGCCACCCAGGACACCGAACTGGGCGGGAAGCTGATCAGGAAGGGCGACCGGGTCGGGATCTTCTACGCCTCCGCCAACCACGACCCGGAGGTCTTCACCGACCCCGACGCCTTCGACGTCCTGCGCGACCCCAACCCCCATCTCGGGTTCGGCGGCGGGGGCCCGCACTACTGCCTGGGCAAGTCCCTGGCCGTCCTGGAGATCGACCTGATCTTCAATGCGATCGCCGACGCCCTGCCGGGCCTCACCCTGGCCGGCGACCCGTCCCGGCTGCGCTCGGCGTGGATCAACGGCGTGAAGCACCTCCAGGTCCAGGTCCGCTGACGGTCTCCGGCCGGCCATGGTCTCGGGCCGGCGGCCTCCCGGCGCCGCCGGCCCGTCACTGCCCTAAGGGCGCCCGGCCGGTGTGCGCGGTCTCCGCGTCCGAGGCGGATTCGTCCTTTACGGCGGTGGCGGCCGCAGTGGCCGCCCGCGGGCCCGACGCCAGGTACTGCAGCCCGAAGCCCGCCCCGACCACGGTGGCCCCGCCGACCGCGTCCAGGAACCAGTGGTTGCCGGTCGCGATGATCGAGGACAGCGTGAACAGCGGGTGCAGCAGACCGAAGGGCTTCAGCCACCATCTGGGCGCGAGGGTCACGATCACGATGCCGCACCACAGCGCCCAGGCGAAGTGCAGGGACGGCATGGCCGCGTACTGGTTGGTGAACTCGGTCAGCGTGCCGTAGTTGGGCTTGGAGAAGTCCTGGACGCCGTGCACCGTGTCGATGAAGCCGAGCCCCGGCATCAGGCGCGGCGGCGCCAGCGGGTACAGCCAGAAGCCCATCAGACCGAACCCGGTCGCGAGGCCCAGTGCCGAGCGCGCCCAGCGGTAGTCCACGGGGCGCCGCACATAGAGCACGGCGAGGATGGTCAGCGGGACGCCGAAGTGGAACGACAGGTAGTAGTAGTCGAGGAAGCCGCGCAGCCAGTCGACCTTCGCCACGGTGTGGTTGACCCAGTGCTCGAAATCGACGGACAGCCACAGCTCGATCCGGTGGATCTGGTGGCCGTGGTGTTCCGCGGTGGCCCGGTCTGCGGTCACCCCCAGCCGGATCCGCTGGTAGGCGGCGTAGGTGACGCGCATCAGGAGGAGTTCGAGCAGCAGGTTCGGGCGGGTGAGGACGCGGGGCAGGAACGGGACGACGGGCACGTGCCGGAAGCGGGACGGTACCGGGGCGGCGTACTCGGGCGGGACCGGGGACTGGTAGTACGGCGAGGTGCGGGACAGGAACGGCACGAGGATGGCCGCGGCGAGAGCGGCGATCAGCACCGTGTTGTCCCGCAGCGAGTTCAGCCGCTCCATGTGCGGCAGCAGCATCTTCGCCGGCAGTGTCATCACCAGGATGACGGCGACCGGCCACACATAGCGGTCGCAGGACCGTCTGCCGACCCGTCCGACGACCGCGAGCAGCACCCACAGCAGCTGGTGCTGCCAGGCGGTCGGCGACACCGCGATCGCCGCGCAGCCGGTGACGGCGACCGCGAGGAGCAGCTGCCCGTCGCGGGCGTAGCGCACGGCTCGGCGCACCCCGAGCACGGCGACCGCCGTACCCAGCGCGAGGAAGAGCACGATCTCCGCGGGGCCCGAGCAGCCGAGCCGGAGCAGCGCGCCGTGCAGGGACTGGTTGGCGAGGCCGTCGGCCCTGCCGCCGAGGCCGGCGCCCGCGATGTGGTGCACCCAGTAGGTGGCGGAGTCGTGCGGCATCGCGGCCCAGGCGAGCAGCGTGCAGGCGGCGAACGTGATCCCGGTGGAGGCCGCGGCGCGGCGGCGGCCGGTGAACCACAGCAGCGGCGAGAAGAGCAGCACGGTCGGCTGGAGGGCGGCCGCGAGCCCGATCAGCAGGCCGCCGGCGCGCTCACCGCGGACGACGAAGCAGCCGACCAGCACCAGCAGGACCGGCATGATGCTGGTCTGCCCCAGCCACAGCGCGCTGCGCACAGGCAGTGACAGCATCAGCAGGCTGATCGCGAGCGGTGCGGCGAACAGGGAGGTCCGGCGGCTCACCGGCTGCGGCAGCGCACGGGCCGCGATCAGGCCGAGCGCGACCACCAGGAGCAGCGTGCCGAAGGTCCAGCCCCAGCCGAGGGCCTGTTCGGCCGCCCGGGTGAGCGGCTTGAGGACCAGTCCGCCGAACGGTGTGCCGGTGAACCGCGTCGAGTCGTACAGCGAACCCTTCACATGCAGGACGCCGTGCGGACCGACCCAGGTCTCCAGATCCGTCAGCCGTTCACCCTGGGGGGTACTGAGGACGGCGGCCACCTGGCGGACGGCGAGCACGGCGGCGACCAGCCACAGACCGAGGCGGATCACATGCAGGCGTCTGGGAGCTCCTCCGACGGCTGTCGCGCCGAGGGTTTCCGCCGGTCGCCCGCTGTGCTCCACGTTCGCCACGCCTGGTCGGCCTCCCGCCCATTCGCCCCTTTTCACGATCAATGAATTACATCGTCCCTATTTATCGGGATGACCATAGTGCGCCCGATGAGCGATCGCCTCCGGAACCGCCACGGCCCCCGTACCGTGTGAAGCTCTGTCCACGGCAGCACGGAGGCTTCGGGGAATGGTCTGTTTCCTGCGGAAATGCACACGTGTGCGGTTACTGGCGGTCGTGGTGACCCTGCTGGCGACACAGCTGGGGTCGTTGATCGCACCGGCGTACGCATGCGGCTGCGGCGCGATGATCCCCGACGGGCAGCGGCGGGTGAGCGTGGGCCGTGAGGAGTCCGTCGTGCGCTGGGACGGCCGCCGGGAACAGATCGTGATGAGTTTGACGGTCGGCGGGGACGCGGACCGGGCCGCCTGGGTCATGCCGGTGCCGCACCGCGCGACGGTCGGGCTCGGGGATCCGGCGCTGTTCACCCAGCTCGCCGCCACCACCGCGCCCGTCCACCGCGAGCGCTACCACTTCTGGCCGCAGGACGGCGACTGGCCGCTGGCGACCGGCGACGGCAGCAGCGCGGCCGGGCCGCCCGGGGCCGGTGCGGCCGCGCCCGGCGTGGGCGTGGTCGGCCGCCAGAAGCTCGGCCCCTTCGACGTGGCCCGCCTGACCGCCACCGACCCGGCCGCCCTGGACGACTGGCTCGACACCAACGGCTTCGCCATGCCGCCCCGGCTGCAGGAAGCCCTCCAGCCGTATGTGAGCCACCGCTGGGAGTACGTCGCCGTGCGCCTGTCCCCCGACACCGCGAACACCCCGCTGAACGGCAGGCTCGACCCCCTGCACCTCACCTTCGCGTCCGGGCAGCCCGTCTACCCGATGCGCCTGTCCCGCCTCGCCCGCACCCCGCAGTCCCTGGGCCTGTACGTCCTCGCCGCGCACCGTATGGAGACCCGCTCCGCGATCGGCGGCGAGCGGCCCCGCGTCACCTACGCCGGACGGGTCACCGCGACATCGGGTCCCCTGGCCGAGCTGGCCGCGGGCACACCGTTCCTGACCGCGATCGGCCAGGAGTTCCCGTACCCGCCGTCGATCTCGGGCGACCACGTGCTGCGCCGGGCGTCCGCGGACACCCCGTTCCAGCAGGTGATCTACGAGGACCGGCTGCGCACGGTGGCGGGGATCCCGGCGTGGCTGCTGACGGTGGTCGGCTCCTTCGCCCTCGCGGTCGCGGCCGTGACCGTGTTCGCCGTACGGCGTTCCCGGCGCCCGGTGCCGCCTCCGCCGCCGGTGCACGCGCCTCCACCGATCAGCTGAACCCGGCCGTCATGATCTCCCTGAGGGGGCATCGGCCCGCCGCTATATTCATTAGGGCAGCTAGTTAGAAGCGCTAAGCAGTCACACGGAAGGCACAGCGAATGAGCGAGTCGCAGCTCTGGGACGACGTGGACGAGTACTTCACCACCCACCTCTCACGGAACGACGACGCCCTCGAAGCGGCCCTCCGCGACAGTGACGCCGCCGAGCTCCCGCAGATCTCGGTCACCCCGCTCCAGGGCAAGTTCCTGCAACTTCTCGCCCAGATCCAGGGCGCCCGCAGCATCCTGGAGATCGGCACCCTCGGCGGCTACAGCACCATCTGGCTGGCCCGCGCCCTGCCCGAGGACGGCCGGCTGATCTCGCTCGAGTACAACCCCAAGCACGCCGAGGTCGCCGCCCGCAACATCGCGCGCGCGGGCCTCGAGCGGATCGTCCAGGTGCGGATCGGCCCCGCCCTGGAGTCGCTGCCCAAGCTGGCCGACGAGAACCCGCCCCCCTTCGACCTGGTCTTCATCGACGCCGACAAGGTCAACAACCCGAACTACGTGGAGTGGGCCCTCAGGCTGACCAGCGCGGGCAGCCTGATCGTCGTGGACAACGTGGTGCGCGGCGGCCGGGTCGCCGACGCGGACAGCAAGGCGCCCGACGTGCTGGGCAGCCGCGCCGCCGTCGAACTGATCGGCTCGCACCCGCGGTTGAGCGGCACGGCGATCCAGACGGTGGGCAGCAAGGGCCACGACGGCTTCGCGCTGGCGCGCGTGCTGGCGTAGCCCTCACGGCCTGGGCTGCTGGGTCAGAACTCGTGGTAGAAGCCGACGTTGACGCTGCGCGGGGCGGTGCGGTCCTGGACGACGATCTCGCCGCTGCCGCCTCGGGGCAGCGCCACGGTCCCGCCGTAGACGAGGGGCTGCGCGTACTCGCCGACGATCAGCCGGACCTCGGAGGACGGGTCGGCCTGGGAGCCGCGCAGCCAGGTCAGCTGCCAGGTCCCCTCGGGGCCGCACAGGAACTCCAGGTGGACCCGGGAGATGAACAGCCAGTCGTCGGGCGTCGCGAGACGGCACACGGAGGTGTCCCGCCCCACCCGCAGCACGGCGCCGGGCTCACTGGGTGCGTCGGCCATGAGCATGCCGGCCGTGGCCCCCTCTTCCGCCCCGGAGACGGTGGCCATGGTCAGTTCGAGCACGCGCTGCTCCTCTTGAAGTGTCCTAACACGGCGGCCGCATGATAAATCGCCCGGGCATGCCGCGTCCGGCACAATGGAGTCATGACCGAGCGAAAGCCACCGGGTGTGCCGTTCGAGTCCTGGGTCGACAAACAGATCCGTGATGCCGAACGACGCGGCGATTTCGCCCAACTGCCCGGCGCGGGCAAGCCGTTGCCCGCCGGTACCGACACCTCGTACGACGAACTGTGGTGGATCAGGCAGAAGATGGCCCGCGAGGGACTCTCCGTGCTGCCGCCCACGCTCGCCCTGCGCAAGGAGGCCGAGGACGCGCTGGTGGCGGCGTATGCGGCGCCCTCGGAGCGGATCGCGCGGAAGATCGTCACGGATGTCAACGTCAAGATCCGCGACATGATGTTCAAGCCGCCGCCCGGCCCCCCGCTCGGGATGAAGCCGTACGACGTCGAGGAGGTCGTACGGGAGTGGCGGGAGCGCCGGGCGACGGCCGGGGACGACGAGAGGGGCACGGGTGCTTCGGGTACTTCGAACGGGTCACCCGTGTAGGAGTCGTTCCGCCAGGTTGCGGTAGTCCCGCAGGGCCAGCCGGAGCTGTTCGGTGTCCTCGCCGTCCTGCCAGGACATGCGCAGGGTGCGGCGGCGCCGGGTCAGGGCCTCCGTGAACCGCCCGGCGATCTCCTCGACCACGTGGTCGGCCTCCTCGACGGAGTCCCGGGGCCCGTCCACGAACCCGGAGACCGCCTGGCGAAGACGGAGATCCAGCTTGTCGCACTCGTCCTGCGGGAGGAGGCGGCCGCTGGTGGGCTTTGTCGTGGCGGAAGTGCCGGTGGGCGTTGTGGTGGCGGAAGTGCCGGTGGTCCGGACGGGAGTGGTGCCCTCGTGGGCCTCGCCCTGGCCTGCCTCCTCCGTCACCTCGTGCGGGGTGGGCGTCACCGTGGTGCGGTTGGTCCTGTCGTCGGCCTCGGTGCCTTCGGCTGCGGGGCCGGTCGTCGCGTCCGTCATGTGGCTCAACTCCCCTTGGCGTGACGTCGGTTGAGGGCCCAGGGCAGATGGCCGCGGCTCTCGTGCCTGTGGGCCTTGGTGCGGGTGGCGGCGGACGCCGGAGCCTTCTCGGTGCGGCGGGGCGGGGCGGTCAGGTCCTCGAAGAGGGCCCGGGCCTCCACCATGGCCTCGCGCATCTCCTCCGTGTCGGCCCGGTCGCCGTCCTGTCCGTTCACGCCGACGCGTGCGACACGGTGGATGTGCCGGTAGCCGTGGACGTGGTCGGCGTGGTGGACGGAGAGGGCGGCGAGCTGTTCCTCGTAGTGGCTGCCGTCAGGGAAGCCGCGCAGGGCGGCGAGCTCCGCGAGCAGCCGGTCCGCCTCGGCGACCGCTTCCCGCGGCGCGTCGACGAAGTGCTCCTGCACGGCCGTCCAGCGGGCCGTGAACTCCTCCAGCCTGCCCGGCTCCAGCGGCTTCTCGCGCAGCGATCCGTGCCGCTGCACGCGCTCCGTGAGCTCACGCTCGGCGGCCTTGGCGTCCCCGTCGTGCCGGGCCAGCGTCCGGTCGTACTCGGGCCCGAAGCGCCGCTTCAGGTCCCGGCCGCCGCGGGGGCCCTTGGCACGCAGGGTCAGGGCGGCCGCTACGACGACCACGGCCGCCACGATCACGATGAGAGCAATGATCATGCCAGTGGACATGGGTGCCTTCCGGTGTGTCGGCCCAGGCGGGCCGGTTCTCCGGACGGGTCACCCGGAAGCCCCCGCTCAAACGACGCGGGCACCCGGACGCCTCTTCGGGAGCTACGGCTTCTTCGCCGCCCGGGCCCGATGCGCCGCGACCGTCGTGCGGCTCGCGCACGCGTTGGAGCAGAAGCGGCGGGTGCGGTTGCGGGACTGGTCGACGAAGTAGTTCCCGCAGCCTGCCGCGGCGCACCGTCCCAGCGTCACCACCGGCTCCCCGGCCACGACCAGGGCGAGCTGGGCCGCGATCAGCTGACCGGCCCAGCGTCGGGCCGGGGTGCCGTTGCGGCTGAAGTGGATGTGCCAGCCGCCGAGTCCGTCATGGTCGGACAGGTGCATCTCCGGCGGATAGTCGCGCAGCAGCCGGTGCACGGCGTCGGGGGCGGTGCCGTCGACCGCCTGCGCCAGCGCCCTGCGCACGAGGTCCGGCAGTTCGCCGTAGTCGCCGTCCGGCGGCGGGGTGATCCCGTGCTCCGCGAAGAAGGTGGCGACCAGTTCGCCCCGCTCGTCGAGGGTCCCGGTGTTGGCCAACTCGACGGCCAGCCGTGTCACGTTCCCAATGTAGTCACCGTATTGCACTTGACCACCTACATCGCCGCTTCTTAATGTAGGCGCCATGATAGCTGACGACACCTACACGGCCCGGCGTCTGACGATGCTCGGAGAGTGGGACGCCGCGCTCGCCGTCCTGGGCGCGGACGCCGATCCCGAATTGCGCGCGGAGATCGCTGTCGACCGCTGGTTCTTCCGGACCGAGGGCCACGAGGAGGCCGAGAAGGCGGTCACCGCGCTCGATCCGGCATCGCCGACCGCGCATCTGCTCACCGCGCGACTGGCCTACAGCCGACTGCTGTTCGGCCGCGACCCCCGTCTCGCCCCCGGTGTCGCCCCCCGCCCCGACGACCGCGCCACGGCCGAGGCCGGCTACCGCGCGGCGGCCGAGAGCGGCGACGAGAAGCAGCGCGCCTGGGCCGAGTACCACTGGGCCGTCCTGCTGGACAACATCGACGAGGACCCGGCCGGCGCGCTCCCCCTCTACGAGTCGGCTCTGGAGATCGCCACGAAGACCGGCGACGGCTACTTCGAGTCCTACATCATCCGCCACCTCGCCCCGCACAAGGAGCCCGCCGAGCGACTCGCGATGCTGCGCCGCTCACTCCACCTGCGCGCCGCCCTCGGCGCCCGTCCCCAGACGGTCGCCGCGCAGGCCCTCCTCGCCGACAGCCTTCCGGAGTCCGACCCGGAACGCGCCGAACTCATACGGACGTTCCGCCCCGCCGCGGAGGAACTGCGCATCGGCTGGCTCCTGTCCGAGGACTGATCCGCATATTCGCTTGCGTGGGCGACACGCCGGTTCCGCAGAATGGCCGGATGACGACGACCTGGACCATCGCCCCCGAGCCCTACGACTGCCCCGTGGCGGCGGACCTCTGGCGGGCGTACTACACGGAGGTCAGCGACCGCTACTACCTCCTGCACGAGGGCCGGCGGACCGATCCGGCCGAGCTGGAGCGGGAGATCGCGGCCCGCACCGGTGCCGAACTCGCGCCGCCGACCGGACGGTTGCTGATCGCACGGTACGGCGGTGAGCCCGCCGGGTCGGCGGGTGTACGGCTGCTGGACGCCACGACCGCCGAGCTCACCCGGGTGTTCGTGTACGAGGGGATGCGCGGCAAGGGCGGGGCCGCGCTCCTCGTGGGCGCCGCCGAGGAGGCCGCCCGGGACCTCGGCGCCGGCCAGTTGATCCTCGACACCCGAAGCGACCTCGTGGAGGCCCGCTCCCTGTACGCACGGCTCGGCTACACGGAGACCGAGCCGCACAACGACGACATCTACGCCGAGCACTGGTTCCGCAAGGACCTCAACTGACCTTCGCCGCCGACTCCTTGTGCGGCTGCTCCCGGTCCGAGCCGCACATCTCGTCGTTGAGTTCCTTGACCAGCCGGTTCAGGTCGGTCGGCCGGTCCGGGCCCCACCAGTCGCCGAGCAGTTCCGCGAGCGACTCCTCACGGGCCTGCGCGAGCCGTTCGGCCACCACGAGGCCCTGGTCGGTGAGGACCATGTCGAGGCCCTCCCGGATGGCAAGGCGCCGCTCCTCGACCTGCCGGGCCGCATCCATGACGACCTGGAGCGGCACCGTGCTGCGCTCGGCGAGCACGGCCGGTTCCGCCCAGCCCTGCTTCTTGATCCGCAGCAGCAGCCAGCTCGCCGCGGGCAGCAGGTCGTAGCCCGCCCGTTCGGTGATCTTCCGGTAGATCTCGCGCCGGCCCTCCCGCGTGCCCAGCAGGGACAGCGCGCGGCACACCTCGTCGTACGAGGACCGCTCGACGGGATTGCTGGCCAGGGTCTCCGTGACATCGGGCGCGGTGACGGACCCGCGCAGCTTGTCCTCCTTGAGGAACCAGGCCAGGACGAACCCGAGGAGGGCGACGGGCGCGGCGTACAGGAAGACGTCGGTGATGGCCGCCGCGTACGCGTGCAGGGCGGGCTCGCGCAGGGCGGGCGGCAGTGAGCCGATGCCGCGCGGGTCGGACTTGAGGGCGTCCGCGGAGAGACCCGCGGGCAGCCGGGTGCCGCTGAAGGCGTCCGTCAGCTTGTCGCCGAGGCGGCTCGCGAAGACCGTGCCGAAGATCGCCACGCCGAAGGAGGCCCCGATCGAGCGGAAGAAGGTCGCGCCCGAGGTGGCGACGCCGAGATCCTCGTACGAGACGGCGTTCTGCACGATGAGGACCAGCACCTGCATGACCAGGCCGAGTCCGAGGCCGAAGACGAAGAAGTAGGCGCTCATCTCGGCCGTGGAGCTGTTCTCGTCGAGCTGGTGCAGGAGCAGCAGACCGAGGGTGGTGACGCCCGTGCCCGCGATCGGGAAAACCTTCCAGCGGCCGGTGCGGCTGACGATCTGGCCGGAGGCCGTGGACGACAGCAGCAGGCCGAACACCATCGGCAGCATGTGCACCCCCGACATGGTCGGCGTCACGCCCTGGACGACCTGGAGGAAGGTCGGCAGATAGGTCATCGCGCCGAACATGGCGAAGCCGACGACGAAGCTGATGACCGCGGAGAGGGCGAAGGTGCGGATGCGGAACAGCTTGAGCGGCAGGACGGGTTCGGCGGCCCTCCGCTCCACGGCGACGAACGCGACGGCCAGTCCGACGCCCAGCAGGATCAGCCCGACGATCTGTGTCGAGCCCCAGCCCCAGGTGGTACCGCCGAGCGAGGCGACCAGGATCAGACAGGTGGCGACCGCGGCGATGAGAAAGGTGCCGAGGTAGTCGATGACGTGCTGCGCGGTCCGGCGCGGGATGCGCAGCGCGGTCGCGATCACGGCGAGCGCGACGACGCCGACGGGAAGGTTGACGTAGAAGACCCAGCGCCAGCTGAGGTGTTCGGTGAACAGCCCGCCGAGCAGCGGCCCCAGCACGCTCGTCGCGCCGAAGACGGCCCCGAACAGGCCCTGGTAACGGCCGCGTTCGCGCGGCGCGACGACATCCCCGACGATCGCCATCGACAGCACCATCAACCCGCCGCCGCCCAGGCCCTGCACCGCCCGGAACGCGATCAACTGGGGCATGTTCTGCGCCATTCCGCAGAGCGCGGAACCGATGAGGAAAATCACGATCGCGGTCTGGAACAGCCGCTTGCGACCGTACTGGTCGCCCAGCTTGCCCCACAGCGGGGTCGCGGCGGTCGAGGCCAGCAGATACGCGGTGACCACCCAGGACAGATGGTCGAGGCCGCCGAGGTCGCTGACGATGGTGGGCAACGCGGTCGACACGATGGTCTGGTCGAGGGCGGCGAGCAGCATCCCGAGGAGCAGGGCGCCGATCGACACGAGTACGTTCCCCGACACGTGCTCCTGGGTGGCGCTGCCCCGCTGCGGCGGCTTTCCGGATGCCTGTGCGTCTCGCACATTCGCCGTCATACCGTGCGCGTCCTCGGCCATGAAGACCTCCTGCCGCTCTCGTTACACGTCCATGGTGATCGGTGTGACCGGTTATGGCCTGTTGAGTCCTGTTGGAACCCGATATTCCGGGGGCTACGGCCGCAGCGTGAAGATGATCTGGATAACCTCTGAAGTTCGCGAGGGGAGCGTGAAGGGAGGGACGAACGCGTGACAGACCCGAAAGGTCACCAGTGCCCGGAGTGCGGAGCGCCCAGAGCGGCCGACAACACCCCGTCCTGCGGCTGCACTCAACGGGCGTCCGACGCCCTGCGCGACGCGCGTACGGCCGAGCAGGCCGCGGCGGAGGACTTCGACCCGCTTCGGATACGGCCGTATGTCGAACTGGAGGGCACGGGCAGCGAGCCCGTCGCACCTCCTCCCGCGCCCGCGGTCGAGGCGACGATGCCGCTACGGCCGGTGGGCGCGGAGGTGGCGAGCGCCGAAGATCTGCGCCTGTTCGAGGGCACGGGTGCCGAGGGCACCGAGGGCCCGCACGACCAGGACGACGCGGCGGACAGGGGGCGCCGCAGACACCGGACGGTGCTGCTCGGTGTCGGCGGGGCGGTCGTCGCGGTGATGACGGCGGCCGGGATGGCGAGCGGGCTGTTCTCCTACGAGGCGCCGACGCGGGACACGGCGCTGCCCGACGACGTACGGGCGAGCGTGCCGGACGTGTCGCCGAGCCCGGAGCCGGCGTCGCCGTCGCGCGGCACCACGCCCGTACGGCCCGCGCCGCCGGCGCCGGCGGTCAGCGCGAGCCCGTCGCCCTCACCGTCCCCGTCGGCGACGAGCGCCTCGCCGAGCCCGTCCCGCTCGCCCCGGCCGACCCCGACCGCGCCGACGGCCACCGCAAGCGGCAGCATCGGACCGACCGACAGCCGCCAGAAGGCACCCCCCGTGCTGCGCCGCGGCTCCGAGGGCCCCGAGGTCACCGAGCTCGAACTGCGCCTGACTCAGCTCGGCCTCTACACGGGAAAGCCGACCGGCCACTACAACGAGGGCGTCGAGGACGCGGTCGGCCGATACCAGTGGGCACGGGGGATCACGGAGGACGAGCTGGGGGTGTACGGGGCGGCGACGCGTGCGCGGCTGGAATCGGAGACGTCGCAGCCGTGAGGCCGCGCGCCACCCGCTGGGGGCTGCCGCCCCCAGACCCCCGCTTCGGCCTGAACGGCCTCGTCCTCAAACGCCGGACAGGCTGAAAACCCGCCCACCCAGCCTGCGGGCAATCGTGCCGCCTCACGTAGCCTGCGGGCAATCGTGCCGCCTAGGGCGGCACGGGTGGGCGCAGGCGGCACCCCGCAAGCGCCGGGCTGCGCACCCCACCCCCCGACGGCACCCTTCACCCGACGTACAGCCGAATCCCCCCACCCGGCACACCCTCAACCCGCACCCGCGTCAAATCCCGCACCACCACATCCGGCTCATACAGATCCGCCCGGGCCCCCACCCCCACGACCCGCATCCCCGCAGCCCGCCCCGCCTCAATCCCGGCAGCGGAATCCTCAAACACAACGCACTCGCCCGGCTCGACACCCAGTTCAGCCGCCCCCTTCAAAAACCCCTCGGGATCCGGCTTGCTCGCCCCCACCGACTCAGCAGTCACCCGCACCTCAGGAAGCGACAACCCCGCCGCCCCCATCCGCGCCGTGGCAAGAGCCAGATCCGCAGACGTCACCAGTGCATGCGGCAGCCCCCGCAGCGAGGCGAGGAACCCGGGAGCGCCGGGAATCGGCACGACACCGTCCACGTCCGCGGTCTCCTCGGCGAGCATCCGCGCGTTGTCGGCGAGGTTCTGCTCCATCGGCCGCTCGGGCAGCAGCAGCGCCATCGAGGCATGGCCCTGGCGCCCGTGCACCACCTTCATGACCTCGTCGCCGTCCAGCCCGTGCCGCTCGGACCAGCGACGCCAGATGCGCTCGACGACGGCATCGGAGTTCACGAGGGTGCCGTCCATGTCCAGCAGGAGGGCGCGGGCGGTGAGGACGGTGGGCACGGTGGTGACCGTCATCGGCAGCTCCAGGGCGCGAGGAAGGAAACAAGGCGGCCCCGCCCGCCGGTCAGGGAAAACGGGCGGGAGCCACTTTGTTTCTCTACGGTACAAAACCGGTCCGACATCCGCCAGTGCCCCGGGACACAGTTCACCCCGTGTTCAGCTCACGCGGTGCTCGGCTCGCGCGGCGCTCGGCTCACCCGGCGACGGCCTCCCACAGGCTCCACACGCCGAGCGCCAGCATCAGCAGCGCCGCAACCTTGGTGATGAGGGCCAGCGGCACCCGCTTCATCAGGGCCTTTCCGCCGACGATGCCGAGCCCGGCCACCGCCCACAGCGCCAGTACGGCCCCGAGGCCGACGGAGAGCGGGTCGTCGTAACGGGCCGCGAGGTTCGCCGTCATGATCTGGGTCAGGTCCCCGAACTCGGCGACCAGGATGAGCATGAAACCGGCACCCGCGACCTTCCAGAAGGACTGGTTCTCGGGCCTGCGGATCTCCTCCTCGTCCTCGTCCTTCCTCATCAGCAGGACCGCCGCACCGCCCAGGAACAGGACGCCGGTCAGTGCGTGGACGATCTGCTGAGGCAGCAGGGTGAGCACGCTTCCGGCCGCCACGGCCAGCGCGACATGCAGCGCGAACGCCGCGGCCACGCCCGCGAAGACGTACGAGGCGCGGTAGCGGGTGCCGAGCACCAGCCCGGCGAGCGCGGTCTTGTCCGGCAGTTCGGCAAGGAAGACGACGCCGAAGACGAGCGCCGTCACGGTGAAGCTGATCAAGGTTCCTCAATCGGTCGGGGCCGCCCCGCCGAGAGTGCTGTGACTGCGATACGACACCTCGGCACGGCAGCACACAGCGGAAGACACAGATGTGCACTGCTTTACCGAAGGTCTCGCTGGCCGGCCTCGCGTGCGAGACCTGCCTCCGGGCGCCGGCTCAGACGAGCTGAGCAGTATGTCGACGGTCCGGCGAAGAGCTACTCCCCTTCTGCACCGTCCATCGTACGCGACCGCCGCGCGGCCGAAAGTTCGGCCGTGAACCTTGTAGTGTCATGTACGCGACACTAGCTTCTTACCGGACGCTCACCCCTCCGCAACACGGCGCCGCGAGCATTCCCCTGCTCGCACCCCAACGCCCCCGCCTCCCAAGGGAGTTCGCATGCCGAAGTTCTACGCGCGTCGACGGCTCAGCATACTCGCGGCTCTTACCGGACTCATAGCCTCCGTCGGACTTCTCAACAGTCCGACCGCCTCCGCCGCGCTTCCCACCCCGGTCAGCGCCGCCACCGCCCGCACCTACCTCGCCTCGCTCACCGTGGCGACCGAGAACCGCACCGGCTACGACCGCGATCTGTTCCCGACCTGGATCACGATCTCCGGCACCTGCAACACCCGCGAGTACGTCATCAAGCGGGACGGCAGCAACGTCGTCACCAACTCCGCCTGCACCGCCACCAGCGGCTCCTGGTACTCGCAGTACGACGGGGCCACCACCACCGACCCGAGCACCTTCGACATCGACCACGTCGTGCCGCTCGCCGAGGCCTGGGACTCCGGCGCCTCGGCCTGGACCACCGCCCAGCGCCAGGCCTTCGCCAACGACGTCACCCGCCCGCAGCTCATCGCGGTCTCCGCCAGCTCCAACCGCTCCAAGGGCGACGACGACCCGGCCGAGTGGGTGCCCACCCGCTCCGCGTACGTCTGCACCTACGTCCGCGCCTGGGTCCAGGTGAAGTACTACTACGACCTCTCGGTCGACTCCGCCGAGAAGTCCGCGCTGACCAGCTACCTCGCCGGCTGCTGAGCCCGCGGATGTTGCGGCGGATTCCGTAACGGAACCTCCCCGCCGACCCTCGTCGTTCCGTACCGTACGGGGCGACGGAGGAGGGCGAGCCGAAGGGGCGCGCCGGTGTCGAGACGGCGAACGCGCGGAGCGATCGCGGTGACCATTGCCGCCCGCCGCGCCCAGCAGCGAGGCTGGACCATCGGCTTCGGAGTCGTCTCCGCG
>NZ_JBEPBA010000025.1:0-160577 GCF_040298885.1 Streptomyces sp. NPDC001137
GGAACGGACGCTTCCTTTGTACTCACCCTCTCGGGCTTTCCTCCGGGCAGTTTCCCTTCGGTCTTGCGTTTCCGACTCTATCAGACCGTTTCCCGGTCCGATTTCCTCGGTGCTTTCCAGGTTCCCGCTTTCGCGTTTCCCTTTCCGGCGGCTCCGACTTTATCAGAGATTCTGAGTCGGATTTCCCGCCCCGATCGGGGACTGGTTCCGGCGCGCGAGGCGGCCGGGTTCCCGTTCTGGCGGAGCCGTAAACGTACTGGAGCGGGGCGCCCCGATGCAAATCGAGGCGCCCCGCTCCGGGTTCACACGTACGAGGGGTCGTACCCCCGTCAGACCTCCACCACGACCGGGAGGATCATTGGCCTGCGCCGATACGTGTCGGAGACCCACTTGCCGAGGGTGCGGCGGATGAGCTGCTGCAGCTGGTGCGGCTCCACCACCCCGTCCTGTGCCGAGCGTTCGAGCACCTCGGTGATCTTCGGGATCACGTCGGCGAAGGCCGTGTCCTCGATGCCCGAGCCGCGGGCCTGGATGTGCGGGCCGCCCGTGATCTTGCCGGTGGACGAGTCCACCACGAGGAAGACCGAGATGATGCCCTCGTCGCCGAGGATCTTGCGGTCCTTCAGCGCCGGCTCACCCACGTCGCCGACCGAGAGCCCGTCGACGTAGACGTAACCGGCCTGGACCTTGCCCGCGATCTTGGCCTTGCCCTCGACGAGGTCGACGACCACGCCGTCCTCGGCGATGACGATGCGGTCGTGCGGGACACCGGTCATGGCGCCCAGCTCGGCATTGGCGCGCAGGTGGCGCCATTCGCCATGGACCGGCATCAGGTTCTTCGGGCGGCAGATGTTGTAGAAGTACAGGAGCTCGCCGGCGGAAGCGTGGCCCGAGACATGGACCTTCGCGTTGCCCTTGTGGACCACGTTCGCGCCCCAGCGGGTCAGGCCGTTGATCACGCGGTAGACCGCGTTCTCGTTGCCGGGGATCAGCGACGACGCCAGGATCACCGTGTCGCCGTCGACGATGCGGATCTGGTGGTCGCGGTTGGCCATGCGGGACAGGGCCGCCATGGGCTCGCCCTGCGAGCCGGTGCAGACCAGCACGACCTCGCTGTCGGGGAGGTCGTCGAGTGTCTTCACATCGACGACCAGGCCCGGCGGGACCTTCAGGTAGCCCAAGTCCCGGGCGATGCCCATGTTGCGGACCATGGAGCGGCCTACGAAGGCGACCCGGCGGCCGTACTCGTGGGCCGCGTCCAGGATCTGCTGGATGCGGTGGACGTGGCTGGCGAAGCTGGCCACGATGATCCGCTTGCGGGCGCTCGCGAAGACCTGGCGCAGGACGTTGGAGATGTCGCGCTCGGGCGGGACGAAGCCGGGGACCTCCGCGTTCGTCGAATCCGCGAGGAGGAGATCGATACCCTCCTCGCTCAGCCGTGCGAAAGCGTGGAGGTCCGTGAGGCGGCCGTCCAGCGGAAGCTGGTCCATCTTGAAGTCGCCGGTGTGGACCGCCATGCCCGCGGGCGTGCGGATGGCCACGGCGAGGGCGTCCGGGATGGAGTGGTTGACCGCGACGAACTCGCAGTCGAAGGGGCCGACACGTTCGCGGTTCCCCTCCGCCACCTCGAGGGTGTACGGGCGGATACGGTGCTCCTGGAGCTTCGCCTCGATGAGGGCGAGGGTCAGCTTGGAGCCGATCAGCGGGATGTCCGGCTTCTCGCGCAGGAGGTAGGGGACGCCGCCGATGTGGTCCTCGTGGCCGTGCGTGAGCACGATGCCTTCGATGTCGTCGAGGCGGTCCCGTACGGACGAGAAGTCCGGCAGGATCAGGTCGATCCCGGGCTGCTCCTCCTCGGGGAAGAGCACGCCGCAGTCGACGATCAGAAGACGGCCGCCGTACTCGAAGACCGTCATGTTTCGGCCGATCTCGCCGAGACCGCCGAGCGGGGTGACCCGCAGGCCACCTTCGGGGAGCGGCGGGGGCGGGCCGAGTTCAGGATGCGGATGACTCAAAAGACTCTCCTCACCACACGCGCCACGTACCGGTGGGCACGTGGCGCGCGTGACGTTCGTGCATGAGCAGTTGTCGTTGTGGGGTGCGGGCACCGGTGGCCCGCTATTCAGTTGTGAAGCCTGTGGTGGTGCCAAGTCTGGTGTTAGAGCTGTACCCCGCCCGCAGCAAGATCGATCTTGAGCTGTGCGATCTCTTCGGGCGTGCACTCCACCATGGGTGCGCGCAGCGGGCCCGCGGGCAGGCCCTGGAGGGCGAGGGCGGCCTTCGTCGTCATGACGCCCTGGGTGCGGAACATGCCCGTGTAGACCGGGAGCAGCTTCTGGTGGATCTCGGTGGCCTTCTGGACGTCCCCGGAGACGAATGCCTCGACCAGGGCGCGCAGGTCCGGAGTGACCACGTGGCCCACGACCGACACGAAGCCGACCGCGCCCACGGAGAGCAGCGGCAGGTTCAGCATGTCGTCGCCGGAGTACCAGGCGAGCCCGGAGCGCGCGATGGCCCAGCTCGCGCGGCCGAGGTCGCCCTTGGCGTCCTTGTTGGCGACGATGCGCGGGTGCTCCGCGAGCCGGACCAGTGTCTCGGTGTTGATCGGGACACCGCTGCGGCCGGGGATGTCGTAGAGCATGACCGGCAGCTCGGCGGCGTCGGCGACGGACGTGAAGTGCCGGTACAGGCCCTCCTGCGGGGGCTTGTTGTAGTACGGCGTCACGATCAGGAGGCCGTGTGCGCCCACCTTCTCGGCTGCCCGGGCCAGCTCGATGCTGTGGTGGGTGTCGTTGGTGCCGACGCCCGCGATGACGTGGGCGCGGTCGCCGACCGCCTCCAGCACCGCTCGTACGAGCTCCGATTTCTCCGCGTCACTGGTGGTGGGGGACTCGCCGGTGGTGCCGTTGATGATCAGGCCGTCGTTGCCTGCGTCCACCAGGTGGGCGGCGAGCCGCTGCGCGCCGTCGAGGTCGAGTGCGCCGTCCGCCGTGAAGGGCGTGACCATGGCGGTGAGGACCCGCCCGAAGGGGGTCTGCGGAGTCGAGGTCGGAGCCATGGGTAACACGCTACTCGGTGCTCAATGCGTGGTCTGCCCTTGGGGTGCGGGATAAGTCCGGACAAATGCGGAGCCCGGTACTGCCTGCTCGGGGGTTCAAGCAGTACCGGGTCCGTTTGATCAGGCTAGATGAACTTCTCCAAATGCCGCAATACGGACACCTCGCGAGGCTGACCGTACACCTGTGCTCGGCCTGGGGACGCGGTGCGCTACGGCGCCACGCGGCCGTTCGCGTTGAAGGCGGCGTAGGTGAGCGGCATGAGCTTGGCCCACTCGGCCTCCATCTTCTCTCCGACCATCTCGATCTCCCGCTGCGGGAAGGACGGGACCTTCGCCAGCTCGTGCTGGGTGCGCAGGCCGAGGAAGTGCATCAGCGAGCGGGCGTTGCAGGTGGCGTACATGGAGGAGAACAGACCGACCGGGAGGACCGCGCGGGCGACCTCGCGGGCGACGCCGGCGGCGAGCATCTCCTGGTACGCCTCGTACGCCTGGCGGTACGAGTCCTCCATGACACGGCCGACCAGCTCCTGCTGGGCCTGGGTGCCCTCCACGAAGACGTACTTTCCGGGGCGGCCCTCCTGGACCAGCTTGCGGGACTCGTCGGGCACGTAGAAGGCGGGCTGGAGCTGGCGGTACCGGCCCGATTCCTCGTTGTACGACCAGCCGACGCGGTGCCGCATGAACTCGCGGAAGACGAAGATCGGAGCACTGATGAAGAAGGTCATCGAGTTGTGCTCGAACGGGCTGCCGTGCCGGTCGCGCATCAGATAGTTGATCAGGCCCTTGGAGCGCTCGGGGTCCTTGCCCAGCTCGTCCAGGGACTGCTCGCCGATGGTCGAGACGCGGGCGGCGAAGAGCACGTCGGCGTCGGACGCGGTGTGCTTGACCAGCTCGACGGTGACGTCGCTGCGGAAGCTGGGCTTGAGGTCGTCGGCGGGGGTGTCGGTCACGACTCGGAGGGTCCCTTCCATCACTTCTCTCGGGCGGCGCCCACTCTACGGCCCGGCTCTGACAACGGGGCGTTCGGTGCCGGGTCGCGACATACGCCGGCGAATTTCTGTGAATTCGGCGAAACCGGGCACCCTTTGGGGCACTCGACCGTCTGTGTAGGTGACAGTCACTCGTTCGATCCCGAGAGGAGAAGCTCCCATCATGTTCCGTCGGCGTGAACCCGTCCCGTTCGCCTTCGTCGCCGAAGCCGACAGGTTCCGCAGCAATGTCGCTCCCCCGCCCCGTGAGAGGGCGTCCGCCGGTCAGATAGCCGGGCGCTGGCTGCTCGGGCTCACCATCGTCGCCGGGCTGGTGGGCTCGCTGGTTCTCGGCATGCCCGCGCTGTCCAGCCCCGCTTCCACGCCGGCTCAGCAGTCACAGGCCTCTCAGGGGCACTGACTCCATCCGGACCCCACGAGTGGTGGGCGGGAACACAGACGGATAACCTCACCGGGCACAGCCCATGCATGGATTGAGTGAGGACCAGCCGTGCCCCTGCCCTTCCTGACGGCCGACCGTGCCTATGAGCCAGCGGACGACGCGCTGCCGTTCGACGACCGTGACCGCTGGCGGCGTCCCTACCGTCCCGGGCCATGGCGTGTGGGCGTGGCGGCGCTCTGGCTGCTGCTCGCCTCGTTCGTACTGTTCGCCGCGGTCATCATCGCGTTCACCGCTTCGGCCTCCGAGGCCGGCGTGGTCCTCGGTATCGCGCTGGCCGTCATCGCGGGTTCTCTCCGGCTGCTGCGCGTGGGTGTCTGGGTGAGTGCGCGCGGGCTGCGCCAGGTGGGCTTCTTCGGGACGCGTACGACGCCGTGGGAGCGGGTGGCCGCGCTGCGGACGGTGCAGCAGCCGGTGCGCTGGTTCGGGCTGCCGCGCACGGTGCAGGGGCAGGCGCTGATCCTCGTACGCAGTGACCGTCCGGCGCAGGACGCGCCGGTGCTGCTGACCACGCACAACGCGGACTTCGTGGCGCGGCCCGGGTCGTTCGACCGGGCCGCGGACACGATCGAGGCGTGGGCCGCGGAGAACAGCCGCGGCTGACCGAACGGCACGGCTGACCGCCCGCAGCTACGCCTCGACGGGCCTGCCGTCGTGCAGGGCGATGGCGCGTTGCATGGCCTTGCGGGCGCGGGGGGTGTCGCGGGCGTCGTGGTAGGCGACGGCGAGGCGGAACCAGCTGCGCCAGTCGTCGGGGGCCGCTTCCGTCTCGGCCTTGCGCTTGGCGAAGACCTCGTCGGCCGAGTCGCGGTCGATACGGCCGCCGGGTGTGCGCTTCAGCTCGTCGACGGGCAGGCCGCCCTCGGCGTCGAGTTCGGCGGCGAGGGCGTTGGCCTTGCGAACGAACTGGGTGTTCTTCCACAGGAACCACAGGCCGATCACCGGCAGGATCAGCACCGCCACGCCGAAGGTGACGGTGAGGACCGTGCCGGACTGGATGAGCATGACGCCGCGGCTGCCGACCAGGACGAAGTAGAAGACCAGGACGGCGGCCGTTATGGCGTAGGACAGCTTGGCTCGCATGGCGGTGTCAGCCCAGGTCCAGGAAGTGTTCCAGGCCGAAGGTCAGGCCCGGGGTGGTCACCACGCGGCGGGCGCCGAGCAGGATGCCCGGCATGAAGCTGCTGTGGTGGAGCGAGTCGTGCCGGACGGTCAGCGTCTCGCCCTCGCCGCCGAGCAGGACCTCCTGGTGGGCGAGCAGACCGCGCAGGCGGACGGCGTGGACGGGGACCCCGTCGACACTCGCGCCGCGGGCGCCGTCCAGTGCCGTCTCCGTGGCGTCCGGCGCCGGGGCCGTGCCTGCCGCGCGCCGCGCCTCGGCGATGAGCTGGGCCGTGCGCGTGGCGGTCCCGGAGGGGGCGTCGACCTTCTTCGGGTGGTGCAGCTCGATGACCTCGACGGACTCGAAGTAGGGCGCGGCGATCTGCGCGAACTTCATCGTCAGCACGGCGCCGATGGAGAAGTTCGGCGCGATCAGCACGCCCGTCTCCGGGGAGGCGGCCAGCCAGCCGCCCAGCTGCGCGAGGCGCTCGTCGGTCCAGCCCGTCGTACCGACGACCGCGTGGATGCCGTGGCTCACGCAGTACTCGAGGTTGTCCATCACCGAGGCGGGCGTGGTCAGTTCGACGGCGACCTGGGCGCCGGTCTCCGCCAACGTCTCCAGCTTGTCGCCCCGACCGAGGGCGGCCACCAGCTCCATGTCCTCGGCCGCCTCGACGGCGCGTACCGCCTCCGAGCCGATGCGGCCCTTGGCACCGAGGACCGCCACGCGCAGCTTGCTCATCTTCTTGCTTCCTTCAGGAGAGGACTTACGCGACCGCTTCGTTCAGGCGGGACGCCTGCTTGTCCTTCAGCGGGCCGATGACCGACAGCGAAGGCCGCTGTCCCAGGATGTCGCGCGCGACCGAGCGGACGTCGTCCGGGGTGACCGAGGCTATCCGGGCCAGCATGTCGTCGACGGACATCTGCTCGCCCCAGCACAGCTCGCTCTTGCCGATACGGTTCATCAGCGCGCCCGTGTCCTCGAGACCCAGGACCGTCGAACCGCGGAGCTGGCCGATGGCGCGGCCGATCTCGTCGTCGGACAGGCCGTGCTCGGCGACGTGGTCGAGTTCGTCGCGGCAGATCTTCAGCACGTCGTGGACCTGCGAGGGCCGGCAGCCGGCGTACACGCCGAACAGGCCGCAGTCGGCGAAGCCCGAGGTGTACGAGTACACGCTGTAGGCCAGGCCGCGCTTCTCGCGGACCTCCTGGAAGAGGCGGGACGACATGCCGCCGCCGAGGGCCGTGTTCAGCACGCCGAGGGCCCAGCGGCGCTCGTCGGTGCGGGCGAGGCCCGGCATGCCGAGGACGACGTGTGCCTGTTCGGTCTTGCGGCCGAGCAGTTCCACGCGGCCCGCGGTGCGGATGGTGCGGCTGCCGTCGCGCGGGGCGATCGGGGCCGCCGCGTCGTTCTTGAAGGCGCCCGCCTTCTCGAAGGCCGCGCGGACCTGTCGTACGACCTTGTTGTGGTCGATGTTGCCTGCGGCCGCCACGACGAGGTGGGTCGGGTCGTAGTGCTTCTTGTAGAAGCGGCGGATGCGGTCCGCGGTGAGGGCGTTGACCGTGTCGACCGTGCCGAGGACGGGGCGGCCGAGGGGGTTGTCGCCGAACATCGTGTGCGCGAAGAGGTCGTGCACGCAGTCGCCCGGGTCGTCCTCGGTCATCGCGATCTCTTCGAGGATCGCGCCGCGTTCGACGTTGACGTCCTCCTCCCGTATCAGGGAGCCCGTGAGCATGTCGCAGACGACGTCGATGGCGAGGGGCAGGTCGCTGTCGAGCACGCGCGCGTAGTAGCACGTGTACTCCTTCGCCGTGAACGCGTTCATCTCGCCGCCGACCGCGTCGATGGCGGAGGAGATGTCCATCGCACTACGGCGGGAGGTGCCCTTGAAGAGCAGGTGCTCCAGATAGTGCGTGGCGCCGTTCAGGGCCGGGGTCTCGTCGCGGGAGCCGACGTGCGCCCAGATGCCGAAGGTCGCGGAGCGGACCGAGGGCAGGGTCTCGGTGACGATGCGCAGGCCGCCCGGGAGGGTGGTCTTGCGGACCGTGCCGATGCCGTTCTCGCCCTTGATGAGGGTTTGGGTACGGGCGACGGCCCGCGCCTCCGAGGAGGTGCGGGCCGTCGCCTCGAAGCCACGGGGCGTCACTTGTCGCCGTCGTCCTTCTTCTCGTCGCCTTCTTCGCCCTCGATGACCGGGATCAGGGAGAGCTTGCCGCGGGAGTCGATCTCGGCGATCTCGACCTGGACCTTCTGGCCCACGCCGACGACGTCCTCGACGTTCTCCACGCGCTTGCCGCCGGCCAGCTTGCGGATCTGCGAGATGTGCAGCAGACCGTCCTTGCCCGGGAGCAGCGACACGAACGCACCGAAGGTCGTCGTCTTCACGACGGTGCCCAGGTAGCGCTCGCCGACCTCCGGCATGGTCGGGTTGGCGATGCCGTTGATCGTGGCGCGGGCGGCCTCGGCGGCCGGGCCGTCGGCGGCACCGATGTAGATGGTGCCGTCGTCCTCGATCGTGATCTCGGCGCCGGTGTCCTCCTGGATCTGGTTGATCATCTTGCCCTTGGGGCCGATGACCTCACCGATCTTGTCCACGGGGATCTTGACCGTGATGATCCGCGGGGCGTTCGGGGACATCTCGTCCGGCGTGTCGATCGCTTCCATCATCACGTCGAGGATGTGGAGGCGGGCGTCACGAGCCTGCTTGAGCGCGGCGGCCAGGACGGAGGCCGGGATGCCGTCCAGCTTGGTGTCCAGCTGGAGCGCGGTCACGAACTCCTTGGTGCCGGCGACCTTGAAGTCCATGTCACCGAAGGCGTCCTCCGCACCGAGGATGTCGGTGAGGGTGACGTAGTGCGTCTCGCCCTCGATCTCCTGGGAGATGAGGCCCATGGCGATACCGGCGACGGGGGCCTTCAGCGGCACACCGGCGTTCAGCAGCGACATGGTGGAGGCGCAGACCGAGCCCATGGACGTCGAGCCGTTGGAGCCGAGGGCCTCGGACACCTGACGGATCGCGTAGGGGAACTCCTCGCGCGTCGGCAGGACCGGCACGAGGGCGCGCTCGGCGAGGGCGCCGTGGCCGATCTCGCGGCGCTTCGGGGAGCCGACGCGGCCGGTCTCGCCGGTGGAGTACGGCGGGAAGTTGTAGTTGTGCATGTAGCGCTTGCGGGTCACCGGGGAGAGGGTGTCCAGCTGCTGCTCCATGCGGAGCATGTTGAGGGTGGTGACGCCCAGGATCTGGGTCTCGCCACGCTCGAACAGCGCCGAGCCGTGCACCCGCGGGATGGCCTCGACCTCGGCGGCCAGCGTGCGGATGTCGGTGACACCGCGGCCGTCGATGCGCTTCTTCTCCTTGATGACGCGCTCGCGGACCAGGGTCTTGGTCAGCGAGCGGTACGCGGCGGAGATCTCCTTCTCGCGGCCCTCGAACTCCGGCAGGAGCTTCTCGGCGGCGAGCGCCTTGACGCGGTCCAGCTCGGCCTCGCGCTCCTGCTTGCCGGCGATGGTGAGCGCCTGCGCGAGTTCCGGCTTGACGGCGCCGGTGAGGGCCTCGAGGACGTCGTCCTGGTAGTCCAGGAAGATCGGGAACTCGGCGGTCGGCTTGGCGGCCTTCGCGGCGAGGTCGGCCTGGGCCTTGCAGAGCACCTTGATGAAGGGCTTCGCGGCGTCCAGACCGGCGGCGACGACCTCCTCGGTCGGCGCCTCGGCGCCGCCCTTGACCAGCTGGATGGTCTTCTCGGTGGCCTCGGCCTCGACCATCATGATCGCGACGTCGCCGTCCTCCAGGACGCGGCCCGCGACGACCATGTCGAAGACGGCGTCCTCGAGCTCGGAGTGCGTCGGGAAGGCCACCCACTGGTTGTTGATCAGTGCGACGCGGACGCCGCCGATCGGGCCGGAGAAGGGCAGGCCGGCCAGCTGCGTGGACGCGGACGCGGCGTTGATCGCCACGACGTCGTACAGGTGGTCGGGGTTGAGCGCCATGATCGTGGCGACGACCTGGATCTCGTTGCGCAGGCCCTTCTTGAAGGACGGGCGCAGCGGGCGGTCGATGAGGCGGCAGGTGAGGATCGCGTCCTCGGAGGGGCGGCCCTCACGGCGGAAGAAGCTGCCGGGGATCTTGCCGGCGGCGTACATCCGCTCCTCGACGTCCACCGTCAGCGGGAAGAAGTCGAGCTGGTCCTTGGGGTTCTTGGAGGCGGTGGTGGCCGACAGCACCATGGTGTCGTCGTCCAGGTACGCCACGGCGGAGCCGGCGGCCTGCTTGGCCAGGCGGCCCGTCTCGAAGCGGATGGTGCGGGTGCCGAAGGAACCGTTGTCGATGACGGCTTCGGCGTAGTGGGTCTCGTTCTCCACTAGCGTTTTCTCCGATACTTTTCGTCTTTTGTCCTTGTCTGCCCGTGTGGCAGGAGGACCGTCACGGAGAAGCGCTCCACTGGTGCGGGCCGGTCTTCGATCGAAGCACCCGGGGCTCACTTCCCCCGGGGGCCACTACCGAGGACCGGCGGCGGCGAGGTGCGCTTCTCGCTGTGTCGTACGTATTGCGTTGTGCTACCACACTACAAAGGGGCAGTGACACTCCGCATGTTTCCGCACGTACGGACCTTTGCCGTACGTACGGCAAAGGGAGCGGTCCCGACCCTTCGGGAACCGCTCCCCCTGCACGGCGTCTTACTTGGCGCCCGCCGCACCACGGCGGATGCCGAGGCGGTCGACCAGCGCACGGAAGCGCTGGATGTCCTTCTTGGCGAGGTACTGCAGCAGGCGACGGCGCTGACCGACCAGGATCAGCAGACCACGACGGGAGTGGTGGTCGTGCTTGTGGGTCTTGAGGTGCTCGGTCAGGTCGGAGATCCGACGGGACAGCAGAGCGACCTGGACCTCGGGGGAGCCGGTGTCACCGTCCTTGGTACCGAACTCGGAGATGATCTGCTTCTTCACTGCGGCGTCGAGCGACACTCGTACTCCTCGTAGTCTTCATGGATGCCACCGAGTGCCCCCGGTCTTTGTCTCGGGGGAGCTTCCGTTACTCGGGAGGCGGGGATCCGCTGGGCGCGGCCTCCAGGTCCCGCAGGTGAACCTGCGGGGGCTCCGGGGGTGCGTACACAAACGGCCGTCACACAGGGTACCAGCCGGTGGGGCCGCTACTTCACGGCCATGCTCTCGATGCCCAGGACGAGATACACCCACCTGGGCTGTCCCTTGGCGGGTCCGTCGACCTTCTTGACGCCGAAGAAGATGCGGCCGTCCTGGACGACGATGTCGTTGTAGTCCGTCATCGTCATCAGATCGGCCTCCTGGGGGAGGTCGAAGTAGAGGTACGGGTTCTCCGTGCCCTTGTGCGGATCCAGGCTGACCAGTCCCGACGGCATGACGTGCTGGTCGGTCACGCGTACGGCGAGGAGTCTGCCGCCGCTCATCCGTACCGGGTACAGCAGGGAGCCGGGGCCGGAGTCGAACTTCTTGGTGGTCTTTCCGGTCGCCAGGTCGAAGCCGATGATCCAGTTGGAGTTGATCAGCTCGCCCGAGTCCTTGCTGCGCAGGAAGACCTGGCCGTCGCCGACGGCGATGGTCGGGCAGTCCTCGGTGTTCAGGAAGTCGTCGTACGAGCACTCGCCGACGTAGGTGCCGTTCTGGAGGCGGATCACGGCGCGGGGCTTGCCCGAGGTGTCGAGGGGGATCATCTCGGAGATGCCGATCCCGCCGGCCTGGACGGCGAGGACGGGCGGCTCGGCGGAGGGGATGTTCAGGTCGCGGATGCCCTTCGCGGCGGAGTACGTCCACAGGACCTTGCCGGTTGCCGGGTCCACCTTGCGCGCCTTGTAGGTGGTGGCGTCCGTGGAGTCGGCGGGGGCCTTGTCGTTCCAGCACTGCTGGCGCACCAGCAGGGCGCCTCCGCCGGCTGCGCCCATGTCCTGGCAGGGGCCGGCGGAAATCGTCTCCCACGCGCGCGTGCCGTCCTTCATGCGGTACGCGTCCGTGCCGCCGCCCCAGGTGACGACGACCGTGCCGTGCACCAGGGTCACGCTCGGGGTGTCCTGGGAGTCGCCGCCCGTGGCCATGCCGTGGCCGTCGCCCAGTTCGGAGACGGGGAAGTCGGCGTCCCAGATCTCACGGCCGTCGTCGAGGTCGAAGAAGGCCACGTGGTTGCAGAAGGCGTTGCCGCGGTCGTTGGCGCGGAACAGCACGGCGGTGCGGTGGTCGTTGGTCACGTGGCGGGTGTAGCCGCAGATCGGGCCGTCGAGGGGGAGCTTCCACCTCTCGTCGCCGGGGGCGGCGTCGGTGCCTATGCGCAGCCCGATGACGGTCTTGTTGATGCCCTTGGCGAGGATCTTGTCCGTGGCCCACATGCCGGGCATCTGGTAGTGCTCACCCGGGCTGAGGTCGTCCACGGAGAAACGGAAGGCCATCTTTCCGGTGGGGCTCGCGGGTTTCTTCTCCACGGTCTCCCGGATGTCCAGCGGTCCTTGGGGGGTGGCTGCCCCGTTCGAGGTCTTCGTGCCGTCGCCGGCGCCCCACAGGAGCCAGCCGCCGGCGCCGAGTGCCCCGGCCAGGACGAGTGCGATCAGCGCCAGGGGCCACTTCGGGCGGCGCTTTTGCCGTGGGGGCTGCGCGGGCGGGGCGGGCTGCGCGTACATGGGAGGGGGCGGGCCGAAGCTCACGCGTGGGTCCCTTTCCTGTGGGGTCTTGCCGTGACCGGAGGTGCGGATTCCGTTGCCGTGCTCACGCCGACGCCCCACGCCCTGCGTGCAGGGTGTGGGGCGTTCGGGTCTGTCGCCGGGCGGGTCTCAGTTCCCGATGCCGCCGCGGACCTTGCCGTAGACGTCGAGGACCGCCAGGCAGACGGGGACCAGGGAGAGCAGGACCAGCGAGTCCGCGAGGTCGAGCATGCGGCCCCAGAACGGGGAGAGGCCCTTCTGCGGCACGATCAGGGCGATCGCGATCAGGAGCAGCACGCCGGCCGCGACCGAGGCGCCGAGCCACAGGGTCCGTACGTTGACCGGGCCGTGGTTGTTCTGGAGCAGCTGGATGACGATGTCGGCGGGCGGCGAGATCGCAAGGCCGAGGACCAGCAGACCGAGCGTGATGACACCGGCCACGAACAGGCAGGTGACCTGGGCGGTGTAGCGGAACAGACGCGCCCGCAGCATCGCGGCGAGGCCGGTGCACAGGGCCAGCAGCTGGGCCCAGCCGCTGTCGCTGAAGCCGAGCACCGCGCCGCCCGCGCCGACGATGACGGCGGCGCAGCCGCCGACCAGGCCGAGCAGCAGTTCGTGGCCACGGCTGGTCTGGGCGACGATGCGCTGGACGTCGACGGCCTCGAGGTCGCCCTCGCGGCCCTCACGGCGGGCCCGGGCGAGGTCCTCGGGGTTGCGGAAGCCGATCGGCAGCTTGGCGAACCGGGCGGACCAGCCGGGCAGGAAGCCGACGACCGCCAGGGCGACCACCGAGGTGCCCGCGGCGATCTCCCGCGGCGCCGCGTCGGTCAGCACCCCGCAGAACACGGCGAGCGTGCCGATCGCGGAGGCCAGGGCGGCGGCCACGAACGGGGCGTCGCCCTGCGGCAGCAGCATGATCAGCACGACGGAGAACAGCAGTACGGCGACGCAGCCGACGAGGAACTGGAGCCTTCCGGGGCCTTCGTGCGCGCCCTGCGCGAGGACGCCGGAGCCCGCGATGAGCGCGTGCGGCAGCGCCGAGATGCCGAGCGCGACGGCGGAGCCCCGGTCGTCGTAGACCCGGGCCCGTACACCGGCGAGTGCCGTCAGGGCGAGGGCGGTCACGCCCGCGAGGATGCCCTGCAGTCCGTGCATGTCGTGCCGGATCGGGTCCGCGAACCAGAAGACGAAGCCGAGCATGACCAGCAGCAGCGAACCGGCGACGAGACCGGCCACCCGCATCAGGTTGTCGTTCCAGCTGCGGATGTCCTGCTTGACCGCGGCGGCGATGGCATCCACGACGTCGTCGTGGACGGCCGGCGGCAGGGAGTCGGCGAAGGTCCGCAGCAGCAGCACCTCGCCGTCCCTGACCCGGTGCTCCAGCAACGATCGGCTCGCGTCGAGCACCTGACCCTCACGGGTCACCAGGTGATAACCGGCAAGACTGGTGTCCGACTGGACCAGGCCCGAGAGCCTGATGATCTCAGGAAAAAGGTCCTGGATCGGCAGGTCCTCCGGCAGCGCGACATCGACTCGGCTGTCCGGCGCTGCGATGGTGATTCGGCAGAAACCTGTCGAAGTCCCCGTGCTCACCTGGTGTTCCCCCTGTTGGACAAGGCTGCTTCATGCAGTTCGTACGACGCGAAGCGCCACCCTATCCCTTGCCCCACGGGGTGTTGGGGCTGCCTCCCTCAATTCTCCCCGTACCCCCTCCGCATCTCCATCCTCCTGGCTCTCCTGCGGTCCAGGGGCATCAGTAGGATCGACGCCAACGCGAACGACGCCTACGCGAACGGGAACACGTCGCGGTACACGGGGGCGTCGATGCCACAACGTTTCAATCACGAAGGATGAGTGCATCGGTGAGCGTCGTCATCATCAAACGGCCACCGCGGATACCACCCCCGGTGGTGCCGGACGGCGAGGTCAAACTGGAGACGCCCCCCGAGATCCCTCGTGAGGGCGACGAGAGCATGCTGATGAACCTGCTGCCCATGATGGGCATGCTGGGTTCCGTCGGCTTCTTCTTCATGCCCAACCTCCCCCCTTATATGAGAGTGGTCGGCGGGCTGATGCTCGCCTCGACGCTGGCCATGGCCATCGCGCAGTTCGCCAAGTCCCGGCAGGGCGGCGGCGCGGGAATGGCGCAGGACCGCCGTGACTACTTCCGCTATCTGGAGCAGGTCCGCAAGGACGTGCACAAGACGGCCGAACTGCAGCGGCGCAGCCAGCTCTTCCAGCACCCGGACCCGGAGCAGCTGTGGGCGGTGGCGGCCGACGGCAAGCGGCTGTGGGAGCGGCGCCCGACGGACGCGGACTTCGCCTCGGTGCGGATCGGCCGCGGTGTCCAGCAGCTGAACACGCCGCTGGTGGCCCCGGACACGGCGCCCAAGGAGGAGCTGGAGCCGCTGACCGCGGCGGCCATGAAGGCCTTCCTCGACGCCCACGGCAGCCTGCACGACCTGCCGGTCTCGATCTCGCTGCGCGCCTTCTACCACGTGACGATCTGCGGGGCCACGGACACGGTCTACGGCAACGCCCGTGCGGCCATTTCCCAGTTGGCGACGCTGCACTCGCCGGAAGACCTGATGGTCGCCGTGGTGGCGCACCCGTCCGCGGCGGCGGACTGGGACTGGATCAAGTGGCTGCCGCACAGCCAGCACCCGAAGGCCAAGGACGGAGCGGGCTCGGCCCGGCTGCTCTTCGACGACCTCGGGGAGCTGGAGGAGGCGCTGGCGAGCCAGTTGGACGACCGGCCCCGCTGGAACCGTGAGGCGACCCCCGTCTACGACCAGCCGCATCTGATCGTGGTCCTCGACGGCGGCACCGTGCCGCCGGACTCCGAACTCGCCAGTTCCGAAGGGCTCCAGGGCGTCACCTTCCTGGAGATCGCCCCGGGCGAGCTGGAGGAGGAGCTGCGCGCCGGTCTGACGGCGTATGTGAAGCCGGAGCGGATGCAGCTGTTCGTCGGCCACGAGTCGGCGTACACCGGCAAGCCCGATGTGCTGAGCCCGGAGCAGGCCGAGTCCCTGGCCCGGCAGCTGGCGCCCTTCCGGGTCGGTTCCGCGGAGGAGGGCGAACCCCTGCTCTCCAACCTGGACTTCACCGACCTGATGGGCATCGGCGACGCGGGCACCGTCGACGTCTCCCGCACCTGGCGGCCGCGCACACTGCACGAGCGGCTGCGGGTGCCGATCGGTGTCGGCGAGAACGGCGAGCCGGTCATGCTGGACCTCAAGGAGGCCTCGCAGGAGGGCATGGGCCCGCACGGCCTGTGCGTCGGCGCGACCGGTTCCGGCAAGTCCGAGGTGCTGCGTACGCTCGTGCTCGGTCTCGCGGTGACGCACTCCTCGGAGACACTGAACTTCATCCTCGCGGACTTCAAGGGCGGCGCGACCTTCGCGGGCATGGCGGACATGCCGCACACCGCGGCCGTCATCACCAACCTCGCCGACGACCTCACCCTCGTCGACCGCATGCGTGACTCGATCATGGGTGAGACGCAGCGCCGCCAGGAGCTGCTGCGCTCGGCGGGCAACTACGCCAACCTGCACGACTACGAGAAGGCCCGGGCCGCCGGCGCCGCCCTCGAACCGATGGCGTCGCTGGTGATCGTGCTGGACGAGTTCTCCGAACTCCTCACCGCCAAGCCCGACTTCATCGACATGTTCATCCAGATCGGCCGTATCGGCCGTTCGCTGGGCATCCACCTGCTCCTGGCCTCGCAGCGCCTGGAGGAGGGCAAGCTGCGCGGCCTGGACACCTATCTCTCGTACCGGATCGGTCTGCGGACCTTCTCCGCCGCCGAGTCGCGTACGGCGATCGGTGTCCCGGACGCCTACCACCTGCCGTCGATCCCCGGTTCCGGTTATCTGCGCTACGACACCGACACCATGGTCCGCTTCAAGGCGGCGTACGTGTCGGGGCCGTACCACGGCGAGGGGCCCTCCCGGGTGCACCGCTCGACGCAGCTGCGGCCCGCGCTGTTCACGGCGGAGCACGTGGCGCTGCCCCCGCAGCCGGTGGTCGAGGAGCCGGAGCCCGACAACCGGGTGGACGACGCGCTCGCCGACACCGTCCTGGACGTCCTGGTCGGCCGGATGGTCAACCAGGGACCGCCCGCCCACCAGGTGTGGCTGCCCCCGCTGGAGGAGGCGCCCTCGCTGGAGCAGCTCCTCCCCCAGCTCGCCGTCCACCCCGAGCGCGGCCTGACCGCGCCCGACTACACGGCGCTGGGCCGGCTCAATGTGCCGGTCGGCCTGGTGGACAAGCCCTTCGAGCAGCGGCGCGACGTGCTGTACCGGGACTTCTCCGGCGGTGCGGGCCACGGTCTGTTCGTGGGCGGTCCGCAGTCCGGCAAGTCGACGCTGCTGCGTTCGCTGATCTCCTCGTTCGCCCTCACCCACACCCCGGCCGAAGTGCAGTTCTACTGCCTGGACTTCGGCGGTGGCAGCCTGATCTCGATGGAGGAGCTGGCGCACGTCGGCGGGGTCGCGAACCGTCTCGACGCCGAGAAGGTGCGCCGTACCGTCAGCGAGGTCGAGGGGATCCTCAACTCGCGCGAGGAGTACTTCCGCACGAACAACGTCGACTCCATCCAGACCTACCGGCAGCGCCGGGCCGCGGGCCATCTGCCCGACCAGATCTGGGGCGACGTCTTCCTGGTCATCGACGGCTGGGCCACCTTCAAGCAGGACTACGAGCTGCTGGAGTCCACCGTCACGGAGATCGCGACGCGCGGTCTCGGCTTCGGTGTGCATGTCATCCTGACCGCGAGCCGCTACACCGAGGTGCGGCCCGCGCTCAAGGACATGCTGCAGAACCGCATCGAGCTCAGGCTCGGTGACCCGACGGAGTCCGAGGTCGACCGCAAGGTCGCGCAGAACGTCCCGGCCGCGGTGCCGGGCCGCGGTCTGACGCAGGACAAGCTGCACTTCATGACCGCGCTGCCGCGGGTCGACGGCTCCTCGGCGACCGAGGACCTGTCCGAGGCGACGTCGATCCTCATCCGCGGCATCAACGACAACTGGCAGGGCAACCACGCTCCGGCCGTACGGCTGCTGCCCACGCTGCTGCCCTCGGACCGGCTGCCCAAGGGGTTCGAGCACCCGGACCGGGGTGTCGCCATCGGTATCGACGAGTCGTCGCTGTCGCCGGTCTTCGTCGACTTCGAGTCCGATCCGCTGTTCATCGTGTTCGGTGAGAGCGAGTCCGGTAAGTCCGCGATCCTGCGGCTGCTCGTCAAGCAGATCACCGAGCGCTACACGCCGGACCAGGCGAAGATCGTCATGGGTGACTACCGGCGTGCGCACCTGGAGGGTGTGCCCGACTCGCACCTGTCGCGGTACTGCGCCTCGGCGCCCGCCCTCACGGAGACGCTGGAGGGCCTGGCCGGCTCGATGCACCGCCGTATGCCGGGCCCGGACGTGACGCCCGAGCAGCTGCGCAACCGCAGCTGGTACAGCAGCCCGGACGCGTTCGTCATCGTCGACGACTACGACCTGGTCGCGACCGGCGTGAACCCGCTGGCCCCGCTGCTCGAGTATCTGCCGTTCGCCCGTGACATCGGTCTGCGCATCATCATCGCGCGCTCCTCGGGCGGTGCCAGCCGGTCGCTGTACGAGCCCGTGATGCAGCGGATGCGCGAGCTCGGCGCCCAGGGCCTGGTGCTCTCCGGCGACCGGGCGGAGGGTGCGCTGCTCGGCAACATCACGGCGTCCCAACTGCCGCCCGGCCGTGGGTACTTCCACACGCGGCGACGCGGTGGACAGCTGATTCAGACGGGCTGGCTGCCGGCCCGGTTCTGAGCGGCGAAAGCTGCGGCACAGGGGGCGGTACCCACGCGGGTGCCGCCCCCCTTGTGTCAGTGGGGGCCGCTATGGTGGCGTTGCAAGAGAGAAGACGGGAAAAGACAAGCCACGGGGGGCAGTTGTGTCGTCTGACTTCATGGACTCCGATCCCAAGGTCCTCAAGACCGAGGGCTTCAACATGTACACGGTCGGCCAGGACTTCTCGAAGGCCGTCAAGGCCCTGCAGGACGGACTGACCGCGCTGGAGGGCACCGGCACCCCGCCCTGGGGTGACGACGACATCGGCGAGAAGTTCGGCGTCGCCTACACGGGCCTGCGCGACGGCATGTACCAGTCGATGGGCAGCCTGGCGGAGCGGCTGGCGGGGATGGGGATCGCCTTCACCAAGATGGGCGTGGCGCACGAGCAGAACGAGGCCGACCAGCTGGACATGTGGAAGTCGACGACCGCGGAGTACGACGGCCAGGTGAAGCTCCCGCCGGGTGTAGCACAGGGCACGTTCACCAAGGTGCAGAACACCTGATCTCGCGGTGGATGCGTGGTGCCCGTAAGTAGGGTGAGACACGTACTTCGTTCACATGTCAGGAAGAGGCCCCGCACCATGGCGGAGACGCAAGAGCAGATCAAGGCGCGCAAGGAGCGGGAGAGGGACGAGCTGTACGCGCTCGACATCTCGGGGGTCGAGTGGCACAGCGCCCCCGGCACCGAGGAGCACGAGGAGCGCGTCGAGATCGCGTACCTGCCCGAGGGCGCGGTGGCCATGCGTTCCTCCCTCGACCCCGACACCGTGCTGCGGTACACCGAGGCGGAGTGGCGGGCGTTCGTACTCGGGGCGCGGGACGGGGAGTTCGACCTGGAGCCGGCGCCGCACAACGGCGGGGTTCCGGCGGACCGGGCCGAGTAGTACGGGGGTTCCGTCTCGGTCACCACTCCGCCCGGCGCCTAAGATCGGCGTCGTACGCGAAGGCGTCCGCGACGGCGGAGGACGGGGACCCATGACCGGCTCGACCGAGGACTACGCACCACACCCCCACATAGGCGGCCGGACCGCCGCGCTGCGTGCGCTCGCCGCATGGCGCGCGGCCGCGCCCGGCGCACCGCGCGTGGTCGTGCTCACCGGCAGCTCCGGCAGCGGGTGTTCGCGGCTGGTCACCGGGTTCCTGATGCTGTGCGACCCGGAGTTCCGGGGGCGGCTGCCGCTGGCGGAGATGGATCCGTCGACGGTGCCGCCGGAGCTGCCCGCCCCGGCGGTCCCGGCCCCTGCGGGGCTGACCGCGGCCCAGGTGCTGTGGCTGCTCGCCGACCACTACGAGCTGAAGGCCACCAGCACCGAGGACGTGTACGCCGAGCTCGCCGCGCTCAAGGAGCCGGTGACCGTCGTCGTACCCGACGTGGACCGGGCCGGTCCGGTACGCGCCGCGGGCGAGCCCGCACGGCTCGTACGGGAGGTGCTCGCCCCCCTGGCCGCCACCGGGACCGTCAGGCTGCTGGCCGAGGTGCCGCGCCCGCTGGCCGCCGAGCTGGCGGGCGGGCTGCCGCCCGGCACCGTGCAGGTCATCGATCTCGACGAGCCGCAGTGGGCCGACCCGGAGGGCCTGGTGCTGCACGCCCAGGCGGCGCTGAACCCGGCGTTCGGGGCACCGGAGCTGCCGTTCACCGTCGATCCCGCCGCCCGCTTCGCCCTGGGCGCGGCCATCGGCCGCCGGGCCGGGACCAGTCCGCTGGTGGTCCAACTCGCCGTCCACTGCGTCCTGATGGCCCCCGAGGGCTTCGACCCGGCCGACGAGAGGCACCTGCCGACCTCCGTCGGCGAGGCCCTCGACCTGCACGCGCGGCGGCTCGGCGCAGACCCGCGGACGCTACGGCTGATGCTCGCTCCGCTCGCCCTGGCCGAGGCCGAAGGCATCCCGGTCCACCTGTGGGCGCGGCTGGCGAGCGCGGTCGCCGGGCGGGACATGAGCCGGGCCTTCGCGGACGGGATGCTGCTCGCCGGACCGTTCGTGCAACCCGGAGAACAGGAAGCGGAACAGGACGAAGATCAGGAAGGGGGCGGCGGGCGTACGCTGCTGCGGCTGCTGCACCCGGCCGTCGGTGACGAGATCCGCGCCGGCCTGCCCAGCGTCCGCGCGGCCCAGACTCAGATCGCGATGGCGCTGCTGGAGGCCGTGCCGGACCAGGACTGGAGCAGGGCCGACCCCTATGTGCGCGACCACATCGCGGGCCACACCCTGGAGGCGGGCCTGCTGCCCCAACTCCTCACCGATCCCGGGTTGTTCGTCCATGCCGACCCGGTGTCTCTGCGCGCCGCCATCGAGGCCGTACCGGCCGGGGAGCTCGGGGCACCGGCCCGCACCTACCTGCGTACGGCTCCGCTGCTGACGCGCACCCAGGCACCCGCCGTACTGCGCGCCGCACTGCTGGAGACGGCGTTCGTCGAGGACGGCCTGCCCGAGTACGCCGATGCCATCCACGGCCGGCTCGGCCTCGACCTGCCCTGGCAGACCCTGTGGAGCCTGCCCGTTTCCGGGGTCAGCGCCATGACGGTCGGCAGTCTGCCCCGGCCCGACGGGGCAGCCACCCCCGTCGCCGTCCTCGCCGTACCTGCCGGCACGCCCGGCGCGCACCCCCTCGGGGAGGCGGACTCCCCCGCGGTGCTCGTCCACGACCTCGTACGACCGGACGAGGTCGGCGACCTCGACCCCGGGCAGATCCTGCGCCCCTCCGAGGAGGAGCGGGCCGCCGCCCCGCTGGGCCTGAGCCGCGGCGCCGACTACCTGCGCGTCTGGGACCGGGCGAGCCAGGAGGTCGTGGCCGCGCTGATCTCCGACACGCCCTTCACCGCTGCCGACCTGTCCCCCGACGGCATCCTCGTCGTCGCGACCGAGCGTGGGGCGAAGGCCCTGCGCATCCGTCCGGCGGGCCCGGCGATAGCCTCGTAGCGACACACCGTTCCCACACGTTCGATCAGCCATCCCGCCATTCGAAGGAGCCTCCCCTTGAGCAGCCAGGAGCAGGCGGCAGCACAGGGCACGGCCTCGCCCGCCGGTGCCCGTCCGGTCACCGGCCCGGGCAACACCGCCGTCTTCACCTATGTCGACCCGGCGAACGGCGAGGAGACCACCCTCTTCAAGAACTCCGGCCCGGGCCTTCCGCCCGCCGAGTACCAGGCGTGGGCCGAGCTGCGGCGGTTGAACGTCCCCGTCGACAGTGTCGTCGCCGTCCACACCGACCTGCGTCCGAGCCTGCTCCCCGGCGGCTACACGTCCGAGCTGCTCGGCTCCTTCCCCCGTGCCCAGCTCTCCTGCTCGCAGACCTACGGGGCCCGTCCCGAGGAGCGTGCTGAGGGCGTCGCGGCGCTGATCGCGCAGGTCGAGATGGTGCACCAGGTCGCGGGTCAGCAGCCACCGCCGCGCCCGCACCGGCTGCCGGTGCCGACCCAGGTGACGCCCGCCGAGCCGATGCAGGACGTGACCCTCGGCCGGCATCTCGTCGAGGTGTTCGGCGAGGACTGCGTACGCCACTACGCCGCCGACGACATCGCCGAAAGCCCGCTGCCGGAGAGCGCCAAGGCCACCCTCACCCGGGCAGGGCTCCCCGCCGACCTTCCCCTCTTCTTCACCGCCGACCAGCCCGACAGTCCTCCGCGCGGCGGCCTGTTCACGGACGTCGCCACGAATCTGCGCGAGCGGCAGAGCCCGGCCGGCGAGGAGAGGATCGGCGTTCTGGCGCACCTGGCGCGGATCGGCTTCGACGGCCTCGCGGTGATCGCCGTGCAGTGCCTGCCCGGCACGACACAGCCGGACGGCCTCGGCGCGCTGTGGGCCGTGGACCCGGTCACCGCCGAGTGCCGCTACGTCAACGTATCGGCGGCCGCCTTCGCGCGCTCCCTGGCACTGCTCGCCACCGTACGGCGGCGGATGCAGGGACTTGACCCGGTCGGGGCCGGCACGGAAGTGGCGGCATTGCAGGAGCAGTTGGTGGCCGTCGACGCATCCGCGCTGTCCAACGCGGAGACCTGGTGGTCGCTGATCGTCGAGCAGATGTGGCACGGGTTGTTCTGACCGGTTCCGGTCGGCCCTCTGACATTCCCCACCGAGCGAAACGAGGAGACAACCCGTGACCTCCGAGAACCCGGCCCCGCCGACCACCCCCGAGCAGGCCGTCCAGATCGTCCGCGACCGCTACGCGGAGCCCAGACTGCCGGACGGCACTCCCGCCGAACTGCGCGTCGAGGAGTTCGACATCGGCTACCTGGTGTACGCGGTGTTCCCACCGGTGACCGACGCGGCCGGCCGGCCACAGCCCGCCCCGCCCGGCGGCAGCAAGATCGTCGTCTCGAAGGAGACCGGCGAGACGGTCACCGTCCCCAACTACCCGACCGAGGCGGCCATCGCGCTGTACCGCAGGCAACGCCGGTGACCGGCGACCGCTGATCAGTACAGAGAGAACCCGCCGCTGTGCCGGCCCTGGCTGCGCTTCGCCGAGCGGGACGCCTCACCCAGGGCACGCTTCGGCTCGGACGACTCCGAAGAGGGACCTGCGTCCGTCAGCGGCTCGCCATGCCTGATCCGGTCGCGCTCCTCGTCGGACAGCGACTCCCACTGGCCGCGCAAGGAGGCCATGCCACCGCCCAGGGCGTGCGCCACCCCGGGGTCGTCCAAAGCGGCACGCAGGGGGAGGCGGCCGGAGAGCAACTTCTTCGCCGCGTCCCGCAGTTCACTGCTGACGCCTTCGGTCTCGGTCAGCTTGCGCAGAGCCGAGTTCAGCGAACGGATCTGCCCCGGTTCGAGCGCCTCGTCCAGCACACCGCGGTCCGTCGAAGCGTCCTGCGGGTTCGGTGAGTTCTCCGGTCGGCCGGTCATGTCGCTTCTCCTCGCTGCCCTCGTCTCCCGGACCCCTGAAGTATCCCCCGTAGCGTACGAACTCTGTTCCTCCAGTCGGCAACGCCTCGACCAGCGGGCTCCGACGTGGGACCTGCAACGGTTTTGTGACAGCAACACCCTGAAGTTGCGGGAGAGTGAGTCCGTAAACTTTGCGAACGGCTGTACTCCTGCATGACTTCCCTTGACCGATGAGGGAGTTGTACGGCCGTGTCGTCTGACGGGGGTGCTTTCTGCTGTGTCGATGATGCTGCCGGACGAGCTCGAGTGGGTTCTCGAGATGCTCGGCTACAACTGGCCGACGGCGGACGAGGACAAGCTCAAGGACTCGGCCAAGCTGTGGCGGAAGTTCGGCGACGACGTCACCGAACTGCACACCACTGCGAACCTCAGCGCCGGCCAGGTGGTCGCGCACAACGCCGGCGAGTCGATCGACGCGTTCGCCAAGACCTACAAGAAGTTCGACGGCGGACAGGGCGACGGCTACCTCACCAACGCCGCCGAGGCCGCCTACCTCATTGCGAACGTGATGGAGGCCTGCGCCTACATCGTCGAGCTCGCGAAGTGGGCGGTGATCGCCCAGCTGATCGCCCTGGCCATCGAGATCGCGGCCGCCCAGGCCGCCGCACCCTTCACCTTCGGCCTCTCCGAAGTCGGCGCGCTGGGAGCGACCCAGGTCACCCGGCTGATCGTGCGCCGCCTCCTCGACGAGCTGAAGGAGGCGCTGCTCAACGCGATCGTCGAGGCGATGAAGGAGCCCGCGATCTCGATGATCGAGGCGATCATCACCGACCTGATCCGCCAGACGGTGAACGTCGGCTTCGGCGCCCAGGAGGGCTACGACCTCGGTGCGACCGTGAAGGCCGGCGCGGACAGCGCCTGGGACGCCATCAAGCAGACCCCGCAGACCCTCGCCGAGGGCGTCCGCGACAGCCTGGGCGAGAAGGCCGGGCACCGGGCCCACCATGCGATCGACAGCCGGATCGACGGGCATGGCGGAGGTTCTGAGGGCGGGCACGGGGACGAGGGGTCCAACTCGTCCGAGGGGGACGGAGATGGTGACGGAGACGGGAACTCCAACTCCTCGGACGGGGACGGGGGGTCGAACTCGTCCTCCGACTCTTCTTCGTCCAGTTCCGATTCCAGCTCCGGCTCTCACTCCAACGGCTCCGACGCGTCGGGGTCGGACTCCTCGACGTCGACGCGGGCGGGCAGCGACACCGGAGTGAACATCGGCGGCGGGATATCCGCCGACACCGGCGGCAACGGCGTAGGCGCCCCGGATCTCGCAGCAGGACCGGGTTCCGACTCGGGGTCGGACTCCGGATCCGGCTCCGATTCGGGGGCGGGGTCCGACTCCGGGGCATCGAGGCCGACGCTCTCCCACTCGGGTCCGACCCTGTCCGACTTCGACGATCCCTCACCGAGTGGAGCGTCGTCGGGTGGCTCGGACTCAGGGGGCGCGTCCGACGGTCCGAGCGGCTCCGGTCCGTCCCACTCCGGCGGCGGCTCGCCGGTCTCCGGCCTCTCGTCGCCGACCGTGCATTCCGTATCGGCCTCCGCGTCGCCCGGGAGTGCGGCTCCGTCCCCGTCGACGGGCGGCCACGGCGGGATCAGCACCAACATCGACAGCCTGGCCGCGAGCGCCCCGACCCATACCAACGCGGCGCCCACACCCACTCCGACGACCGGTGATCCGTCCTCCAGCGGTGGGGGCGGGGTCCGCGTGGACGGCGGCTCCGGCATGCCGACATCGCCTGTGACGCCCTCCACGGCGGGTGGGACGGGCGGCGGCTCGCATCACAGCGGAGGTACGTCCGGCAGCACCACGTCGTCCGGGGCGAGCCCGAGCAGCCCTACGCCCAACTCCGGTGCTGCGAGAAACACTTCGGCCACTGCGTCCCCCACGGGGTCGGGGCCGGCCTCCACGCCGAGTCCTACATCGTCTTCTACGCCGCGGAGCACTACGACCGCGTCGGCATCGGCGTCAGCGACGGGGGACGGTCGCGTTGCCGGTGGGGCGGGGCTTCGTGTTTCGGGTACGGGGGACGGGCGCGTTCCCGGTACGGCGGACGGGCGAACGCCTGGCACGCCGGACGGGCGCATACCGACCCAGCGCACGCCCGGGAACACCACGCCGGGCGACGGTACGCCGCCGAGGAGCACGCCGGGCGACGGCACGACGTCCCGCGACACCCCTGGTACCAGGCCGGGTGACGGCACCACGCCTCGCAACACCCCCGGCACGAGGCCCGGCGACGGCACCACCCCCCGCAACACCACGGACCCGACCGGCAGCACTCGTACCGACATCCCGAGCCGGAACTCGGACACCGGCACCTCGAACCAGAACCCGTCGTCGACCCCGAGGACGACGTCGCCGTCCACGAGCACCACATCGACGCCGTCCACGTCAACGCCGTCCACGTCGACCGGTTCCGGCTCGGACCGCGCCTCGGCACCGAGCGACGGCACCTCGAACTCGTCGACGCCAAGCGGCCGTACGAGCAACTCCTCGACGAACAACCCCGCCACTCAGGGCACACCCGGTACGTCCGGCACCCAGAACCAGCCGGGGGCGAACACCGGCACCGGCACGACTCCCAACAGGCCGTCCCAGCCCGCGGGTGGCACGCCGAACACCCCGAACAACCCCAACGCCCCGCAGCAGCCGGCCGCGCAGCCCAACACGCCGTCGCAGAACACCGGGCCGAACAACCCGCAGCAACATCAGCAGAATCAGGTGACGCCGGTCCCGATCCACACGCCCATCCGCGTGCCGAGCGGCTCGGCGTCACCGTCCCACGCGTCAGGACCCGCCACGCCCCACGCGCCGGGCTCGCCCCAGGCCACGCCCGGAAACCCCAACCACCAGCAACACCCCCAGCAGGACAGCCTGCAGGACATCCGCGCAGACCTGGACCACTACCCGGGCGGCCTGACCGAACCCGACCCCGCCGACCAGCAGGCCCTGGACAACGCCGTCCCCCGCAACGAGGACGGCACCCCTCAGCGCCACCCCGACCCCTTCGAGGGCAACTGGTCCCAGCTCCAGAACGACGGCGGCGTCAACGTCCCGGGACGCAGCAACAACTGCGCCGACTGCTCCCGGTCGTTCCTGGAGACCTGGTACGGCAACCCGCAGGTCTCGGCGCCGCGCACCCTCGACCTCGACGAACACGGCAAGCCGAACCTCTGGTCCCCCGAGCACAACGCGAACGACAACCAGATCCGCTGGGCGGGTGCCGCCCACACCTACGCCGGGCCCGGCGGCGACCCCAACACGGCCAACAACATCGCCGACACCCTCCAGCAGGCCGGCCCGGGCTCGGCGGCGATCGTCCAGGTCGACTGGCTCGGGGGAGGCGGCCACGCCTTCAACGTCGTCAACCACAACGGCAACATCGTCTGGGTCGACACCCAGAGTGGAGATGTCAGCCACGCCCCTCTCCACATCGACCAGGCCACCCACGTCTGGCACATACCGCTGGACGCCGACGGCCACCCGATAGACACCTCCCAGCCCCACACACAGGACTCCGAGAACGGCGACGACGCGTCGCAGAACGAGAACAACGACGCGTCCCAGCCGGAGAACTCCGAGAACAACGGGCAACCGGAGAACGACCAGAACCCCCAGAACGACGTCCCGGGCGACACACCGAAGCAGGGCGACGACACCGACGAGGGAACCAACTCCCCCAAGCCGGCGGACCAGGCGGCGCCAGATGCATCGGACCACGCGGACCCCACCAAACCGTCGACGGCGGACCCGGACATCTCGGCGGACCCGACGACCGGCGAGCCCGAAAGCGAGAACGGCCGTCCCCAGAGCGAGGGCACCGGCCTGTCCGAACGGGACGGCGTGGTTGATGGTCAGGAGCCCTCCCACGACATCCCGGGCACCCCGGAAAGTCGGCATTCCCCCGGATCCCCCTCGGAGCGGGACCATTCGCCCTCGTCCGAGACACCCAGCAGCGCGGACCAGCAGTCACGCCCGACCGGGGCGGCGCGTCCCGGCGAGCAGGGTCACACCCCCGACAAGGACTCCGGGCAGCCGACCACGACGACTGAGAACCCGACTCGACCCGACTCCTCTCCGGAGCCGCCGCCCACGCACACCACGCCCGACAACGGTGCGCCGGACAGGGCCACGAATGTCACCCGGACGGAGACGGACACACCGAACGACCGGGACACCTCTCAGCAGACCGGCACAGCCCCGGTCCCCGGTACCCCACGTGTGCACCAGCAGAGCACGACACCCCAGGGAGCCGACCGGCATCCATCGGCCCCGCAACGTGACACCTCCACGCAGAAGAAGCCTGAGACCACCGAGCGCCCTGATGGCCGACCCCGACCCGCAGTTGAGACGCCTCCCGGCCGTAGAACGCCATTCACTCCTGACACTCCACACCCCCGGGCACCCGAAGCCCCAGTAGGTACGAATCCCGGCGAGAATCATGATTCCGCGCCGGAGCGACCTCAGGGCAGCGCTCCTTATGACGCGGTGCAAGACCGAAGTCACACTCACTACGGCATGCTGCCCGAGCCGTCCCAAGCCACTCTCCGAGAAACCAACGCCGTAACTCAGGCCGATCTGGCCCCTGTCTACGATCGCATTCGTGAGTGGAGCAACAACGGCGAGCTGAGCTCGCTGTTGGGGAACCAACTTGCCGACGAACAGGGCGGCATCCGTAAGAGCACGCTGATTGACGCGCTCACCGGATTTTCAGACCTCACAGAAGGGCAACAGGGCGCGGTCGTCGCGGCCTTGGCCCGCATGGACCTACGGTTCCACGCCACAAGTGCGGTCGGGGTTTCGTTGGATCCTCATGCAGACAACCCGAATTCACCGTCCAACTTCACTCCACACACGACCGACCCGGAGAAGATTGATCGGTCGAACGCAGCCCGCAAGGTGATCGGCCAGCTGATGGACAAAGCCGGTATCAAGTCCGCCGGCGTTCACTACCACGCCGGAAAAGCGATCCCTGGTAGGGCAGCCCTCGCTGAAGCAATCCACCAGCGCATCTCGGAAGGGGAGGGCCTGACCGACAGCGAGATAGCGCAAGCGGTCGAGCATGAACTCCAGTCGCTCGGCGATCACAAGGGAGACTGGTCACGCAAGAATTTTGCAGTGATCGAAGTACGTGATCATGAGAACAACAACGAGATTCGATACGTCGTGGACAGCTCTCTCCCGATGAGCACCCCCTGGGGCGGCGGCGTTCACTCCGAACCGCATGCAATGGAGTGGATAAGGTCCGTCAACGCGAAGCGTGAAGCCGCTGGCGAAGCTCCTTTCGAACCAGTCAGTCTCTACACAGAGCGTGAACCCTGCGGTCACGCCTCGGGAAATGACTGCTCGGGCTACATTTCTGACGATATCGAGGAACCGAAGGATGAGAGTCAACTCCAGGAGGGGGAGAAAAAGAACAGCCTACGGATCCATTACGGTGTCGGATTCCGCAGGGGGCAGATAGATCCTGATGCGGACCTGTCGAAAGACGACGGCACCACAGCCACACCGGAAGAGGCGAAGGAAGAGGCAAGGAAAAAGTTCACGGGCGACTTCAACAACTATGTAAATCGCCTGAAAGGAATCTGGGACGGAAACGCCAAGGCCGGCGGTGTGAACAGTTAAAGGCGCCATGCCTTCGCTCGAAGACGTGATGGCGCGGACAGCAGTGCACTTGATACGTTGTCTTCACCGTCACCTTCACCGTTCACTGAAAGGGTTCCCTCTTGCCCGATTTTCTCGATCAGAATTGGGAACGTATCGAGGCCTGGCGAACGCTGCCTGCGCGCAAACGGCAGGTCTTCTCCATCACCGGCGCCGCAGCCGTCGGCAAGACAGACTTCCTCGCTCAAGTGCGGAACCGGATTCCCGAATCAGTGTGGATCGACTGCCGGGGTTTGAGCGCAGACGCAGTGGCCTTGAGCATGCGCGAGGCGTGCCGGACGTACCCTGCGCCTGGTGACCTGGTGATCTTCCTCACCAATGTGCAGTACGCCGGAGACCTGTTGACCTCCTCCGAGCCTGCACGTATCGCGAGAGTGCTGGCTCCCGGCTTCAGGCGGTTCGGCACCCGCGATGTCTGGGTGATGGCTGAGCACGATCCCGAGCTGATCCCGGTGGCCGTGAATCACGAGTACGAAATCGCTCTGGCCGACCAGTCGACGATCCAACCCGAAAGTGAAGGCCTTCCTGTCGAGCCGTGGCTGAAGGCGTTGGCGGCTGCGGAACTCCGGATCGTACCCGTGACGGTGTGGCAGCTGCTGTGCGCTTCCGCTGACGCGCCTGCCAGCCCTGAGGAACTACTCGCCCTCGCTCGCCGCCGACCGGACATTCTCTCGATGGTCGAGGAGGATTCGGACGCCCCGGAAGTGGGGTTTGTCTCGGACGCGCTCGCGCACGCATGGCGGCGGGCTCGGCCCTCCGAAACAGCCATTCAGGCGAGGGTGGTCGAGGGACTGCTGACTGCCGTCAGTGTTTCGCCTGAGGGCGTCTGGGCGCAGGGCGGCCCTGTAGCTCGTTATGCCGGCCGGGCTCTGCCCATGCACGCCGCTCTTGCCGGTGCTCTGCCCCGTGTGCTGGAGAACGGCCGACTGCTCGCTCAAGTTTCACCGGCTGGACTGTACGAGGCGCTTGCCGTTGCCCACCCCGACGGTGTCCCGTACGGGAGCACCGCCGCGCTCCTCCACTATCTGGAGGTCCAAGGCATCGTCACGTCGTCGCACGGAGAGTGGGTGGCCTGGCTGCATCATGCGGCACTCTGCGCCGGGCGCACGGAGCTGGCGGATCAACTGCTGAGTAGTGGAGTGGAACTCCCTTGGCGAACGGTCTGGTCGAGGTGGCGACCGCTGGGCGTCTTCGGGCTGCAGTCACATGGCGCAGGAAGGGTCGACGAATTCGGGACCGTGGGGAACGGGCCCGCTTTGCGTCTGATCACCGCGCGGGACACCACCACTGGTAAGAATGCATCCCCCAAATACCGATACCTGCGGCAGGAGTGGGACCCCACCACTGGCGCACAGACCTCGGCACCCCTCACGGTGCCCCGTCCCCTCGCCGAGGGTGACTGGAACTGGATCAGTGCCGGCAATCGACCCGAGGGTCTGCCCGTCGATTTCGCGCGTCACGGCGACAACGGCTGGGAAGCCGACTCACCCGTGCCTTCCCTGCCACCTCGCTGTCCGTCCGCTGTCACCCAGGGTATTCGTGTCAACGACACCTGGGTTCTGGCAGGCAAGGAGGGGCTCTTCGCGGTGACCGTGCACGAGGCGGCTCACATCCCCCAACCGCCCTTTCCGAGCAAGCCCTTGGTAGCGGCCCACTGTCAGGCCGGCCCTTGGCCTCTCCCCGATCGCGCGGCCGCCGCTCTGCGTGGAGATGAGCCAAGGGAATGGCTGGAAGAGACTTTTGGCCTCGGTTCCTGCCATCGGCTCGGTACAGATCAACTACCCCAGGGGATCAGTGACGGAGAGACCCGTCTCTTCCTCACTGAAATCGGCTTGCCCGAGATCCGCGACTTCCTGCACCTCTCCATCACTCCGCGCGGCGACCGGCCCTTGCACGAAAGTCCCTGGCCCGGCCGTGGGAGAGACATCCCTCGCCACCTCCGCGCGCAGCGCGAGGCGCCCAGCAACGGACCGTTCTACGAGCTGGGTGCGTGGATGTACTCAAGGCTGTTGCTGGACGGCGTCACCGGCCAACTCCTCAGGGACACGACAGGCGGCATGGCCGAGCCGCTGGCGGGCAGCAGCCTCCTTCAGTTCTTCGCCATGGTCCGGCTCTTCGACGAGTTCCGCAGAACGCACCATCCCGACGCCCCCGACCACAAGGACGCACGGATCAGCCTCGCGGCATGGTGCAGGCAGATTGATCCCGACGCCGCCCAGCGCGAGGTCTGGGCGAACATTCTCGAGGGGTACGACTTCGAGGACAGCACCTGGGACCTCGCCACGTACGGCGACGAATGGGTCTGAGTGCAGAGAGTTCACACGGACACAGCCGCAGAGAGGAAGTCATGGTCCCATCGACGACGAAGGCGGCTCCCATCCGGTGTGGAGTACGGGGCTTTTGGGAGACCGGCTGAACCGGCGTGAAGCGCTCGCGCAAGGCAGGAGTCGCATGTCTTCGGCGACCTGGACACATGGGGCACCAACCAGGAGCGCCCCTCACAACTAGGCTGTGCGCCATGTCAGATGCCGTGGACGCTCTTGTACGGAACCTCGCCGACGATGATCACAGCGTGCGGAAGGCCGCGGAGCGCCGCCTGGTCGCCCTCGGCGTACAGGCAGTCGACAGTCTGCTGCCGTATGTCGGTGAGGACGGGCCGTCCCGGCTGAAATGGGGCGCCGAGTCCGTCCTGCAGGGGCTGGGCGACCAGGTATTGCCACACCTGCGGAAGATCCGGCTACAGGGCCCGGGGCGTCTGCGCAGCAATGCGCTGAAAATCTTGGTCGACCTGGGTGGCGGTGAGTACCTGGACCAGGGCGATCGCAGTGCGGTGGAGCGTCTCGTGCGGATCAAGCTCACGGACGAGCGCCCGGTGAGGGTCCCGTCGGAGGCCGGCCGCTGGTTGGCCTTCCCGGCGGATCAACTCGACGCCGCTGTATCGGCACTCGGACTGCACGACCTCAGGGCAGTCACCACTGTCATGGGCGTTGCCGCAGCGACTTTCGCCAAGGATCACATTGAGTTCGAAACCGCGGAGGGGCATCGCGTAACCCCGTACCGCGTCTTCATCACTCCCGAGTTCAACGGCTGGCGCCTCTTGTTCGGCAATACGTTCCTGGACGAACTCGGCGGCGCCCGCCTCGCTGAAAAAGTCAGCGAGCAGTCCGGAGAAGCCCACTTCTACGCCATCGACACCTACCACAATGCCAATCTCTGGTGGATCGCCCGCGATGGCCACGTGGTACGCGGTCACAGTACGTACGGAGAGCCGGAGTGGGTTGGAGATCCCCTGCCCTTCGAGATCGAGTACATGGAAGGGGAGGACGATCCCTTTATGGCCCCCTACTTCGTGGAGAAATACGCCGAGGGTGTTACGGACTCAGATGTGGTCGCAGATGCGCTCTCGGTCACACCAGGCCCAATGCCCGAGTCGACCACGCACGGCCACGGCTGGCTCGCGACCACCCACCCCGACGTGCCCAACTCCCGTTTCAAGGGCGCCTTGCCCATCTGACCGGGTTCGCGGCTGCACTGTTGCTCACCCGGTTCGAACCATGTGGCGGCAGAACAGGAACCGGCCGGGCAAACTGCTCGGACCGCCAGGACGCCGTACTCGGAACCAGAGATCGAGGACCAGGTGGAGCTGACACCCGAGCAGGCGATTGAGCGGGTCGGGGGCTGGCTCGACCCGAATGCCTGACGCCGTCTTTGTGGACTGCCGGGGCCTGACGGCAGACGATGTCGCACAGTTTCTGCTGAGGGAATTTGATGCCGCCGAATCTCCAGCATCACTCATCTCAGGCGCCCTGAGTATCAGAAGCGGTGGAGTTGGTCTCCTTGCGAACGTCCAATGGGCAGACCGATTCGTCACCTCGAACGAGCCGAGCAGGATCACTCAGCAGGTGATCCGAACTCTGAAGCAGTTCTCGCGCCCGACTCTGCAGTTTGTGGTGGAACGATCCGCTGACAGGCCATGGGTGCTCGCTCCGGCGCGAAATGACATCGTCCTCACGTCTCCGATCGGCCGCGAGAACGGTGACGATGCTCGATTCACCGAGGTGGCACGACTGGTTGAACGTTATCCCTCACTGCAAGCACTCGCCGCAGCGGAACTGAGCACCATCTCGCTGTCACTGTGGGCGGAATTGTGCCGTTGCCTCGATATCCAGGCGTCGCCCGGCGAACTGGGCGAGCTTCCGGAGGCCCTTGCGGACCTCCTCATCACTTACGAAGTCTCGGAGACGGAAAGAGAAGTCGGATTTCGGGCGGAGTCCGATCGCTACCGCATCAGGCGGCTCCATCCGGTGGACCAGGGGTCATTGCTCTCATCGCTATTGCGCCAACTGGAGACGCACGACGCACGGTCCAACAGGACGACCAGCGCCCTTGGCCGCTATGCAGCACAAACGGTGGGCGTCCATGCCGCGCCCACGCCGGCCGCTTCGAAGACGTGCTGAACCACGGGCACGTACTGGCAAACCTCGATGCCACAGGGCTGTTGCGAGGCATGACCGCCGCCTGGCCCCAGGGCGTTCCGCAGAACAGCGTCGCCATCGACATTCACTATCTGGAACAACTGGGGCTCGCTGCCGCGCCCCACGAAGAGTGGGTGTCCTGGTTGCATCATTGCGCGCTCAGTCGAGGCGACGAAAGGCTGACTCGGTCGATAGCCGCTGCGGCGGGAGACACGCTCCCACTGCGGACGGTATGGGCCAATTGCCGCCCGTTCGGGGTCTTCGGCCGATTCACCGGAACAGCGGCGGGTCTGTCCGAGGCATCGCCAGGTGAGACGTTTGACGCGCAGGAGGTGCTTTCCCTGCTGGCCGAGAGCCATTCGTGGCCGCTCCTGGAGACCGGTCCGCCCGTTCGGCACATCTTCGATGGACGCCAAGACGCCTTCCGCCCCTTCCTGTCCAAGGAATTGTCAGAATCACAATGGCTGATCACCGGCCCGTCCGGCCCGTTCGCCGTGGATGTGAACGCCGAGCCCAGACGACAGCCACACCTGGTAGCGCTTCCGGCCCCCTTTGCAGGTCCCATCACGAAGGCCGGCGTGTGGAACTGTCCCCCACAAGCGCGGGCCGCAGACGGCCCTGAACGACCTTGGCTGGAAGCCACGTTCGGGGAGGGCACCTGCCGCCGCCGTCCCGACAATGACTTGCCGCCCGGCCTGCGGCATGCGGACAGTCGGCACTTCCTGGCCACCGTCGGCCTACCCGCACTGTCGGAACAACTTCCCTTTGTCCGCACGGTGGACCTGGACAAGACAGGGCTGGTTCAAGTCCCGTGGCCCGCCGACATGGAGCCGCCCGAGAGCGAAGGCTCCTTCTACTATCTGGGAGAGTGGACCGGAGGCAACGTACTTCTCGATGCAGACACAGGTGCTGTCGTCCAGGACTACAGCACCAGCTATTCCTCCGTCACTGTCGCGACGAGCCTGCGGCAGTTCTGCATCCTTCTCCGCCTGTACCACGAGTTTCTGATCAGCGACTTCAGTACACCGGAAGAACGAAGGGGCGCACGCCACAGCCTCCGGCAGTGGGCAGAGGAGATCGACCCGGTGGTCGAAGAAGCCGATCACTGGGAGCACGTCTTCGACGGAGACTTGGACATGTGGGGTACCGAGTAGAGGTACATCACGCCACCTTCGACAATCCGACGTACCCGCATCCCGGTTCAAGTCGCCTTGCCTGTCCGACCCCCACCCCATCAATCGCCTGGTGCCTTCGGGTCGACATCCGCGAACCTCATCGAGGGGGGTCAGAGAAGCGGGGTTACGCAGCCCTTCGCGAGCAGAGAACGACTGAAGGGCTGTCCCCTTGCTCGAGCCCCTTGATCAGGATTGGGAGCGCATCGAGGCCTGGCGAACGCTGCCTGCGCGCAAACGGCAGGTCTTGCTTCCAGCGGTACTGCCCCTCAGCAACCTTCACGCAGCCCGCTCCGGCTCCCACGACCCCCTCCTGATCTCACTGATAATTTGCTGCTCCTACCAGTCACCTCCATTGACTCCACGGGGAATCATGAGCCAGCCGCCGTTCCAACCGCCTCCGCAGCCACCGCAGCCGCCGTATTCACCGCCGAACCACCCCAACCCCTACACCCAGCCCGCACCGCAGCAACAGCCAGGGTTCGGGCCCCCCTCCACCCCTGCGCAGCCCCCCATGCAGGCCGGCCCGCCGCCCGTTCCCGGGCAGCCTCCGATGTACGCCGGACCGCAGCCGGTCCCCCAGGGGCAGCCGCCGGTGCAGCCGATGTACCCGATGCAGCCGACCCCTCCGTTCCAGGCGCCCCCCTTCGGACAGCGTCCCAACGCGAGCGGCAATGCCGTAGGCGCGGTGTTCCTCGGGTTGTTGGTCTCCTTCATCGTGTCGCTGCTCTACAGCGGCCTCATCCTCGCCACGTACAAGGACATTACGAGCACCACTGTGGCCAACACCCTCTACCTGGGCCACGCACTCCTCAATGGCGCGATCGTCGGCGCCTTGGTGGGCAAGGTGGGTCGCGACAGCAACGGTGCCCGGATCGGCGGAGCCGTCATCGCCGCGTTCGGCGCCTTCTTCGGCTATGCCAACGGCCTCCCGCTCATCATCGCCAAGGAACAGTCGCTCATGGCGATCAAAAACATGCTGGAGTACACCCCCTTCCTCCCGGCCAAGGCCTGGTGGAACAACGAATCCACCGGCGGAGTCGACTGGTTCTCCCCGCTCGGCCTCGTACTCGCCGCAGCCGCCGCCTGGGGCATCGCCTACCTCATCGGCAACCAGCGCCGCCAGGCGTGACTTGACGGCCGCCGTACCGCCCTGCCTCAGCGGAAGGCAGGGCTGTCATCACGACTCGCCCTCGCTACGGCGATCAGTGCCCGCCGGCGGGAGGCCCGGAGACCTTCCCTAAACTCCACCCCATGTCGTTTCCCGGCGAGCTCTCCCCCTCCCCTTCCCCCACCGCCACCGTCGTGCCCACCGGCCGACGCTCCTCACGGCGGATGATTCCCCTGGGCCTCGTGCTCACGGCGATCAGTGCCCTCGTTCTGTTCGGCGGCACAGCGATGACCGTCGGCCTCGGGGACGGGGCGCCGAACCCCAAGGGAATCGGGGGGATCGTCATGGGGCTGTTCCTGGGCTTCATCGGTGTGGCCGGCCTGGTCACGAGCTGGTCGGCCCGGCGCTCGAGCGTGAGCGTCGACCACCTGGGCCTGTGGGTGAGCAACGGCCGGGCACAGAACGTGATCCCCTGGCAGAGCCTCGCCGGAGTCGGCCTGCACTGGAGCAAGATGGGCAGAGGCGGGGTGAAGGTGTACTCCATCGAGCTGTGCCCGAACGCTCCCATCGACCGTGACGACCCGGTCCTGTGGCCCTTGGTCCGCGACGAGGAACCCTTGCACCCCACCCTCCCGCGGCTGCGTTACCGCCTCCCCGTCCCCGCGAGTTCCCGGGTGCCGCTGGTCGCGGCGATCCAGCAGCAGGTCCCGCAGCTGTGGCTCGGCGAGACCGAGCGCGAGGCCGGCTACATGGGCGTTCCCGACCGCAAGGGGCACCGGGAGCGTACGCACGGCTCCTCGCGCTGAAGTCCGGCCGCCCTCCGGCGCTGCGGCTCCAGTGATCGCACGGCCTGCCGCTCATGCTGATGAACGACATGGGCGACGACAGCCGGGAGCAACAGCAGACTCGCATCTGGCGGAGTGCGGCAACGCTCGTCGGATGCCTCAGCTTCCACACCGAGGCGGGGCAGCGGCCCCGAGCGGTGTGGCAGGGTCGCACCGCCACGGCGAGCGCTGCCTCATCCCCGTACTACTGCTGGTTCAACTCGCCGCCCCGTACCGGGTGTACGAACCGGATCCCTCCGGCGGGCAGGACTGCTCGGGGAAGCCGCTGACGCTGAGCGCGACCGGGCGTCCGCTCAGCGCTGAAGTGCTCAGCGCCGAGCCGACCGCTTCCCCTCGACGGAACCGTGCACGGGCGCATCCCGCTCCGCCCGCTCGCGGTCCAGTTCGGCCTGTTGCCGCGCGTCCCAGTCCGCGAACCGGCTCTTGGACTGCTGGCGTTCGGCATACGTCTGGTCCTCGGCCGCCCGGCGCATCTCGTGGAGTCGCTGGTAGACGGCCTCGGTGTAACGGGGGTCCTGGAAGGCGTCCTTGACGTCGACGCGGCCGCTCAGCACCTCACTTGCCATCTCGCGCAGGGCCGGGTCGAGCGAGTTCGTGCCGGCGATGGTGCGCAGGGAGCGGCGCAGTCGCAGGGCCTGTTCGGGGTCCTGGGCGATCCCCATGAGTTCCTCGTCCTGGATCTCCCGGTCCGCGGTCATGGGTGCGGCCGTCCTTCCTGTCGTGTCTTGTCGTTTCCTACCGGGGCGGCACGGCAGCGAGGGCGTCAGCCGAACTCGCTTCGGGCCCAGTCCTGTGCGCCCCCCGAGCCGTGCGAGGAGCCGGAGCGCGCCGTGGACGCGGAGGCCGCGGTCCTGTTGGAGGACGCCTGCGTGCTCTGGGAGGATCCGGAACCCGAGCCCGAGCCCGAACCGGAACCCGAGCCCGTCCCGGAGGAGCTGTCCGCAGCCCCGTCGGCCGACTCCCCGCCGTTGCCACCGTGTCCGGACACCGCGTCGACACCGTGCTGCACGCGATCCCCGACCGCCCCGGTCACCTTCTCCGTCGCGGCGTCGACGGCACCGTCCACGTGCCCCTGCACGTCGGCGTATCCGGCGAGGGTCGACCCCTCGCCCCCCTTGACCTCGTTCTTCAGGCCGTCCAGATAGTCGCTGCCCGCCTTCTTGGCGACGTCCGTCGTCTCCCCGAGGTCGATGCCGGACCGCTCGTCGAAGTGGGCCTCGACGCTCTGCTGGGCGATGTTCTGCGCCATTCCGACGGCGGCTTCCTTGGCCTTCTCCTTGGCCGCGTCCACCACCTTCTCCTGGACGAACTGCTTCGCCTCTTCCTTGATCTTGTCCTTGGCGAACTGCTTGACCTTCTCCTTGGTGATCTTCTCGAGCTGCTCCTTGGCGATCTTCTTCAGGGCGTCCATGGTGGCGTGTTCCATGGCCTTGGTGATCGCCTGCATGACCTCCGTCCTGAGCTTGTTGAGCAGCTCCCGGACGATCACCCGAGCGGCCTGCGTCGCACCCAGCGCGCCGACCTCGGACAGTCCGAAGGTGAAGGGGGCCGCCGCCTGGGCCGCGATGATCTCCACGGCCAGGGCGATGAGTTGCGCGATCACGGCCAGCTTCGCCGTGAGGACGGCGATCGCGGCGGCGTCGAAGGCGAGGGCGATCACCTCGCACGCGGTCCTCGCGTCCGGGATGTAGCTGTCCTGGCCGTTCGTGCCGGTGTAGGCGCCCCAGCCCTTGGTGAACTCGTCGACAGCCGTACCCGCGTTGCTCGCCAGGATGGTGCGGGCGAATCCATCGCCCTCCGTCTGGATCGTCTCGAGATCCTTGCCGAAGGCCCGCCAGGCCTCGGCGACATCGTGCAGTGCCTGTTCATCGGCCTCGGGCCAGCTGTAGCCGAGGAGATCGAGCACCCAGACAAGCTCGCTGGGCAGTGTGAGCGACATGCCAATATCCCCGAATTTAATTAGAGTTGGCCCGAGATCCCGTCCATCAGCACATAGTTCGACGATTCCGATTCGTCGTAGTTGCGCGCCATGTCCTGCAACTTGTGCCCGATGCTCTCCAGCCGCTTCCCCAGGCTGTCCATCGATGTGAAGATTCCGTCACGAACCGGCGTGTAGACCTGCCCGAAGATCTCCCCGAAATCCGCGTCCGCCCAGGGCTCTCCAAGACCTTCGAGAGCGTCCTGGAGCCGCTTGGAGGCCTTCCCGAATTCGACGCCGAGTTCGGCGTAGTTTCCTCCCTGCTTGCGGAGTACTCCCGTGTCCACATCAAAGGCTTCGAACGCCATCGCTCTCCCCCGTAGTTCACTTGGCGCGTTCATATAGGACGACAGACGGATACCTTAGACTCCTCGCGCACACCCCGCCAACCCGCCGATCCACCGGCCAAGAGACCCAACAGCTTCCCAGGGGGACGACCAACAGTGGTGACAACACAGCCGCGTTACGGCAGCACAGGAAGCCTTTGGGTGGGAAGACTCGTAGGCCTGGGGCTGCTCCTCGTGGCCACGGTCATCGCCGTTGTGACGGTCCCGGAACTGCGCAGTGAACTCGCCGGCGAAGGCACCGAAGGAACCCTCACCGTTTCTTCATGCGAGACACACACGAAGACCCACTACGGCACGCACAGGCGTACGACTCAACTCGAGTTCAGCTGCACCGGAAACTGGACCGCGCAACAGGGCGGCGCCGGCTACCAAGACGTGACGGTGAACACGTCATCACGCTTTGAAACCGGCGCAAAAATCCCCGTCGTGCAAGCGGACGACACTTTCGAATTGCCCGAGGACCGGGCGCCCGGAAAGGACGCCGGAATTCTCGCGTTCTGCCTCTCCCTGCTGGCATTCGGCGTCTTCTGCCTCCTCACCGGTTTCGGGGCCCGCAACGGCCCCGCCCTCTCGGACTCCTGGCAGCGCCTGCCGGCCGCAAGGGTCACCGGCCCCGTCCTGGGCGGCGTATTCGGCCTGGGTGTCGTGGCGGCACTCGTCTGCGCATTCGCCCTGTAACGCCCGCATCCCTCCTGAGGAACCGGAACCCCCAATGACACAAGTACACGGGAACGCCGCGACGAACGCCGCCGCAACGGGAGATCGGGCGGGCCGCGGCCGCCTCATCGGCGCAGGCCTGATCCTGGCAGGCCTCGTCCTCCTGGCCCTCGGCTCCTACCTCGGCCCCTACAAGTACGCCACGTCCACACCGGGCAAACTCACGGTCCAGAACTGCACCGTCGACTACAAGTACCGGAGCTCGTCGAGCAGTTCGAGTTCGCGGAAGAAGACCAAGAGCCGGTGGTGCTACGGCACCTTCACCTCCGACGACGGCAAGGTCAAGGACCTCAACGCCGAGCTCAAGAGCGACGCTCTGTACCAGCGCGGCCACGTCATCGAGGCCCGCAGGATCAGTGACGTCTCCTACATGCGGGACCAGGGCTGGGCCCACGCCATCGCCCTCGGCTGCGCATGGTGGTTCGGCGCCCTGATCGCCCTGGCCGTCGGCCTCTTCTGCGCCGTCACCGGCTTCCCCTACGGCGAGAGGGAGAGCCAGGGCCTGTTCCGCACCACGCTGGTGACGGCCGGAGTGGGTGTACTCGGCCTCGTGGTCAGCCTGTTGGTGGTGTTCTTCACGTGACGGAGGGCCCGGCAGAGGTGGGCGGAGGGGGATGACGGTGGCACATCAAGTGGCGGCTGCCCTACGCTGATCAAGAACGTTCCTTCTGTACGGGGAGAGAGCCGGGCACCGGCTCTGAAGGAGACGGCGATGAGCCAAGCAGTCGATCCGAGGCTGGCGTATGCCCAGGTCTCGGCACCAGCGACCACCGCAGCACCAACCACCACCGCTGCACCGGCCACCACAGCCGCGCCAACCATGAGAACTGCCGCGCAGCCCGAGCCGACGCCCTCACCCTCGCCGGGCCCTCCCCCCACGCCTCCCTCGCCCGCGCCGCCGGTCTGGGGCGGCGACCCGGACGTAGGCGTCAGCTCGTCGTTCCTGCGGGGCAGGGCCGACGACTGCGACACCACCTCCGAGATACTCCGCAAGACGAGCGGGCCGGCCGAGGACTCCTTCCGCGACCTGGCGAAGGGCGCGCACGGCTGGTCGTTCGTCGACAGCATCGACGAGATGCAGAGCCGCTGGGAGCTCCTGCTCACCCTCGTCACGGGCCGGCTGGACACGGCCGCGCAGAACTTCCGCGACAGCGCGGACGCGTACGACCGCAACGAGGTCGCGACCGCCTCGCAGTTCGCCGGGCCGCACCCCATCCCGTCCCGCTGAGCCGGAGGAAGCAGCATCGTGGTCACCTTCCACCAGCTCATGGAGCTCGACGTGAACGCGCTGGAGACGTTCAGCGACAGCTGGAACGCCATCCACCGCAAGATCAAGGACGCCCGTACCGAATTCCACGACGGCGTGGTCAGGCAGCTGCACCAGGACCACTGGCAGGGCAGGGCGGGCGAGCGGGCACAGGCGTACTGCGACCTCGTCCAGACGGACATCGACGCCCTGGACAAGGAGGTCAGGGCGCTTCGCGACTACGTCGACACGGAGGCCGACGGCGCCAAGGGCACCGGCGGGACCAAGGGCCTGCGGGAGCACCAGCTCAAGGCCCAGGACATCCAGCGGCAGGCGCTGGAGAACGGCATGACGATCAGCGCCGACGGCCAGATCGAGATGTGCGTCGTCGACGACCCCGACGACCCGGACGTGCACAAGAACTACCAGGAGCACCAGCACATCGCCGACGACCTGCAGAAGCGGCTCGACAAGATCCTCGACCAGGCGACCGAGGACGACGAGTGGCTGGCCCGGCGGCTGAGAATCGCCTTCGGCACGATCCACAACTTCGAGAGCGAGAACCGCAGGTTCAACATCGCGGAACCGGACCCCAGGGACCACGAGATCCGCAACAAGCTCAACAACGTCGGCGCGGCCTTCGCCAGCCCGTACTACGACTACCCCAACGCAGCCGGCCTGATCCAGCACTACCTGGACGCCAGCGGCACGGACGTCGAGGTCGACCCGAAGACCCTGATGGACCAGGTCCCCGCCTTCCAGAAGGACGTCGACAAGACCCTGCGCACCGACGTCCACGGCCGCCCGGACGGCCCCTTCACCACCGAGTGGCAGAGCACCGCGCCCAACCCGAAGGACGGCCACAGCAGTTCGGACTGGTACTACGCGCTCAACCACTTCCAGTACCGGGTCACCGGATACGTCCACGACGGCGAGGTCACGTACCGCGTCGAGGTCCAGAAGCGTTACGACTGGGGCATCCCGAGCGAGCACCGTTCCGACGTCGGGGGCGGCGGCCAGGAGATGGAGCAGGCGGACATCGCCCATCTCAACACGGTGGGCCTGGCGCAGGACTTCAACGTCCGCGGCACTTCCGACGAGATGACGTCCTGCGCATGACCGGGCAGCATGCACCCAACAGCGCCGCCCGCCGGGACCGGGCGGCCGAGCCGGATCCAGGCCGTCGCCGGACGATGAGGTCCGTGCTGCGGATCGCACTGGTGCTGGTGGGGATCGCCGCCGTCGTGCTGACCTTCGTCGTCGTCCGTGGCTTCCTCGAGTTCGACCACGCCGTACGCCACCCTGAGGACGGCTTCTCGGACTGGCAGTGCGCGGCCGAGTCGGGCACCTGCGGACCCTGAGCCTCGACGAGGGGGCCCTGAGCAGCTCGGTCCGACGAGCTAGTTGCCCGCCGGACCGTCGACTGCGAAACGGGAACCGGGACTACTCCTTCGGTGCCTCTACGACCGAGCCGGAGGGCGCCTGCGCGCCCACCGCCTTGCCGAAGTCGGAGTACACCATGTCCGGCATGTCCTCACGGCTGCTGTCCTGCTTGAAGTAGTACGGCTTGCCCGTGGACGCCACGTACCACGTGACCGACTGCCCCTTCGCCGTCATGATGACCGGCACCGCCTGCTGCCCGTCCACCGCGGTGACCTTCCCCTTGGTCACCTTGCTGCCGGCGTCGAGCGTGTCAGGCTCGGCGAACTGCTCCTGGTGGCACCAGCTGGCGAACCCCTTCATCAGCGGGTGGCTCGGCGTCCCGTGAAGCCACTTGTCGGCAGAGAGCGTGTTGGCGCCGAGTTCGGAGTTGAACTCCTTGACGATCGCCGAATCCGGCTTGGCCCAGACGTCGTTGCCCTTGCGGATGATCTGGAAGGTGCCCTTCGACATCTTGACGGTGCCGACGCATTCCGTGGCGGAGAGCAGCAGATCGGTCTTGGTGTCCCCGCGCGTCATCCGCTCCCGGAAGGAGCCGGCACCGGCGTTGGCCTTGTGGCCCTTGTCGTAGATCTCCTTGGCGGAGAGCTTCTCGACGCCGTTCGGCTCGGCGGCAGGAGCGGCCTCTGCGGTCTTGGACGGCGTGGAGCCACCGGACCCCACGGCATCGGCGCCGCCGCCGTTGCAGGCCGCGAGCGACACCATCGCCGCGGCGCAGGCGAACGCGGTGGCTGCGCGTCGGACGGACAGGACAGGCGTGTGCATGAAAACCCCGTGATTATTGACTGCGTGCAAACGTGCTTGATCATCCAAGCAAAGCTCCGGTCAACGACTCCAACTAGACCCCACATCAACTGACTTGTCGACTAAATCCCCTCAAGGTCTTCACGCCTCGATCCCAATCGGCCGTCGCAGCTCAGCCCCATGTTCGCCATGGCTCTCTCCCGCGCCGTTCGTGGCGCACCTGGAATTCCCCAGTCGCTGAGGACCACCGTGGAGCTGTGGGGCTGGGCCTTGGCCGCTCGGGAGCATCGACCGCGGGGCAGTGCTCTGTGAGTGCTTCCATCTGTGGAACGACGCGTCCGATAGGCGCAGTGGTGTCGATCTCGAGGGTCGCGGTCGCCCGGAGCAAGGCTCGACAGTGTTGAGGTGACAGTTGGCCACTCGCGATGATGGTTGGCCCATGCGGGGCGCCTGTGCCATGGGCCCCTGAGTCGAATCCACTTGATGCCACCGAGGTCGATGGCGCACTGTTCAGGTGACGTTGAACGAGGGGTGCGAAGGGGAGTCGATCGTGCTTCTCGGTGGCAGGTCGACGCGGAACATTTCGGTGGTGGGGGTGTGGTCGCCGGGCGAATACTGAGGCGGGGGCGCGTGCTGGGCCTGACCGCGTTGTTCCTGGTGGGCTCCACATTCGTGTCCCTGGGCCTTGAGGGTGGCAGTGGCATCCTGCTGCACGTCACGCAGAACATCTGGCTGGCGCTGCTCGTGTATCCCGTGCTCTATCTCCTGTCGTTCCTTCTCCTCGCACTGATGGTGCCGCACATGGAGGAGTTTGAGGGCTGGTCCAAGGGCTTGGTCGTCCTGGCGATGATCTTGGTGCCCATCGCTGCTGTGGTCGTGACGTACCAGACCTACTCGGGCCTGGACCAGCGGGCGCTGCACGCCCGGGGCCGAGAGGAGCGGGCGACGGTGACCGACGTGTACTGGGTCGACCAGGGTGCCGATCCCCCTTCTCACGCCGCGCAGCTGGCCGATTTGTCGGGACAGCCGTTGCCGGGCACGGTGTCCGGGGACGGCCTGAAAGCCGGCCAGGCCGTCACCGTCACCGTGGATCCCCGGGGGGAGATCCCAGTGCTGCTGGGCACTCCTTCGACAGGTTCAGGGAATTTCCGGACCGCGGGCATCACCGCGGGCGTCGAGATCCTGTTCCTTGCGTGGGCGGCCTACCGGGGTGCCGCAGACCGGCTGGCCACGAAGACGACCCACGAGCCGAGGCCGACGCAGAGGCCCGACGACGTTCGGACATGACGTACCTGCGGCAACGGCCCCAAGGTTCCTCAGCTCCTGCCCGAGCCGCTGCGGAGAGCCGCAGTCGGCAACATTCGACCCGTGAAGGGCGGCGGCTCCACGCTCGCGACGAAGTCGGGGCCGCAGTCCAACTGCCTCTGAGCGAACTGGCCAACCGTCATCGAACACCACCGTGCTCACCAGCGGTCTTGTTGCTGCCCGTGGCCACTTGTCGTTGGACCTCACGTCGTCGCGGGAAGAAGCCCCGACTAGCAGTCAGACGCTCACGCGATTCCGGAACTTGCGCACCAGCTTCACGACGCCCCAGACAATGAGGCCGCCGAAGAGGAACAGGACGAGGAACGCCTGCCACAGAGGCATCTTCCCCTTTCCCGAATACGAACTCCCGTGGTTGCCGCGGTAGGAGTAACCACCGCTCGACCTCCGGTAGCCGCCATGGCTCTTGCCCCGGCCACCGCCACCCTTGCCGATGCCGACACTGCTCCGCGTCGACGACAGCGAGGCGTACGCGACGGAGCCATGCACCGGCGCCGCCTGAGCTGGGGCAGGTGCGGACCCGAACAGAACGCCGAGCAGGACGAGTACGGTCGCCAAACGCATAAGAGATCCCCGTGATGGTGAGAGGCTGGAAGTGGAGTCACGCCAGAGGACGTGCAGCGTTGCACCCTAGGGCATGGCCGGTGAGGGCTTCGGCCGACCACCACTTCCGCACACCCGTGCACCGGCACGTCCGATCCGCGCGCTCACGATCCAGCTCGGTCTACTGCCGTGCGCTCCGCTCCTCGAACTGGGCCTGGTTCTAAGGAGTTGGGTGGTACATCTGGTCGTCAGCCGCCCGGCGCATCTCATGGAGGCGGCGTAGGTCCTGGGACTCCCCCACGAGAAGACTCGGCCCGGGGGGCAACTGCCCGACGGGCCGCCTGCTGCGTGGCCCGGGGATTACTCCTTCGGCGCCTCCTCAACCGAGCTGGAGGGCGCCTGCACGCCTACCGGCTTGCCGTCTTCGCACGTCTGGGTATTCATTTGTATTCTGAGGGTATGGCTGACACCACAATCAAGATCAGCGAGTCGATAAGAGACCGCCTGCGCACCCTCGCCGAGGAGCGCGGCTTGAGCACACGCGCCTACGTCGAACGTGTGGTCGCCGCAACCCCGACGGAGGCGGAGCGCGCAGAGCGTACAGCGCGAGGCATCGCGTACGTTCGGGCGAACCTGCGCGAGGACTTCAGCGAGGCTGACGTACGACAGGCCCAGGAATGGCGTGCCGCGATCGCGTCCCGGCAAGTGGGGGAGCGTCGGTGATCATTCTGGACCACACAGCAGTAGTGGCCCTGTGTCGTGGCCATCGGTTGTTGTCCGGCCTGGCTGTAGTCGAGGTCGATGAGCCCGACCAGCGCGCCCAGATTCCAGCGCTGTGCCTGGTGGCCGCGAGTCTTGAGCTCCCTGGCGCAGCAGCACATGTCGGAGCGCTGCCCGGTCTCGAATTCTTACCGCTCGACTTCGCCGGCACGGCAACGGTCGAACAGGTGTTGGCAGCCGGTCTGGAATGGCCCTACGGCCACGCCGTCCACGCCGCGATCGCCGGCGCCGTCGAGGGGCAGGTGCTGACCGCCACGCCCGAGGCCTACAACGGTACGGGAGTGTGGGCGGTCGATATCGGCAAGCCATGAGCCACCGAGGCCCAGCGCCACAATGACGCCCTCGGTTCCGCCTCCCCAGCTGTAGCCGAAATGAGGGCCGAGACCGCCCGGGCTACCGCCCTCTCGTGGCGGTCGAAGGACCCCCTGATCGCTCCCCAAGTGCTCGGCACGGCAAGCGGCTTCTACGACAGCCTCCCCGGTGTCTCGCTTACAGCTGCCAACCACGCGCCTGGTGCGACGCTGACCCGTCTCTCTTGCTCCTCCCGCGCTCCGCCTGCTGCTCAGCTCGCTCCCGGTCGATCTCTTCCTGGTACTCGTCCAGTTGCCGCCGGCCTTCGGCTTCTGCGGCGCTGCGCTCTTCAGCGCTCATCTGTTCGTACGCACGCATCCCAAGCTGGGCGCTCTCATGCAGCGCCTCCCGGTAGGCCCCCGTTCGCATCGCCTGGCGCAGCCCGACCCGACCGGCAAGCACGTCGCGAGCCATCTCCCGCACAGTCTCGTCTTTGCTGTCGGCCAGCCTCTGCAGCGACTTGCGCAAAGCCCGGGCCCGAGCAGGATCCTTGGCGATGTCTAGGAATTCCTCGTCTCCGACCCCGTGTTCAGCCATGCGCTTGCTCCTCGCGAGGGGTTTCTAGGTGGCGATAGAGTAGCCGACGGTTACGGAGCGGACGTGCGACGACGGGGGTGAGAGATGACGTTCAGGGTTAACCCGGAAGACCTTGATGGGTACAGCCGCCAGGTGGCACGTGCGGCTGATGACATGCATCAGGCGCAGGAGTACATCAACAAGTACGGCGACATGGGTCCCGTCACCGGGCAGGGACTGATCCTGTGGGCGCTTCGCACGCACCCACAGGCGATGGATGAGGTCAAAGATGTAGTCGCCCGAGTCCGCAGTCTCCTGGCTGCCAGCGCAAAGGAGCTGTCGAAGTCCGCGGAGTACTACCGGACGACTGACCAGGACCAGGCATCCAAGCTGGACGCCACCTACCCGCCGAGCAAGCGCTGAGCCACCCGGAGACTCACTCTCATGAGCTTTGCAGACACTGTCGAGCCCGTCGACAGTCTTAAAGCACCCAGCGAACCCGAAGAGTTCTCCAAGGGAATTATCGGTGATTCCGTCAGCACAGTGAGTGATTTCCTCAGCCCGAGCGAGTGGGTACTGGGGACGATCGAGTTCGTGTTTGGCTTCAACCCTTTGGAAGAGGCCATCTCTTGGTTCACCGGCGACTGGGCGTCATACGTCAAATGTGGCGAGATGTGGGCCAACACGGGAAAGCTCGCCAAGGACGTAGCCACGAACCTGCAGTCCGGCAACAGGGAACTGGATGCAACTTGGGACGGAAATGCAGCCGATGCCGCTTATGTCTACTTTGAAGAGTTGGCGAAGAAAATCGGCGCCCTAGATGGAGACTTGAAGGAGCTTCAGGGCTACTACAAGGACGTCGCACTCGCTGTGGCCAGAGGCGCAGACCTCATCAAAGGCTTGCTTGAGCAGCTAGCGGATGAAGCAATCATTGCAGAGGTCGAACTCGCGGCGGGCACCCTATTGGCCGAGACGGGTGTCGGTGCCGTCGTAGGCTATGCGGCTGCTGCTCTGGAAATCGCCGAAATGATCAAGACTTGGGGGCGTATCACCGAGGCTTACAGTGCTCTTCAACAAGCTGTGGATCTGTCGACGACCGGTGCTGGATTGGTGGTCGGCAGGCTCGGCATCGCCCTGAAGAGCCTGCCTGAACCCGGGAAGAGCTACGACAATCCCGCGGTATAGCCGCTGTCAGCTCAGGAGCCAGGCCACCAGCGTCAACAGGAGACAAACGCCAGCACCGGCGAGGCTTCCGCGGACGACCCACTTTCGCACCGTGCCCACCCGGGTACCTGACACCGACCTGGTGATCATGGCCACCTGCATACCGCTGCGGGGGAACATACCTGTGGCGGCAAATGACATACCGAACGCCGCTACGAGCCAGCCGAGGAAGAACGCCGCAAGCCACCGGGTCGTCTCGCCAAAGCCGACCCGCACGTACCAGTCGCCGGCTTGCTGCACAGAAACCTTGCTACCCGGCTTCACCGACGCACGAATGCTCGCCTGATCATCGATGATCTTGCCGTCATCGGACCGGAAGGTGCCTCCGCACACCGTGGTGTCACTGGAGCTGCGGCTTCCTTGCTTGACCCAGCAACGCTCCACAGCCAGCGTGCCGTGAGTGCCGGCGACACCGGCCGCGTTGGCTGCGTTGTAGAGGCCGAACCCGAAGATCACCAGGGCGAGAACGAAGAACAGCCCACCGAGGGCACGGCCCATGATGCCGGGTTGAGGCAGCCGTGTGGTTGGCGCGAGCGGCATCAATTCAGGCTCCCTCACTATGCCTCCCCTGCCGTACTTCTCAACCAGCTCACGGTCATGCCTCAAGCCGTCCCTCGGCGTCGGCTCCACACGTGCGCGACCATGCCGCGCTCCTTCATACGGCCCAAGTAAACCAGTACGCCGACCGCGATCCGCAGCCCGGAGGTATCCGCCCGCCTTGGAGCTGGGGTTCGGCTGCAGACAAACCTGATGGCGTTCGGCGCGGCTGGTGGCACCAAGCCAAGGGCTTCGAGACGCGTGACCCATCGGTCCAGGAAGCGAAAGCTCCCGCTGAACGGAAGGCCAATACGGCTTCCATCCAACAGGAACTCTCTGCAATTCGCCGAAGCATCAGCCTGTGAAGGACCCCTGGGGCCGCACCATGCCGACCGCTCCCGCCGAGACCTTCCGCCGACCGGACAGTGCAAGGAGTACACCACCGAGCAGAAACGCCAGCCCCACTCCGGCAGCAACCAGGCCCGTCATCCACAGACTCCGCTCCAGCGGCGCGCCCTTGGTCTTCGGAGTGCCATCCGGGGTCCCCAGGTACTCCTTGCCCTTGTAAGCCACCGCCCCTGTCATGTCCTTGGGAGGCGAGGCGGCAGCCTTCACCGCGGCGGCGGCGTTGATCGGGCCGTAGCCGAGCACAGCGCTGCCACCGCCTGCGGGGCGATGGGTGGTGGCGATCAGGACGTCGTTCACCTGCGCAGGGGTCAGTTTCGGGTTCTTCGCGTACATGAGCGCGACGACCCCGGCGGCCAGCGCGCAGGCCGGTGAGGTGCCGTCAACGGACTCGTAACCGCCGGTGCTTTTTGCGCTGACGATGCCGACGCCGGGCGCGGCCACGTCGTTGTAGGTGTGCACGGTGGAGAATTCGGCGTGCCCGTTGCCCGGCTTGGTGGCGGCCACCGCGATCACACCCGCGTAACCCGCCGGGTAGGAGATGTCGTTGAGCTCGTCGCCCGAGTTGCCGGCCGAGGCGAGCAACGTGACGCCCGCGCGCAGGGCGTAGGCCACTGCCTGGGTTTCCTCGTCGCTGAAGCTGGCGAACCCGTCGTCGCTGCCGAACGACATCGAGATCACATTGGCCCCGTGGTCGACCGCGTACCGGACACCTTCGGCCATCGGGCTCTTGTTCTGACCTTCGAGCTCCTTCAGCCGCTCCCCGGCTGCTTTCTCGTCGTCCTTGTCGGAGGTGACGCGCACCGCGAGGATCTTGGCCCTTGGGGCCACCTTGAGGACGTCCGAGGCCATGGCGGTGCCGTGCTTGCCCCAGTCCGGGTCACCCGGTTCCAGACCGTCCTGGCGGTAGTCGGGCCCGGTGGTCACGTGTCCCCTGAGGGCCGCGTGATCGGCCACGACACCACTGTCGAGCACCGCGACTGTTACGCCCTCGCCCTGGCTCTGCGCCTGCGCTGCAGACAGATCGAGTGCGGTTCCCTCCCAGCCGACCGGCGTGGCCGCCTGGGCAGGGGCTGCGGCGATCGTGCACAGCACACCCGCGAGGGCTACCGCGGTGCAAGTAGCGCGTATGGACTTGAGCTTCACCACTGGGCTCACCGCTTCAGATCCTCGAGGTGCATGCTGAACGTCTGGCTGAGAGCCTGGGCCTCGTCCATCCAGGGCTGGCGGTCCGAGTTGTTCCCGTAGTCGCCCCAGTCCCCGGGCAGGTTGGACGAGGTACGGCCGTCGACCGCGCCGGTGGTGACAGCGATGGCGTACGGGATACCCCCGCCGGCACCAATGCCTCCCATGCCGTTACGTCGGCTCGATTGCCACTTCGCCGCGAGCGTCCCCGGAACCTTCAGCGGCACGACGGCAGCATCGGGAACGTCCTCGGACGACTGCTTGTCGAAGAACTCGTGCATCTGTTGGGAACCGTTTCCGCCCTCTGGCAGCACGATGATCGCGACGGTGGCGACCATCTCCCCGGTGAGATCGACGTACGTAGCCCGCAGTACAGCCTGGCACCCGAGCTTCTCGGCGGTCGCCTTGGTCTTTCCACTGAGCCCCGCAGAACACGAAGTGTTCTCGGAGATGCCCATACGGCTCCACTCGGCAACCTTCTTGTCCGACGCCTTGATCGTGTAGCCGGGCGGGTTGCCGACGGTCGCCGGGAAGAGCGACTCAGTGGGTTGATTGCGCCACAACACCGGACCGTAGGCGTCGTTGGGCACCTGTAGCTGATGGTTGCTCCAGGCGTGCGCCGCCAGCGCCCCGCCGCCCAGCATGCCGAGCAGGCCGAACACCGCCATCAGGCTCCCGAAGACCTTTCGGGCGGTGCGGCCTCCACCGGAAGGGGCCGACGGGGGCATTGGCGCCGCGGGCATGGGGCTGCCGGGCGGGTGGTAGGCACCGTACTGACCGTACTGAGGGGGCCCCGGTTGGACCGGAACGGCGCCCGGAGCCGCCCCTGGCGGTGCCGCAGGCATGGGCGGCACAGGGGCCTGCCCCTGCCAATGCGGGGGCTGTTGCGGGGGCGGTTGCGGTTGCGGTTGCGGTTGCGGTTGCGGTTGCCAACCACTCTGCGGGGGCTGTTGCGGGGCCGGTTGCGGCTGCCAACCACTCTGCGGGGGCGGCTGCCCGTACGGATTGCCGCTTCCCGGCGGCGTGGGGTAAGACATGGGTTCCCTCTCACAGGTCAATCTGCGAGGGAGCACGATGGGTGGTCCGGCCCTTTCGTGGCAGAGCCCACACCTCAACTGACCCGCACCCCAAGCTGCTGCGAGGCACAACTACAGCCACTCGCGCACCTTTCGGCGCCCCCGCGAATCTCACGACAGCTTATGACCTTCGCAGACGCAAGGCGTTCCCGCCCTGTGGAGCTCAGATAACGATCTGATTGAATGCCTCGACTGAGCGTGACCGATGGGGCGATTCGACCTGATCCAGTCGGTGCTGACGTACCGGCTCAGCAGGTACCACCCGCGAAGCACCGTCGTCGATCGCGCGGACGCCACCCGTGTCGTCGATGGCCACGCGCTGGGCTATCGCTTGGCTGCGGAGCGCTTCGAGCAGCTCGCACTCACGCTGGAGACCTTCTTCCTGGAGCGGCTGGCCACCTCGGAGTACGCACGACTCGCGCTGGTCGATGACGACTTGGTGGTGTACGACGTCTGGTTGAAGCTGCTACGACAGGCCAGCCTCGCCGGCTAAACCGCCAGCACAATGGTACGGCGAAGGAGAAATGGAGGACACATGGCCCCCCATGACGAAATGACGGAACTGTTCGGCGCGGGCCGCGTGGTCACGCTGGACCGTGCCGTCGCCGAGGAACGCGGGCTGTCCGAGGCCGACGCCGAGGTGCTGTGCCACGTCGGTGTGCCCGTGTTCGTCGACGCCCTGTTCACCCTCGACACCGCCGACGAGGGGCCGGATCCCTTCACCGTCGTGCCGGTGGCCGCGGGCGACGAGGAGACCCGCATCCTCGTGCTGGGCGGGCCCACCGACGACCCTGCGATGCAGTACTGCCTCGACATGGAGCGCGGCTACGTGATCCTCATGTCCTTCGGGGAGGAACCACAGGCCGAGATCGTGAACCGAACCCTCGCCGACCTCGTCGAATTTCTGTACCGCTTCGCACTGCGCACCGAACACCTGGAGCACGCCTCGCCACAGGACTACGGCCCGTACACGGACAAGCTCGTGGAGTACCTCCGGGCCCGCGACCGGTACGCGTTCGCTCAGCCGGACAGCTGGCGGTGCATGGTCTTCGAGCAGGTCGGCTGAGCTCTGCCGCGGACGTACGAGGCACGGTGGCGGCGCCACAACGAGGGGCGAACGAACGTGCGGCTGCTCTTGCGTAGACCGAGTAGCGGGCCCGGTAGGCCACATCAGTGAGGGCAACCGCCCTGTAGGGCTGTCCGACTCCCGACCCGCCCAGCCGACTTGTGACACGGATACGCCAGAGGGTGGCCCACCGGGTGGCTCACGCCCTCGTGGTCGCCGTTCCCGTGGGCCTCCTGAGTTGGATCACCTGAGCGCGGAGCCGACTCCCGGACGAGCTCGCTGGGACCTGGCCAATGACACGCTACGGGGCTTCGATGCCACGACCGGTGTCGGCTTTGAGGTTGCTGATGAACGCCGTGAAGAGTCCGACCGGGATGGACAGCGTGCCATTTGCCGGGGCTTTCGAGTCGCGTATCGCGACCCGGCCGTGGAGGTGCGCTATCTCAACACAATTGTTGCCGTCGGCGCCGCCTGAGTAGGACGACTTCCGCCAGTTGTCGGGGGTGGTCACGACTGCTCCTCACACTTCCTTCGCCAACCTGTGGATGAAGTCACGCGAACGCGCTGGTTCGAGTGATACAGCCTCCACTTTACGGAAGAGCGTTCGAAAAGCGCCGAGTTGGGCCTCAGAGTCGATGAAAGCCGTGCCGTGAGCGGTGTCGCGCAGCGCCGTGTCCAGTTTCGGTACGGCGCCACCCGCGTACGCCATGCCGCTCCAGGCTCCGCCGAAGTCGTCGAGGTCGAAAGGGATGACCCTCACGGTGACGTGGTCCGCTTCGGAAAGTTCCAGGATGCGGGTGAGCTGGGTTTGCAAGGCGGCTCGGTTCCCGACTCGGATACGCAGAGCCGCTTCGTGGATCACCGCCTCGTAGGGGATCGGAGTAGGACCCGTGATGATCACCTTGCGTTCCATGCGGTGTTCGACCCGCAGCGCAAGCTCGTCCTCCGGGAGTTCAGGGACACGGTAGGAGAAGATGCCACGGGCGTAGTCCCCCGTCTGAAAGAGGCCAGGGACGTGCAGGAACTCGAGGTCGAACCGGTAGGTGGCGTGGTGCTCCAACTCGGCGATGTCCAGGAACGAGACGGGCAATAGGCCCTGATACTTCTCCCACCAACCGCGCGTCCGATCGGTTGCCATCGCGACCAGTGCCGCGATCAACTCCGTGTCCGTGCAAGCGTAGTGAGAGGCAAGCCTTCGCACGCGCTCCCCGCTGACTCCTGCGGTACCGAACTCGATCTGACTCATCTGAGCCGAGTCCGTACCCAGCAGCGCAGCGGCTTCGCGTCCCTTGAGTCCCGCCGCCTCGCGCAGTTTTCGCAGTTCAGCGCCAAGACGCTCCTGTCGTGCGGTCGGCTGTCTTCTGCGCGCCATGGCTTCCTACTCGCTCCCAACTGCCCTAGGAGAAGTGCCTCGTTCGAGGGTCAGATTACGGCAACGACTTGCATGGTCCCAAATTGTGGCTCTACCGTCAGTGACGCGACGCACACGCTGCGGAATCCGGGGTCATCGGAAGCGCACTGCTCCGTCCTGCCATGACGGCTGCGGCACTGCCACCGCACGCCCGCCCCCAGCTACCACCAACTCCCCTCCTTCGACAGGAGTTCCTTCATGCCCGAAACCGAACCCTGGGAGTACTCCCTATACATCCCGAACGACCCACGCGCCGTCACCATCTGCCGCCGCACCGTCCGCCTGATCCTCACGATGCACGGCCTCATCCGTCACGTAGACACCGCCGAACTCCTCGCGACGGAGCTGACCGCCAACGCCGTACTCCACACCAAAGGACCGGCCGCCCTGCGCCTACGGTGGCGCAACGGCGTGCTCCGCATCGGCGCCTGGGACGCCGACCCCGAGCCGCCCGACCCCCCGTCGAACCTGGCCGACTTGGTCGACGCGGAGCAAGGCCGCGGCCTCGCACTGGTCCGCGCCTGCGCCGACGTATGGGGCTGGCAGCCGCTGACCAGAAACGGCAACCGAGGAAAATACGTATGGTGCGAGGTCGCTGCCGCGTAAGTCGCGTGGCCAGGCCAGCGGGAGTCAATCATGCGGCGCGGGCGGACGATCAACGGGGCCGGCCTTCCTACGGGGTCGGCTCCGCGAGCATGGCGATCCAGCTCAGGATGCCCCCGGGGATCGCGACCATCACGACATAGAGCATCCAGTCGGCCACCCGCTGGCGCCGCGAGCGCTCCCGGGCATGGGATTCGCGGCGCCGAGACGCTCCGCGTGGCTTGACCGCATGCCCCGCGAGGCACCCTAGGACGGCCACGCAGACCGAAACCTGCCACAGCTCGCCCACGACGCCCCAGAACCCGACCCGCTGAATCGTGTCTGGCTCCACTCCCTGCCGTGCGTCGAACTTCGTGCCGTCCGGGTAGTCATGCCCGGTGTCTTCGAGGTGCACGTAGACGGCGTCGCCGGCAGTGCCGCCGTCCGGCGTGAAGTGCCCATAGCAGTCGTAGTTGGAGTGCCTACGGCTGTTGCTGGTGTTGACGCAGTCGTCCACCTTGTACGTGCCTGGGATGCCGTAGACGCCTGCGGACAGGGCGAGGTCGGCGGTCGCGTTGACGCACCAGAACGCGGTCACCAGGGCGAGGACGACACCGCACGCCCAGCCGAATACTCGCTTCACCACAACCCCACGATCTTCGTCCCCATGCCGAAAGGAGCCAACCTCGGGAGTCCCAGAGGTTTTCACCCCCAGGCAGCCCGTCGGCTGGCTTCACTCAGCACGGGCGATCTCGTCTCACGCGCGAGCAGGTCGGCAAATACTCAGTCACCAGTTCGCAGACGCCGAGGCTAACTCATGAGATCACTCACGGAAAACTTACTCATTGCCAATCTTCACGATTCCTTAATGTCAGCCCCGCAGCAGCATCGGCTTCCGCCAATTCCGCTTATGGATACCTGCCTGCTCCGCTCGAGCAATACGCTCGGCATCAGCCTGCTCCCGTTGGGGTGCCAGCTTGTCCCAATCAGCAGGATTCAAGAACAGCATCGCGTTGCTGCCTGGTACGACCATTACTCCACCGAAAACAAGGTCCCCTGCAACCCATACGCCGTTTTCAGTTCCTCCCGGCCAACGGCGACGTCCGGCAGCATTGATGGCTTTCATCAACGGAGCGCCATGGTCACCCCTCGTCGATATCTTGACCTCAAACACGTTGCCGTACTCGGTCCAATGCGAACCCTTCTTGACCACGCGCGTGTAGAACCGAAGAGGGTAGTGACGCAGCACCTTCCGGCATTGGATCAAGCGGACTCCAGCCCAAAGGCGGTAAACCGAAAGGATAAATACGAATATCGCTACGATGAGAGGAAGTGTCAGGAAAAATGAGGCAGAGGCTCCCGCCCTGTTCATCGCCATTGGCACCACGATCAGGACCACTACAAGGGCCATCCGCGAAGCAAGAAGTTTTGCCAGGATGATGTAATTGTTCTTCATGGCCTGTTCGACGTCCACGGATGCTGGAACGTCCACTCCTGGAGGGTTCTCTGCCATCTCTACTCCGTTCGTTTACCGGTGTCTAACTAGCCGAAGTCACTCTCGATCGCAGCGGCCGCCCCAGATCCCGGCCTCTTGCTGTTATCTGCGGCTTCCGCGAGCAATGGGTCGGTGAACGACAGAGTGTGCGCGACGCCCAGCAGCACATCTCGATAGGAATCAGCGAGATCCACGGCGGATGTCACCAACTGCAGCACAACGATGTCGCGTGCGCCAGGACCGGTCACCGCAACAGTTCCCTGCCACACCGTCCCTTCTGGAGCCGTGTCGCTGCCCTCAGGGGGTGCGCCTGGTGCAGGTGCGCGGCGGCTCTTCTCCGCGAGGAATCCGGCTCCACACGGCAAGTCCAGTGGACGCATCCCCTCGTCCGGTCGGTCGGCAGCGGAACCTGCCAAACTGGCGAGTACGAGCTTGGCATTGCCTCCCGTCGTCGGGAAGACCGAGACTGTGAGAACAGAAGACGCGAATCCACCCGCTTCATCTGGATGGAGTCCGAGTGCACACCCCAGAACATTCTGAGCGTTCAGCAGGCCCACAATGCCTGTATAGAATCGCACGACGCGTTCCGTGTGGTCCCGCAGCTCATCCGGCAGGCTGAGCACCTGCTTGACAAGTTCCAGAACTCTTTCAAAGGGCGGGTTGAGATCCAACCTGAGATACCCATGTGGAAGCCCATACCATAGGAGGGGCTTCGATTGAGTTTCTAGCCCGCTGAAATCATAATTCACTGTGCAATCTACCCCTTCAGACGCTCATGCAGTTTCCTACGCCCATCCCACTAGCTCTGCAATGTCGCGCATCGTGGCAGCAGCCGTCGTGCTGTTAACGGCATTGTCCGTCGCGTCGCCCCCAGAAACCATTCCCATACTCTCGGCAGAGGACACCAAGTTCGCCGCAACATTCAGACCGCCAGCCGTGATGGAGCCCATCAACTTGGCCGATCCGCCAGCACCTTCCCGTGCAGCACGCCACGCGTCGGCGGTTCCCTCCGTGGCTTCCTTCGAGAAGGCAGGGACAATCTCTTTGACAAAAGCACCCGCTTTTTCGCTGCGCGACACGGCCACACCCATCCTGCCTGCCATACTGACCCCTTCGGCCACTTCTCGTCCTGCTGCCGCTAGGGCTGTTCCTCCGGGGATCATCCCCACGGCGTCACCGGCAAGAGAGGCCCAGGCCGAGAACGTATCCATACCGCTTCCTCCTCCGAACAGATCGCTTCTGAACTTCGGATCTGCCAGGTTCTTGGACATGGACGCTGCACTCGCCACAACCGCGATACCGGCGAACAGCGGTGTAAGCGGCGTGGGGAAGAGTGCCAGTAGTCCAGCGATTGCACCGATGGTTCCGGCGTGTTCCAGCAGAAAGTCGCCAGTGGCTTTGATGCCGTCCCAAATGGCATCTACGGCTTTGCTCAGCCAACCAGGTTCCTGCGGTGCCAGCTTGTCCGTGGCATCGTCGAGCGACTTGGCGACCGTCTCTGCGTTGTCCGTGTGCGTGTGCTCCAGCACCTCCGCCTTGGCGATGATGTCGTTGTACTCGCCATTGGCCTTGTTCAACACGATGGTCGCTTCGTTGAGGCTGCGCTCAGCCGCCCGCAACCGCGCAGTCGCTGCGTCAGCTTCCTCCTGCGTGGGGAACTGTTGGCCGGCGAGCCTCAGGTCCGGATGCTTCTCGGCCTCTGCGTGACGTTCCTTGGCCGACGCAACCGCAGATTTCTTCTCGGCTGCGGCAGCGTCGTACTTCTGTGCCAAATCGCGGTTGGACGTCAGATCGCAGTCCCATTTCCCCAGTTGGGCCGCAGCCTTCTCCAAAGAGCGGGCTGCATTCTTGATGTAAGTCGGCAACTCACCGTCGATGGCATCCCGGAACGCCTTCGCAGCATCGCCCTCCCAATAGCTGCTTTCACCGATCAGTTTGTCGAGCTGCGTGTGACAGCTGCGGAGTGCGGTGGCGGCCGAAGCCACCTTCTGCCTCAGGGCGTTGACCTCACTCGGGATGCCCGGCACGGGATTCCAACCGAGGTGGGGGTACGGGTTCGCCGCCATTACTTTGCGCCCTTCCGCCCCGAGGTTCCCTTTGCCTCTATGTCTTTGAAGGCCTTTTCCAGAGCTTCTTCAACTTCCTCGTAGGCCTTCTTGTTGGACTTCACGCCCCCACTCACGGCCTCGACCATCTTCTTGGTCTGCTCTGATCCGTACTTCCAGCGCTCTTGGAAACCGTCACACGCCTCGTCGAGACGCTGAGTCCCGATCTGGTCAGCACGGACGTGGGCCAAAGCGGTCCGAGCCTCTTCCAGATCACTGATACAGCCCTCAAGGGTCTTGAGGAACTGCCCCAGCTGATCTGTATCCGTTTTGAAGTGGTCCCCCATGAAAATGGCTCCTTGAGTGATGGTTCAATGCGAGAGCGCGGCCGCGAAAGCAGACAATGTGCCATGAATTCACCATTCAGGCAGGTGCGAGACGAAGTCGACGGTGCGACCGTGATCTTTGTTCGTCATCTCGCCCGAAGGAAGTCAAAACCTACTAGCCCTGATAACCATCCGGCCCTCATAGGGGCTACTGTGCATACGGATTGGGCTGCTGCGGAGGCTGGGCTGGAGGAGCATCGTACCCACGCTCTTGGTTGGAGAGTGGGGCGGGGTACGGCTGTTGAGCGGTTGGGTACATCCCTTGCTGAGGCGGGTAGCCCATGTTCTGTGGGTAAGTTCCGCTCATGGGCCCTGCGTTACCCGAGTTGCGACGGCTATGGGAAATAGCGAAGACGGTGACGGCGGCAATCACGGCTCCGATACCGATAACGCCGACGAGAAGGACGATGGCGCCCATTGAAGAGGTTCCATTCCATTCTTGTTCTCGGGATGGCTCACTGCGCCGTCGTTGTGCATGCCGCGGAGGACTGTGATGGCCAACCATCCCCGCCACCACTGGACGGTGAGCCGACTCCTACTGCCCCTGGTGCGGGGGCTGTTGAGCGTAGGGGTTGGGGTGCTGCGGGGACTGGCCTGGAGGTGTGGGGGTGGGAGGGGTGTTGGGGTACTGCTGGTAGCCCGTCGGGGGCTGGGGCGGGTAGCCCGTGCCGTGCGGGGGCGTTCCACCACCGGGGCCGGAACCGGGGCCGCCACTGCCGCGGTTACGGCGGCTGCGGATTACCGCGAAGACGATGCCGATGACGACTGCGGCAGCTGCAATGCCGACGATGAGAAGGATGTTGCCCGAGGAGGAATTGTTCTTCTCTTTGGCTTGATTCGTGCTGTCGTTGCCCGCGGAGGCAGGGCTTGACTCCGTGGACGTGGACGGCGGCGCCTGGGCGAGGGGGCCCTCCTTGGAGCCCTTGGGGATGTTCATAGTCAACGCCATGTACGGGCGGATGATGCCGTAGCCGTACTGTTCGTCAGGCGTCTTCTTAACGTCATGTTTGAGGAAGGTAGCCGATTTGATCAGGCGGTTGATGACTTGGCCAGCCGTGAGGTTGGGGTATTTGGCGCGAATGAGGGCAGCGGTAGCCGAGACATAAGCAGTGGCATCAGACGTACCGGTTCCCTTTGAATACCCACTGGGCTGACTGGGGTCAGCCTCGATGATATTGACACCGGGAGCAGTGAGAGTCACTCCCTTGCCATAATTGGAGCCATCCCAGACGTTCAGAGACTCGTCAACTGCACCTACAGCTACCACTCCTGGGAGCTTCGCAGGATAGGACAATTCAGCGATTCCGTCGTTTCCAGTGCCAGCCACAACAACAACATTATGCTGCTCCGCATACGCGATTGCTTTAGCACCCTCAGAACCAGGGGTGGCGAGAGAATCGGTGAACGAGAGGTTGATTACACCCGCACCGTGATCAACCGCATACCGGATGCCGTCAGCCCATTTATCATCATTAAAATCGTCGGAATGAGCAGCCTTGATTGGGAGAATCTTGGCCTTCGGTGCCAGGCCAATCACGCCGGAGGAATTGTTCGCCCCGTGCCCTTGCCCCGCGATGATGCTTGCCATACCCGTACCGTGACCGCTGGTGTCATTGTGAGCATTGTTGCCCCCGGTGACGTCTTTACCCTCCAGCACCCGGCCAGCCAGGTCAGGACGGCTTGCGTCTACGCCAGTATCGACGACGGCAACCGTGACCCCTTGCCCCTGTGACTCCGACCAAACCTTTTTGAAGTTCATGACGTCTATCATCCACTGCTTATCACGGATGTAATCCGCTGAGGCAATGGGTGCTGAAGTGAGGAGCAAGGCTCCCGTCAAGGTCACGACACTTGTCGTGGACCAGACTCGCTTGAAACCCAATTCCTTGCTCCTCACTCGGCTAAGGCTGGCCGTACCAGCCTCCATATATGGGCAGACGACGACAGTTCGTCCTACCCGCTTACGTGCTTACTCGATCGTTCGCGGTACGTTGCGGTTGCGGTCTTCTTCCGAGATCCAGGTCTCTTCGTCCTCGACCAAGTAGTCGGGACGGTCGCCCTCGCCATTCTCCTTCTTGGACCGGCGGTCCTTGCCGCCCGCTCCGCCAGCTGCGCCGGCCTGCGTTCCGCCCCGACTGCCGTGCAAGCCTGCACCGCCACCGGCGCCCTTACCGACACCCTTGGCAGCACCGACTACTCCGCCACGGGCCCTCGCGAGGGGTCCACGACCGCCAGCACTGGCACCGCCTCGGCCGCCTGCTCCGAGGCCCCCGCCGCCCATTCCGCCCATACCGGCTCGGCCTCCGGCACCGCGGCCCGCTGCCGCGCCAGACAAACCACCGCGACCAGCTAGGGCCCCGAGTCCGCCAGCAGACCCCTCCGCAAGGCCAGCAGCTCCGCCAGGCACCCCGAGACCTGCGCTCCGTGCTCCACCGATACCGAGGCCACCGCCACCACCGACGCCAGCTTCGCCAACGCCTGTGCCGGAACCAGTCCCAGAGAGACCAGGAGAGATGCTGTCCACATTTGTCTTAGCCGTCGGAAGCTGTGAGCTGGCCGTCGGAAGCTGCGCGCCTCCCGTAATGCCCGGGTCACGCGGCACCGTAGGGGCCGGCTTGATGCTGGTTGTTGAACCAGCGCTCCACGGCTTGTTAGCCCCACGTCCCGCGCTCGGTCCCCCCGCCGAACCACTCGGTACTGTGACCGGAGGAGGCATCGTCACGTTGTTTTCCGGAGGGTTGACACCCTCTCTGTGGTTAATTGCCCCAGCACTGTTGAGGTTCTTCGTATAGACCTGGTAATTGGCCGCCAAGTCCTCCATAACCGCCACGGCCTGCAGCCTCCGCTCCATCTGGAGCGACAAGTTCTTCTCATCCGCCTTGGCGACGGTATCGGCCCTGACGCCTGCAGCCAGGTCTTTCTTCATCTGGGAGTCATCCCGGCCATCGTCGTTCAGCTTGTCGCTCGCGCGCTCGGCCAACGAAGGTTCCTTGATGTCCTCCATTTTGGCCTTGGAAGCATCGAGATCCTTACTGACCGCGAAGAGCTGCTCGGCCGTGAAGTTGGCGTGCGCAGCACCATTCCGAAGCTGGACTCCGATGTCGGCGGCCTTCTTTCGAAAAGCTTCAGCCGCTTGGCCTTCCCAGTGCTGCAGGACATTGTCGACAGCACTCTGCAGCATGCCCGCAACGCTGTCCTTCGCCGAAACCTGATCCACACCGCCGGTCTTGCCGTCACCATCGCCACCGGACAGGATGTTGTGGACGTTCTTCCAGTGGCTCCCAGCCTCGGCAATCTTGCCAGGTTGGGAATCCAGGATCATCGAGCGCAAGCCGTTGATCGAGTAGGAAATGAAGTCCGTCTTGAGCCCCGTGGGACGACCACCCTGCCCATCGTGTGCGACCTTGTCGGACTCGATGAGGCGGTCATGTTCCTTCTGGTGCTCTGCCTTCCTTTCCTTTTCTTGGTTTTCCGCGTACTTCTGGCTGTCCCTGTAGTCCCCTGCCGCATCGGCCATGGCCCACTCCCCTCGTCAGTGCTTTTCCGGAACGGCTACTGCGCCAACTGATTGTTCGTGGAGCCGCCCGAGTCGCCCCCCACGCTCGTCTTGATCTCGTGCTCCTTGTCGTTGTACTTGTCCCGGACCTGCGAGGTCTTCGTACTGAAGTCGTCGATCAACTCGTGGAGCTGCTTGATGATTTTCTCGATCTTCGCCTTCATATCGCCGTGAGCCCCGTGCAGGTCCGCGGCCTCTGCGAAGTAGCAGCTCTGACCGAAGGCGTCGAACGGGATTTCCGTCTCGTACTTCGACGTGGTGCCGGCCTTTTCCATGTCGTCCAGCAACCTCCAGAGCCTACGGATGACCTCATCCAGCGCGCTCAGATCAACCCGCATCCCGTCGCTCATACCCCGTTGTCCTCTCCCCTGTACCTCAAATTGTCAGCACCGCGCGGTGCCCAAGTCGTCGCCCACATCGGCCGATTCGGCCAGCAGGTCCGCCTATCCAGTGCGCCCAACCCGCCCAACTCTTCCTACCCGCCGACTCCGCCAATCCCGCAAAGCCACCCCACTCCCCGCAACCACCAGCACCGCAGCAAGCCCCGCGCCCACCACATAAATGGCTGTCCGGCGCTCCCGTTCCGCCTCGCTCTCGCCCATGGTCACCGCCATGGGAACGACCCCGCCAGACCCGGCCTTCACTGCCGGGTCAGGGGTCGGAGAGGACGCCGGCTTCGAGTCGTCCGACAACGCGGCCACCGGGTCGATCACGCCCCAGCCGATGTAGCGGTTGGGGCCGCGGTCCGGGCGCTGGGCCGTTTGCTCGATCCGGGTGGAGATCTGAGCCGCCGTCCAGCCCGGGTGCTTCTGCTTCAGCAGAGCCGCGACGCCCGCGACATACGGGGCCGCGAAGCTCGTACCGTCGGCGGTGCACTGGCCCTTCTTGGGGACCGTCGAGACCATGTCGACGCCCGGTGCCGCGACGTCGACGAAGTCTCCCGCCTGGGAGAAGTAGGCGCGCTCGTCGTTGCGGTCGGAGGCCGCCACCGCCAGGACGCCCGGGTACGACGCGGGGTAGGTGTTGGCGGACTTGCCGTCGGCTCCGTCGTTGCCGGCGGCCGCCACGATCAGGGCGCCCCTCTTCACGGCCGCCGCCACGCTGTCCCGCAGCCCCTGGTTGTCCTGCTTGTCCGCGGTGTCCGAGGAGATGTTGATGATCTTCGCGCCCGAGACGGACGCATCGTGGATCGCCTGGGCCATGGTCTTCGAGTTGCCCTGCTTGTTCTCTCCGCCCGTGTAGCGGAAGGAGAGGATCTTGGCCTGCGGCGCTATGCCCTCGAAGCCCGTGCCGTCGATCGGACGGGCGGCGATGATGCCCGCCACCCGGGTGCCGTGGCCCTCGATGTCCTTGTTCGCGGCGCCGTCGACGTAGGTCTTGCCGGCGCCGGCCATGGCTCCGCTGAGCTGTGGGTTCGAGCTGTCCACGCCCGTGTCGATCACCGCGACCGTCACGCCCTTGCCCGTCGCCTGCCCCCACATCTGGTCCAGCAGGATCCGCTGGAGGGACCAGGGCGTGGACTTGATGACGTCGCCGCCGAAGACGCATTCCGTGCTCGCCGCCAGGCCGAACTTCGCACCGCCGGAGGCATGGCCGCCGGACGCGGGGCCCATGGGCTCAGGGCCGTCGGAAGCGAAGGCCGGCGGTGCCGAGACCACGCACAACCCGGTCACCGCAAGCACGCCAAAAACCCGCTGCAGTGCGCGGGTTCCACTCCTGCGGTCGTTGCGGCTACGCGAACGGGCTCTGCGGCCCTCCACGTTCAGGCCCCTCATGTTCAGGCCCCCAGGGCTTCCTGACGTACCGATGCCGGACGTCCCGATGACGAGTGTGGAGATTGATGACGGGTGTGAAGATTGACGAGTGTGAAGATTTGCTGAATTTGCTGTGTACGAGCCCGAAGCAGAGCTCGGCCCAGCCGACACCGTGGCGTCGGCTGGGCCGATTCTCTTCATCATGCGCCTCGGGTCACCGGCTGGCTCAGCCCCAGGATGCGGCGTTGCTCTTCTCCGTGGCCTGGTAGCTCTCCGCCGCGCTCTGCAGCGCCGTGGAGATCTTCAGGAGGGTGTTGTGCAGGTCCTGGGCCGTCTTGTCCCACTCGGTCTGCTTGCGCTGGTAACCCTCCTGCGCCTCGCCTTCCCAGGTGGCGGCGACGCGCTTGACCGCGGCCTCGAGGTCGTCGAGCTGCTGCTTGATGCGGCCGGCGGTGGTACGCACGTCCGTGGAGGCGTTGGTGATGGTTGCGTAATTGACGAGGATCGACATCGTCATTCCCTTTCAGGAAGAGTCGTTAGGAAGTCGTACGGGATCGATCAGGATCAGTGGAGCCAGTGGACCCAATGGGTCCAGTGGATCGGTCGGAGCCGGGTACGGCTCAGCCGAAGTCCGACATGATCTTGCTGATCTCGGAGTTCTGCTGCTCTTCCGACGCGGAGTAGTTGCTCCGCGTGGAGTCCACGGCTTCCTTGATGTCGTTGAGGATGTCGCTCATCTTCTTCGCATCCTGGTTCCAGCGCTCCTGCAGCTGGTGGTAGGACGTGGCCGCCTGGCCCTTCCAGCCGCCGGCGATCTGCTCGATGACACCGTTCAGACGGCGGATCTCGCCCTGCAGCTGGCCGTTGACAGTGCTGATGTCACCGGAGAGCTTGGTGAGTTCGTCCTCTGTTACCCGGAACTGGCCGGCCATGATGACCTTCCCCCATGTCGTCGTTCATGTTGTCTGATCCGGGAAACCTACTTGGTGCCCGGAGACTTCGCACCGTTGAGCGCTGCAAACACTCTATCGTCAGCCTGTCACTCATCCACAGGCAAGACCAATCAGTTACACGGCTCACACACTTGGGCGATCATCTTGTGATCAACAAGCCCGGCACGCCCAAGTACCCGGACTTGTCCGCCCGTTGGCGGGCGACCGGCGTCAATCGCCGACCCGCCCACCGGGGTTCTACGTTCACTGGCTCTGTTCCTGCGACGCGCTGCCCGTGTCCAGCGTCGGGCCCTTGGGGATGAACTCCGCCCAAGTCTGCGGAACCAGCGCGGGGTTGGTGATGTCCTCGTAGCCCAGGCGCGTACGGGCCTTGTCCGTCTCGCTCGCGCTCTGCGACGACCCGGTCGAGGCGGACGAGCCGGCGCCGTCGCCCTTCGCCGCACTGTCGTTGTTCGACGGCAGCGAGTAGCGCAGACCCGTGTCCGTCAGCAGGTACTGCGCACCGCCGCCGCCCGCGACACCCGTGAGCTCCTTGAAGAGAAGGCCCGAGCCGGAGGAGACGTAGGCGCTCACCGAACCGGAGACGACCTTCTTCGGGTACGCCGTTCCGGCCCAGGCGGCCAGCTTCGGCTTCTTGTCGGCGCCGAAGGTGCCGTCGTAGACGCTGCACGAGGTGGTGCGGGCCTGGCCGGTCGTCGTGGACGCGGGGTTGGCCTGGTGCGGGACGGCCTGGGGCCAGCCCTTGTCCCCGTAGAACTTCTCCGGCGCGCCGCCGTTGGCCGCGATGATGACGTTCTGGGGGACCTTGGTCGTCCCGGTCGCCCGGGCCTGGGGCGACTGCTTGAGCAGCTCCGCGACGAACGGGGTGACGGAGGCGACCTTGTCCTGGAGGACCACGTAGTACTGCTTGCCCTGCGCGTCCTCCGACTCCAGTACCTGGCCCACCGTGGTCGCCCCGGTGGGCAGGCCCTTGGCCGTGGTCGTCCGGCCCGCGCCCGGGACGGTCGGGAAGGTGATGGCCCCGCCGTCGTTGAAGGTGGCGAGCCACTCCTGGCTCACCGGCTGCGGCTCGGCGGACTGGCCGATGACGGCCGAGAGCAGCTGCGCCATGGTCGTCTGGTCGAGCTCCGGTCCACCGAGCAGGAAACGATTCCCGGCCCGGTCGATCAGATAGCGCGCACCGGTCTTGCTGTCCTTGACGTACAGCGCCTCACTGGCATCGACCTTGCCGGAATTGTCCAGCGTTTTGGCGTCGTCGGCATTGAGGACGAAGACGGCGCGGTCGATGGAGTCGGCCGAGCCTCCCGGCGCCGGGCGCTCGCACACCGCCCACGTCTTCGCCTTCTCCGCGTCCTCCTTGGAGGGCAGGCGGTCGGGGGCGTACGGGATGCCGATGGTCGCGCCGTGCGGGAGGTCGCTCTTGTCGATCTCGCTGCCGGAGACCTCCAGGACGCTGCCCTTGCCCTTGTCGAGGAGGAGCTTGGCGGAGGCGTAGTTGAGGACCGGGTGCAGCGTCGCGACCTTCTTGCCGTTCGACGCCTTGTCGTTGATGACGACGTAACGGGTCGTGGAGTCGCTGTCGACGATGATGTACTCGCCGGGCGTGTCCCAGCCCGCCGGTGCGGCCGGCTTGATCACGCCGTAGGCGATGAAGCCGATCACCAGGACGACGCCGAGCGCCAGGCTGGGCGTCACCGTGCGCATGGGACGCGGTGCGCCTTCCTCCGAGCCGCCCGGCGACGGTGCCAGGAACGCCGCGACGGTGCGCTTGCGAGCGAAGTTGTAGGCGGCGAGCTCGTCCTGACGCTTTGCCATGGTCCCCGTTTCTCTCGTTTTGTACTGCTCGATCGTGACTGTGCTGCCCGATACCGCTCGATCGTGCCTGTGCCGCCGGATCGCGTTCGCAAGGCAGCTTCGGTCGCGCAGGCACCTGCTCGGCCGCGCAGGCACCTACTATGCCCTGCGCCACCGGACGCCCGTTCACCAGGTGTTGGGCCGCCCCCGCATCTTCACAGAGCTTCACCACAGCGCTTCACCATGCGGGCCCGGTCCGTGAAAGGCTGGCCACCTGTGGTTTCGGTGTCCCGTGTGTCGCCTGGTGTTTCGCAGCGGGTACCGTGAGCCGCCCACACGGATGTTGTGGGCCCAGTCATGGCCCAGTTCATGGACCAGTGATGGCCCGGTGAGCGGCCACATAGTTCTCGAAAGGGATGTCCCGGGGGATGAGCAGCGCTACGAGCACTCGGCGCGGTCGCCGCGCACAGCAGCAACAGGGAGGGCCCGGCGACAGACGTCGCACCCCGGCCGCTCCTGCCGCCCCCGCCGCCGCGTCGCCGCGCACGCTGCCCCGCCCCGGGGGTCTGGGCCCGGTCCGGTTGCAGCAGCTCATCCTGGTGGAGCTCGCGGCCGCGGTGATGCTGGCCGCCTGGGCCGCCGACACGTCCTGGCTGCTGGCGCCGGCCGGCGCCGTGGCGGTGCTGCTGCTTCTGCTGGCGGTGCTGCGCCGTGGCCGCCGTCCGCTGCCCGAGTGGTACGAGACGACGCGCGCGATGCGGCAGCGCAGGCGCGACGCGAAGCTGCCCGTCCCGCCCGGGACCGACGCGATGCTGGCGCCGGTCGTGGAGTGCGACCCGGCCCTGCGGACGTACAACTTCGTGTCGCGTGACAACCGGGCGATCGGCATGATCGGCGACGGGACCTTCCTGACCGCCGTCCTCTTCGTGCAGCCGGCGGACGAGCCGCTGCGGCCCGCCGCCGCCCACCGTCAGCTGCCGCTGCGGCTGGTCCAGGACGCCCTGGAGGTCGACGGCATCCGGCTCGCCTCCGCGCAGGTCGTGCAGCACACCCAGCCGGCGCCCGCGCCTCATCTGCCCGCGCAGTCGCTCGCCGCGCGCTCGTACGGCCCCCTGCAGGCGCAGGTCGGTTCGCCCGCGCTGCGGCTGACCTGGGTCGCCCTCAAGCTGGACCCGGAGCTGTGCCCGGAGGCGGTGCAGGCGCGCGGGGACGGTGTCCCCGGGGCGCAGAAGGCGCTGCTGCGGGTGGCGGACCAGCTGTCCAGCCGGCTGGCCGGCGCCGGTTTCAAGGCGACCATCCTCGACGAGAACGAGCTGGTGCAGGCGCTGGCGACGTCCAGCTGCCTGAACCCGCGCGCCAACGCGCAGCACGGCCAGGAGGGACGGGCGCCCCAGCGCCGTACCGTCGAGGCGGTGAAGTCCTGGCGGGTCGACGACCGGTACCACGCGACGTACTGGGTCTCCCGCTGGCCGCAGTTGGGCAACGGCGGTGTGGCGCTGCCCGAGCTGGTCACGCGGCTGACCTCGCTGCCGGTGCTCGCCACGACGTTCAGCATGACCCTGAGCAAGGCCGGCAACAGGGGTGTCTCGCTCACCGGGCACATCCGGGTCACCGCCCGCGGTGACAGTGAACTCGGCCAGGTGGGACGGGAGTTGGAACGGGCCGCCGGTGCCGCGAAGGCCGGTCTGGTCCGTCTCGACCGGGAGCAGGTGCCCGGTGCTCTCGCCACTCTGCCGCTCGGAGGTACCTACTGATGTCCTACCCCCCGCAGACCATGCCTCCAGGACAGCAGGGCCACACCCCCGCCCGTTCGACGCCGGCGCACGTGGCCTCGCCCACCGACACCGGCATGATCCCGATCATCCGGCAGCCGGAGACCCCGCAGCAGCAACGGCGCATCGTCAGCCCGGGGTTCGGGCTGCGCGGGCCGCGCCGCAACCGGCATGTCGTCACCGCCGACGAACTCGCGGCGATCAGCATGCCCATCGGTGACGACGGTGTGCTCATCGGCACCGACCCGGATGCGCAGCCTGCGGTGCTGGGCCTGTCCCGGCCGACCGCCTTCGACGTCGTCCTCGTGGGTGGTCTGTGGCTCGCCCAGGTGCTGGCGCTGCGCGCCGCCGCGACGGGCGCGCGCGTGGGCGTCGAGACCGGACGTCCGCAGGTCTGGCAGCAGTTGGCGCAGGCGGCGGGCGGCGGCCAGCAGTGTGTGACGGTCTATCCGGTGGGCCGGGTGCCCGCGCAGGGCCCGTCGGTGTCGAGTCCGGTGGTGCTGATCCGGGACTGCGGTGTGCGTCCGCCGCGCGGGCGGGTGACCTCCGTGCCGTGGCAGGCCGTGGTGACGGTTCTGCCGTACGTCAGCGAGCACGCGCCGCGTTGGCTGGCTCAGGCGCAGCTGGTCGGCATCCAGCGGATCTCACCGCAGGAGATCGAGGTCGTCCGCGACACCCTGGGCGTGCCGAACGAGCATCTGCAACACCTGCCGGCGCTGCACGAAGGTGCGGCCCTGTGGTGCACCCGCAAGCACCACAAGTTCGTGATGACCGAACCCACCGATGCGGAGACGGGCCTGCTCGGCGTGGCCCGACGGATGGACTGACGCGTCGTCGTCATTGGGGGAAGGGTGCGAACGGCGCGAACCGGCCGCACCCGTGAGGCTGTTGAGTTCGCACCCACGGGGGCTTTTCCGTCCCGCCATGCGAGTGATTAGGCTTCTGGTGGTGCGGTGACGATCGCAGTCGCGTGGGACTCGCCACTCGGTCCGCCCGGCCGCGACGACGACCAGCTCAGCAGCAGTGGCTGACCAGGAGGCAAGCAGTGAACAGGGATCGGTCCGAGTACAACGGCGGCAGCCCTTCCTCGGACGGGGACGATCACGAGGTGGATCTCACCGGTGAGTTCGAGATCGTCTACGAGCCGCCCGCCTGGTACGCCCAAAGCACGCAGGGTGGCTCCTCGTCCGGCGGCCAGCAGGACGGCGGGCGGCAATCGCCGCCGCCCCCGAGCGGGCCGCCCATCGGAGCACCCACGGGGCCCCCGGGCGTCACACCGCAGCGTCCCGCGCCACCCGCCCCCGCACCGGCACAGCCGCCCACCCAGGCCGCACCGCAGCAGCCCGCACCCCCGTCGCAGCCCGCGCAGCCCGCTCCGACGCAGGGCACGGGTGGCTACGGATTCCCGCCGCAGCAGTCCGCGCCGGGCACCGCCCCCGCGGCGACGCCCGGCGGGTACGGCTACCCGCAGCAGCCGGGAGCCGGTGCTCCGCCCCAGTCCGGCCAGGACACGTCGGGCGGTTTCGCCGCGCCCCCGCAGCAGCCGACTCCGACCGCGCCGCCGACGGCACCCCAGCAGCCGGAGGCCGCTGCACCGCCGCAGTCCGGCCAGGACACATCGGGCGGTTTCGCCGCGGCCCCGCAGCAGCCGCCCGCCGCACCACAGCAGCCGGCGCCTCCCGCGCCCCCGGCCGCCGCGCCCGGTTTCCCCGTGCTGCACCCGGTCGACGAGGACGCCCAGGCCGCCGCCCCGGCGGCGGCCCCCGAGCAGCCGGAACCCGAGCTCAACCACGCGGCCGCCGACGCCGAGGCCGCGCGCCTGTTCGGCGGTGGCGACGACGACGAGCCGGAGGCACCGCACGGCGACGAGCCGGAGCCGGGCGCCCCCGCCACGACCGCGACCGGTGCCGACGAGTCGGCGCCCGAGGCGGACTCCCCCGCGCCGGCGACGGCGGAAGCAGAGCCGGAGGCCGAGGCGGAGGCAGGGCCCACCGCTCCCCCGCCGGTCGCCCAGCCGCAGCCGCAGCCGCAGCCCACCGCGCAGGCCCCGACCCCGCCCCAGGCCGCCCCGGGACTTCCCCCGCTGCCGCAGGGCTTCGCACCCGCACACCCCGGCCAGGCAGTGCCGCAGCCGGACCCGCAGGCCGCGGCCGGTTACGGCTACCCCCAGGCGCCCGGGCAGCAGCCCCCTGCCCAGCCGCAGCCGGGGCAGCCGGCCCACCAGGCGCCGCCGCAGGGCACCTTCGGCCCGGCCCAGCCGCAGCCCGGTTACCCGGCGCAGGGCGGACAGCCCGCCCCGGCCGACCCACGCCAGGCCGGCCAGCCGGGGCAGCCGCAGCCGCAGGCCGCCGGATACGGCTACCCGCAGCAGCAGCCGCCCCAGGCCGCCCCGCCGCAGCAGCCCGCACCGCCGCAGCCGGGCCGGCCGCAGCCTGCCGGTTACGGCTACCCGCCGCAGCCCGAGCAGGCCGGTTACGGCTACCCGCCCCAGCAGCCGGGCTACGGCTATCCGCAGCCCGCCCAGCAGCAGCCCGCACCGCAGCAGCAGCCTCCGGCCCAGCAGCCCCCGCAGCAGGCGCCGCAGCCGCAGCCGCCCCTGCAGCAGCAACCCGGTGCGTACGGCAACCAGGGCTGGACCGCCCCGCCCGGCCCGCAGGCCGGACCGGGTGCGCCCCCGCAGCAGCAAGCCGCGCCGGGGACCCCGCTCGGGTACAACGCGGCCGTGGAGCTCTCCTCCGACCGGCTGCTGCGCAACCAGCCGAAGGCCCGCAAGAACAACCAGGCCCCCTCGCGCTTCAAGCTCGGCGCCAAGAAGGAGGCCGCGGAGCGGGAGCGGAAGCTGGGTCTGATCCGTACGCCGGTGATGTCCTGCTACCGGATCGCGGTGATCAGCCTCAAGGGCGGCGTCGGCAAGACCACGACGACCATGTCGCTCGGCGCCACGCTCGCCACCGAGCGCCAGGACAAGATCCTGGCGATCGACGCCAACCCGGACGCCGGCACGCTCGGCCGACGGGTCCGGCGCGAGACGGGCGCGACCATCCGCGACCTCGTCCAGGCGATCCCGCAGCTGCACAGCTACATGGACATCCGCCGCTTCACCTCGCAGGCGCCCTCGGGCCTCGAGATCATCGCCAACGACGTGGACCCGGCGGTCTCCACCACCTTCAACGACCAGGACTACCGCAGTGCGCTCGACGTGCTGGGCCGGCAGTACCCGATCATCCTCACCGACTCGGGTACCGGTCTGCTCTACAGCGCGATGCGCGGAGTCCTCGACCTCGCGGACCAGCTGATCATCATCTCCACCCCCTCGGTGGACGGTGCGAGCAGCGCCTCGACCACGCTCGACTGGCTGTCGGCGAACGGCTTCGCCGATCTCGTGCAGCGGTCGGTCACCGTGATCTCCGGTGTCCGCGAGACGGGCAAGATGATCAAGGTGGAGGACATCGTCGCGCACTTCGAGACCCGCTGCCGCGGGGTCGTCGTGATCCCCTTCGACGAGCATCTCGCGGCGGGCGCCGAGGTGGACCTCGAGATGATGCGGCCCAAGACCCGCGAGGCCTACTTCGATCTCGCGGCCCTCATCGCCGAGGACTTCGCCCGTACCCAGCAGGGCTTCGGCAACCCGAACATGCAGTACCCGCAGCAGCCCCAGCAGGGGTACGCGCCCCCGCCGCAGGATCCCCAGCAGCAGCTCTACGGCCAGGGCGGCGCCCCGCAGCCGGGGCAGGGCTGGGGGCAGCCCCCGCAGCAGCCGGCTCCGGGCCAGGGCTGGCAGCAGCCGCCCCAGGACCCGCAGCAGGGTCAGCCGCCGCAGCAGGGCGCCATCCCGCCCGGCTGGACACAGCAGCAGTAGCGGTACGGATACGCCGAAGGGCGGCCGGTGCTCTCAAGCACCGGCCGCCCTTCGGCGTCGTAGGAACAGCTGCGGGTACGGCTACTCGGCGGCCGTCACCAGTTCGCGGCACCGCTTCACGTCCTCGGCCATCTGCTCCAGCAGGGCCTCCAGGGAGTCGAACTTCGCCTGGCCGCGGACGTAGGCCAGGAAGTCGACGGCCACGTGCAGGCCGTACAGGTCGAGGCCCACGCGGTCGATGGCGTACGCCTCCACCGTGCGCTCGGTGCCGTCGAACTGCGGGTTCGTGCCGACGGAGATCGCGGCCGGCATCGCCTCGCCCTGGACGTGCAGCCAGCCGGCGTAGACACCGTCGGCCGGGATCGCGGTGTGCGGCAGGGTCTCGACGTTGGCGGTCGGGAAGCCCAGCTCACGGCCCCGCTGAGCGCCTCGGACGACGACGCCCTCGACGCGGTGCGGGCGGCCCAGGATCTCGGCTGCGCCCTCGACGTCCCCCTCGGCGACCAGGCGCCGGGTGAGAGTGGACGAGAACGGCTCGCCGCCGCCCGCCTCGCCGCGCACATACAGATCGACGACCTCGACCTCGAAGTCGTAGACCTTGCCCTGCTCGGCGAGGAACTCGACGTTCCCCGCGGCCTTGTGCCCGAAGCGGAAGTTCGGGCCCTCGACGACCGCCTTGGCGTGCAGCTTGTCGACCAGGACCTTCACGACGAAGTCGGCCGGCGACAGCTTCGAGAACTCGGTGGTGAAGGGGAGGATCAGCACCGCGTCCACGCCGAGGTCCGCCATCAGCTCGGCGCGGCGGTGGTGCGGGGCCAGCAGCGGCGGGTGGCTGCCGGGGCGGACGACCTCGCTGGGGTGCGGGTCGAAGGTGACGACGACGGACGGGATGCCCAGTTCACGTGCGCGGTCCACGGCATGCCGGATGATCAGCTGGTGACCGCGGTGGACTCCGTCGTAGGAGCCGATGGTGACGACGCTGCGCCCCCAGTCCTCGGGGATGTCCTCCAAGCCACGCCAGCGCTGCACTGTGACCGCTCCTCGAACCCGTGTCCGTGTATACCGACCTCTTACGCAGGTCTAAGGGTGCCATGCCGGGCGCGAACGGCCCGCATCGGCATGGGTGCTGTGACCCGACGCACGCCGCACGCTCCGCGGGTGGTGCCGATATGCGGCTGCGTGTGCGCCCCTTACGGGCGCGGCCGTGCTCAGACCGGCACGCGGGCGCCCGCCAGGTTTTCGATCATGCGGCGGGCGCCGGGGCCCACCACCGCCGACCAGGCCTGTGGGGCCTCGGTGAGCCAGCCGGCCATGCGGGCGGCGAAGCCGGGGACCTGCCGGCCGAGGTCGACCAGGGCGCGGTCGAAACGGGTCGCGCCGTCCGGGGTGCGGACGAGCAGCAGGCCGGTGCGGTGCACGAGCTCGCGCACGTCGTCGCCCTCGCGCGGGGCCGCGGCGTGCAGCAGGGCGTCCAGGACGGCGGGGTGCTGTTCGTGGGTCAGGAGGAAGTCGAGGAGTTCGCGGCGCAGGAGGCGGGAGGCGGGGGTGCCGGGAGCGGCGAGTACGGCGGCGAGCGCGGCCCGTACCTCCTCGGGGCCGCCGTCGAGCAGACCGGTGACCAGGGGGAAGAGCACGGCGCGTGCCTCCGGTCCCTGGTCGAGCCGCCGGTCGACGTACGCGGCCACGTCGACGGCGGTCTCCGGGCGCCGCTCCACCGCCTCCCGCACCAGCGTGGCGACCCTGCGGGCCAGTGGGGGCGTCGTGACGTCGGCGAGCGTGCGCAGTGCCTGACCGGTGTCCGGTCCGCGCAGCCGCTCGCGGAAGGCGTCGAGGACCGGTTCCGGGTGCGTGGTCAGGGCGGCGACCAGGGCGCTCGGCGGCAAGTGCGGGTCGCCGGCCGCGAACTGCCGCAGCGCCTGCGGGAGATGGCGGGCACGCGTGCGTGGATCGCGGACGAGGAGCGCGAGCGCGCCGCCGTGCAACGTGCAGTCGGCGGGGCGGGCGAGGAGGGCGAGGGCGGCGTACCGGAGGAGTTCGCGGTCGGCGTCGGTACGGACGTGGGGGGCGGCGCGCAGGCCGTATGCCACCGCCGCCACCCGCCGCGCGGGCCGCTCGTCGTGCGCCCACCGGTCGACGGCCCGGCAGATGGTGGACGGCTCGTCCTCGGCCAGCACGGCGAGCAACTCGTCCGCCCTCGGGTGCGCACTCTCGACCAGCACCTCGGTCAGGTCGTCCAGAGCGAGGTGCCGGTGGGTGTGCAGCAGTGCCTGCGCCGCCTTGGCGACGGTCGCGTGCGGGGTGGCGGGGAGCGGGCGTTCGTCGTCGAACCAGTGGGTGAGGAGGGGTTGCACGGCGGTGGGGTCGGCGGCGAGCAGCCGGGAGACGGCGTCCAGGAAGCGAGGGCCGGTGTCCTGCGGCGGACCGTCGGCGAGGAGCAGATGGCGCAGCAGATCGAGGCGTTCGGTCCGCGGAAGCGGCAGGGCGGTCCAGAAGCCGGGAGCGAAGGGGCCCGTGGCGGTGGGGGCGGGACGGGAATCGTCCTTGGTTTCCCGGGAGTTCGGACAGCTCTGTCGGCGTGCTGTCACGAGCCGGTCGGCGAGCCGCCGCAGGACCGCCAGGTACGGGGTGGCGTCCGGTACCCGCAGCAGGGTTTCGGTGAGGAGGCGGGCGGGCCACCAGGAGTGCGGGTCCGCGTCCAGGACGTTGGCCAACTCCTCCATTCTTACGGCGAGTTGAGCGGCGCCCTCCTGGCGGGCGAGGAGCAGCAGGGCCTCTACGACGGGGCCGATGCGGTGGTGCGGTACGGGAAGGGCGCCGGTGCCGCCGTCGGGGGTGCGGCTGTGGTGGACGAGGGTGCGCAGGGCCTCGTCGAGGTCGAGGTGCATGCCCTGGAGCCAGTCGGCGAGTTCCTCGTGGGCGAAGCGGTAGCCGCTGCCGGCGGGGACGAGCAGGCCCTCGGTGAGGACCGCGGACGCCCAGCCGGTGCCGCCGCCCAGCCTCGCGGGGGCCGCTCCCCAGGGGAACACCGCCTCGAACGTCTTCCGGTCCAGCTCGCCGTGCCCGGGGCCGAGGCTGCGGCGGGCGGCCTCGTGGACCTGGCCGGAGACCTTTGCGGCGAGGCGGCGTACGGCGGTGCCGCGCAGGCCGTTCTCGGCGGCCAGCCTGACGGCGATGCGCAGGCACATCAGGTCGAGGTGGGCCGCGAGCACGTCGTTGCGGTCCACGCGGGCGGTGGGGGCGTCCTGCAGGGCCGCGTGGACCTCTGAGAGGAGACGGAGGGTGAGGGGGTGGCGGGCGTCGGGGGCTTCGAGGGTGCCCTCGGGGATGCGGTAGCGCGCGCGGGCTCTGCGGGCCTCGTCCTCCGTGAGGTCGCCCAGGCGTACGCAGGGGAGGTCGCCCCCACCCGTCCCGTACCTGGGGGCTGCCGCCACCGGACCCCCGCTTTCGGCCTGATCGGCCTCGTCCTCGAACGCCGGACGGGCTGGAACATGCGGACCGGCGCCACAGAGCGTGCCCGCGGCGGCCGAAAGGACCTCCCAGTACTCCGCCCTGCACGCCACGATCAGCCGCGTCCCCGTCTCCCGCAGCCATTCCGCCGTTCCCTCGGTCCACTCCCCCAGGCGGTGGGTCAGGGCGGGCGGCATTTCTTCGGGGCCGTCCAGGAGGAGGAGCAGGGGGCGGTCTGCCGTGCGGGCGGCCTGGGCCAGGCGGTTCGGGCCGGTGTCGCCCAGGGCTGCCGCGCAGGTGGACCTCGCCGCCGCGACGATGCGGGCGGCGCGGGCCAGCGCCCGGGCGGCGGCGTCCGCGACCGAGGTGTCGTCCTCCTTCAGGTCGGCGCCGCGCAGCCACAGCGTGGGGGCCGGTTCGGGGCCGCGGTTGCGGCGGGCGGCGAGGGCCGCGAGTTCCGTCGTACGACCGCTGCCCGGTGGCCCGACGAGACCGAGGACGGTGGCCGGGCCCCGCGCGAACGCGGCCAACTCCCTTGCCGTCTCGGCCCGTTCGACCGGCTCGACGTCCTTCCGGCCGACCTGGCCCTCCAGCGTCCCCGGAGGGCCGTCCTGCCCCACCGATGTCGCCGTCAGCTCCAGTACACCGGCCAGGTTGAGGTCGGCCCCGTACGCCGGCACTGTCTCCGCGTTCCGGGCGAGCAGGTCGGCGAGCGGGCCGCCCGGTGCCGGTCGCAGCGGGACCGCGAAGCCGACGTCGCGGTTGCCGGACTGCAGTGCGGTGCCCAGGACGGCGACCACGGCGCCGGTTTCGGCGTCCAGGACCGGCCCGCCGGCCGCTCCGCCGCCCAGCCGCAGGGCGTCCCGTCCTGTCGTGCCGATCGCCAACTCCAGGGCCTCGTCGAGGAGATGGAAGCGGTCCGTCGCCGCGTACGTCACGGAGGTCGCGCCGAGCACACGCGCCTCGCGCCAGCAGCCGGCGGCGAGGCGGACGTATCTGCCGGTCTCGACCCGGTCCCGGACCGTGACCGGCAGCGGGTCGACGCCGAGGCCCTCGGTGCGTACGAGGGCAAGGTCCAGGCCGGGCAGCGGGGTCACCGCGTCCGCGGTCACCAGGCAGGTGCGGTCGTCGGCGGTGTGCAGGACGAGCCTGGGCAGGCCGTCGACGGCCTCGTGGCTGGTGATGACGGTGCCGTGGTGGTCGGCGACGAAGCCGGTGCCGCGGGGGCGGCCGGCGAGATCGTGGACGCGGACCAGGGCGGCGTCGCGGGCGACCTGTTCCCCGCCAGGGGTGTGTCCGGTGCGCGTGTCCTCCGCCGACCGGTGTCCGCCCCCGGTCCGCGGGCCCCGTCCCGCCATGTTCGAGCCTCCCCGCCGTACATCTGTGCCCTCGGTTCGACGTTAGGGCCGCGATGATCAGCGGGACAGATCACTTCGCGAACGCGCCCCCTTCCGCTCCCTCGGTTCACTCCGAGCGCCTGCCCGGACGGGTGAACAGACGGGGGTCGGTGGATACACCCTAGGGGTGGGGGAACCGAGGGGGGACCATGGAGCGGCGGGCACAACCCCGTGACCGCCGCTCCACGGGCAGGCAGAGCCTGTGTTCACGGGGGTTCAGCCGAAGACGGCCAGGCTCTTCGCCTTGCCCTTCTGTTCCTCGACGAGCGCGAGGAAGCGCCCCTCGGGGTCGAAGACGGCCACCGGGCCGCCGCCCGCGTACACCTCGGGCATCTCCAGCCGTACGCCGTTGGTGAGCAGCCGGGCCCGCTTGGCGTCCACGTCCCAGCGCGCGAACGCGGCCGTAGCCGCTTCGGCGATCGGCATCACCGTCAGCTCCTTCTGGAGCTCGTCGAGCGTCTTCGCCGCGTCCAGCTTGTACGGGCCCACCCGGGTACGGCGCAGCGCGGTGAGGTGGCCGCCGACGCCCAGGTCGGCGCCCAGGTCGCGGGCCAGGGCCCGGATGTAGGTGCCCGAGGAGCAGACCACGGAGACCACCAGGTCCAGCACCGGGGTGCCGTCCTCGGCGACGGCGTCCCGGAGGTCGTACACCGCGAAGGACGAGACGGTGACGGGCCGGGCGGGGATCTCGAAGTCCTCGCCCTCCCGCGCCCGCTTGTAGGAGCGCACACCGTCGATCTTGATGGCGCTGACCTTGGACGGGACCTGCATGATGTCGCCGGTGAGCTTGGCGATCCCGGCGTCGACGGCCTCGCGGGTGACCTTCGAGGCGTCTGCCGACCCCGTGATCTCGCCCTCTGCGTCGTCGGTCAGGGTCGTCTGCCCGAGGCGGATCGTGCCCAGGTACTCCTTCTCGGTCAGCGCGAGGTGACCGAGCAGTTTGGTGGCGCGCTCGATGCCGAGGACGAGCACGCCCGTCGCCATGGGGTCGAGGGTGCCGGCGTGCCCGACGCGGCGGGTGCGGGCGATGCCGCGCATCTTGGCGACCACGTCGTGCGAGGTGAAGCCCGACGGCTTGTCCACGATGACAAGCCCGTCGGGCGTCCGGTTCTTCTGGGTCATTCGGCGGTGTCGTCCTCGTCTTCACCCGGCTTCTTGTAAGGGTCCGCCTCGCCGGCGTAGGTGGCGCCGGCCGAGACCTCGCGCACCTTCTGGTCGGACTGGCGGGCCTTGTCGAGGAGGTCCTCGATGGTCCGGGCGGTGTCCGGCAGGGCGTCCGCGACGAAGGTCAGGGTGGGAGTGAACTTCACGCCCGCCGCCGCGCCGACCGCGGAGCGGAGCACGCCCTTGGCGCTCTCCAGACCGGCGGCAGCGGCCGCCCGCTCCTCGTCGTCCCCGTACACCGTGTAGAAGACGGTCGCCTCCCTCAGGTCCCCGGTGACCCGGGTGTCCGTGATGGTGACGTGCGAGCCGAGCCGCGGGTCCTTGATCCCGCGCTGCAGCTTCTGGGCCACCACCTCTCGGATGAGGTCCGCCAGCCTCTTGGCACGCGCGTTGTCGGCCACTGGTCCGTCTCCTTAAGTGCTTACTTCTTGCTTCAGTCTTCGTCGCTGTGGAGCCTGCGTCGAACCGAGAGCAGTTCCACCTCGGGCCGCCCGGCGACCAGCCGCTCGCAGCGGTCCAGTACGTCGGAGAGGTGTCCCGTGTCCCCGGAAACCATCGCGAGCCCGATCTCGGCCCTGCGATGGAGGTTCTGACTGCCCGTCTCCGCCACGCTCACCGCGTACTTGCGCTGGAGCTCGGCCACTATCGGACGGACGAGAGAGCGTTTCTCCTTGAGCGAGTGGACGTCGCCGAGGAGCAGGTCGAAGGACAGAGTCCCCACATACATGTGTGTCCGGATGTCCCGCCGGTTCGGGGTACGGGCGCCACGCTTCGACGCCGATACGGGAACCGTACACGCAACGGCCGGGGCCGATCGACGGAAATTCCGTGGAGGAACTTCCCCGCCGATCGGCCCCGATCGCGTGCTGGATCAGACGCGCGGCTTCTCGCGCATCTCGTACGTCGCGATGACGTCGTCGACCTTGATGTCGTTGAAGTTGCCGAGGTTGATACCGCCCTCGAACCCTTCGCGGATCTCGGTGACGTCGTCCTTGAAGCGACGCAGACCCTCGATGTTGAGGTTCTCCGCGACCACCTTGCCGTCGCGGATGAGGCGCGCCTTGGTGTTGCGCTTGACCTCGCCGGAGCGGATGAGAACACCCGCGATGTTGCCCAGCTTGGACGACTTGAAGACCTCGCGGATCTCCGCCGTACCGAGCTCGACCTCCTCGAACTCCGGCTTGAGCATGCCCTTGAGGGCCGCCTCGATCTCCTCGATCGCCTGGTAGATGACCGAGTAGTAGCGGACGTCCACGCCCTCGCGCTCGGCCATCTGCGCCGCGCGGCCTGCCGCACGGACGTTGAAGCCGATCACGATGGCGTCCGAGCCCATCGCCAGGTCGATGTCCGACTCCGTGACCGCACCGACGCCGCGGTGCAGGACGCGGATGTCGACCTCTTCGCCGACGTCCAGCTGGAGCAGGGAGGACTCGAGAGCCTCGACGGAACCAGAAGCGTCACCCTTGATGATGAGGTTGAGCTGCTGGACCTCGCCGGCCTTGAGCACCTTGTCCAGGTCCTCGAGGGAGACACGGCGCGTGCGCTTGGCGAACGCGGCGTTGCGCTCACGGGCGGCGCGCTTCTCGGCGATCTGACGGGCCGTACGGTCCTCGTCCACCACCAGGAAGTTGTCGCCCGCACCCGGGACGTTGGTCAGGCCCAGGACCTGGACCGGCGTCGACGGGCCGGCCTCGGCGACGTTGTTGCCGTTGTCGTCGAGCATGGCGCGGACTCGGCCGTAGGCGTCGCCCACGACCATCGTGTCGCCGACCCGCAGGGTGCCTCGCTGGACGAGGACCGTCGACACGGCACCACGGCCGCGGTCGAGGCGGGACTCGATGGAGATGCCCTGCGCGTCCTGGTTCGGGTTGGCCCGCAGGTCGAGCGAGGCGTCCGCGGTGAGGACCACGGCCTCCAGCAGGGAGTCGATGTGCAGACCCTGCTTGGCGGAGATGTCGACGAACATCGTGTCGCCGCCGTACTCCTCGGCCACCAGCCCGTACTCGGTGAGCTGACCGCGCACCTTGGTCGGGTCGGCGCCCTCGACGTCGATCTTGTTGACCGCGACGACGATCGGGACGTCGGCCGCCTTGGCGTGGTTGAGCGCCTCGACCGTCTGCGGCATGACGCCGTCGTTGGCCGCGACGACCAGGATCGCGATGTCGGTCGACTTCGCACCACGGGCACGCATGGCGGTGAACGCCTCGTGACCCGGGGTGTCGATGAAGGTGATCTTGCGCTCTTCGTCGTTGACCTCGGTCGCGACCTGGTAGGCACCGATGTGCTGGGTGATGCCGCCGGCCTCGCCCGCGATGACGTTCGTCTTGCGGATGGCGTCGAGCAGTCGGGTCTTTCCGTGGTCGACGTGACCCATGACGGTCACGACCGGCGGACGGACGACCAGGTCCTCTTCGCCGCCCTCGTCCTCGCCGAACTCGATGTCGAAGGACTCGAGCAGCTCGCGGTCCTCCTCCTCGGGGCTGACGATCTGAACCTCGTAGTTCATCTCGCCCGCGAGGAGCTGCAGCGTCTCGTCGGAGACGGACTGCGTGGCCGTGACCATCTCGCCCAGGTTCATCATGACCGCGACGAGCGACGCCGGGTTGGCGTTGATCTTCTCCGCGAAGTCGGTGAGGGAGGCACCGCGCGACAGGCGAATGGTCTCGCCGTTGCCGCGAGGCAGCATCACGCCGCCGACCGACGGGGCCTGCATGGCCTCGTACTCCTGGCGCCTCTGCCGCTTCGACTTGCGACCGCGGCGCGCGGGACCGCCGGGACGACCGAAGGCGCCCTGCGTGCCACCACGACCGCCCGGACCACCGGGACGACCGCCGAAGCCGGGACGGCCACCGCCGCCACCGCCGGGACCACCCGGACGACCGGCGAAACCGCCGCCACCGCCACCGGGACCGGCCGGACGACCGGCGAAGCCGCCGCCACCGCCACCGGGACGACCGGCGAAGCCGCCACCGCCGCCGGGACGACCGCCGCCGCCACCGGGACGACCGCCGCCGCCGGGACCGCGGCCGCCGGGGCCACCGCCGCCGGGACGCGGGCCGGCAGCCGGACGCTGCGGCATCATGCCGGGGTTCGGACGCGGGCCGCCGGGACCGCCGCCGGGACGGGGACCGCCCTGCGGACGGGGCATGCCGCCCGGGGTCGGACGCGGGCCGCCCGGAGCCTGCGGACGGGGACCGCCCGCAGCACCCTGGGGACGCGGACCGCCCTGGCCGGCACCCTGCGGACGCGGGGCACCACCCGGGGCACCCGGGCCACCGGGACGCGGGGCACCGCCCGGACGGGGCGCCTGCGGGCGCGCCATGCCGGTGGAGCCACCGGAGGTGAAGGGGTTGTTGCCCGGACGGGGACCGGCCGGACGGGCACCGGGACGCGGCGCCTGGCCACCCGGACGCGGGGCGCCGGGACGGTCACCGCGGTCGCCGCGACCCTGGCCGCCCTGAGCGGGGCCGCCGGGACGGGCGCCCGGACGCGGGGCCTGGCCTGCCGGACGCGGGGCGCCCGGACGCGGGCCGGAGCCCTGGCCCTGGGAGGCGGCCGGGGCGGCGGGAGCCGCCGGGGGTGCCGTGAACTCGGGCGTGGTCGGAGCCGGGGACGCCGGGGCGGGCCGCGGCGCGGGCTTCGGGCCCGGGGTGGGACGGGGGCCGGGAGCGGCCGGCGCGGCGGGAGCCGCGGGCTTCTCGGCGGCGGCCGGCTTGGGGGCCGGCGGGCGCGGGGCGGCCGGACGGGCAGCCTGCGCCGGAGAGGGGGCTGCCGGCTTCGCCGGGGCAGCCTTGCGTGCGGGGGCGGACTTGCCGCCTCCGCTGCCCTGCTGGAGGGCGTCCGTCAGTTTACGGACGACGGGCGCTTCGATGGTCGAAGACGCCGAACGGACGAATTCACCGAGTTCCTGGAGCTTGGCCATGACGACCTTGCTCTCAACCCCGAACTCCTTGGCGAGTTCGTATACCCGGACCTTAGCCACTTCGCTCCTTTTAGGTCCGGGTTGCGTCCGGACCGTCGCTACTTCATGGGCGTACTCATCGCGTGCTCATCGAGTGCTCATCGCAATCTCGACCTACTTCCAACTCGCGGGGTACCAGGGCCGCACGGAGGTTCCGTACGACCACGTCTTACGGTGTTGCCTGCTCGACATAGAGGCGCAACGCCTTTGTGTCGAGCGCTCCCGGGGCGCGCAGCGCCCGCGTGAACGCCCGGCGGCGTACCGCCAGGTCGAGACAGACCAGGGCGGGGTGCACATAAGCACCCCGGCCGGGCAGCGTACCGCGATGATCGGGGACGCATGCGCCCTCGACCGCCACGATGCGCAGCAGATCCTTCTTGGCCGCTCGCTGCCTGCACCCCACACAGGTGCGCTCAGGGCATGCGCGGGCGCGCGTCCGGCCAGACACCCTTAAGTCTACCTCCCCGTGGCGACCTCACCCCTTTGGGGCAAGAATCGAACAGTTCCGCGCATACAACTGTCGTGATCTAAGCCATCCGCGGCTTGGATCTATTCCCCGCGCTGCTCCGCGCGCTGGTCCTCGGCCGGCTCGGTGTCCGGGCGGATGTCGATCCGCCAGCCGGTCAGCCGGGCCGCGAGGCGGGCGTTCTGCCCTTCCTTGCCGATCGCCAGCGACAGCTGGTAGTCCGGCACCGTCACGCGCGCGGAGCGGGCGGCGAGGTCCACGACCTCCACCTTGGAGACCCGCGCCGGCGACAGCGCGTTGGCGACCATCTCCGCCGGGTCGTCCGACCAGTCGACGATGTCGATCTTCTCGCCGTTCAGCTCGCCCATGACGTTGCGCACCCGCCCGCCCATGGGGCCGATGCAGGCGCCCTTGGCGTTCAGGCCCGAACGGGTGGACCGTACGGCGATCTTGGTGCGGTGACCGGCCTCACGGGCGATCGCGGCGATCTCCACGGAGCCGTCGGCGATCTCCGGCACCTCCAGGGCGAAGAGCTTCTTCACCAGGTTCGGGTGGGTGCGCGAGAGGGTCACGGACGGGCCGCGGACGCCCTTCGCCACCCGTACGACGTACGACCGCAGCCGCATGCCGTGCGGGTACGTCTCGCCCGGCACCTGCTCCTGCACCGGCAGGATGGCCTCCAGCTTGCCGATGTCCACGAGCACGTTCTTCGGGTCGCGGCCCTGCTGGACCACGCCGGTGACGATGTCGCCCTCGCGGCCTGCGTACTCGCCGAGCGTCGCGTCGTCCTCGGCATCGCGCAGGCGCTGCAGGATGACCTGCTTGGCGGTGGTGGCGGCGATACGGCCGAAGCCGGACGGGGTGTCGTCGAACTCGCGGGGCTCCTGGCCCTCCTCGAGGTCCTCGGGATCCTCCTTCGCCCACACCGTCACGTGGCCGGTCTCCCGGTTGAGCTCCACGCGCGCGTGGCGGCGGCTTCCCTCGGTTCGGTGGTAGGCGATGAGGAGGGCCGACTCGATCGCCTCGACCAGCAGGTCGAAGGAGATCTCCTTCTCCCGTACCAAGCCCCGCAGGGCACTCATGTCGATGTCCACGGCTACGCCTCCTCTTCCTTCTCGTTCTTGCGGTTGAACTCGACCTGCACGCGCGCCTTGTCGATGTCCGAGAAGGCGAGTCTGCGGCTCGTGGGCCTGCGGCCCTTCACCCCGGGCACCTCGAGGTCGAGGCCTTCGTCGTCGACCTTCAGGATCCTGGCGACCAGTTCGCCGCTGTCGGTCAGCTGGAACTTCACCAGCCGGTCGACCGCGCGCACGTAGTGCCGGTGCTCGGTGAGGGAGCGCTCCGCGCCCGGGGTTCCGACCTCGAGGGTGTACTCGCCGTCGCCCATCGCGTCCGTCTCGTCCAGCTTCGCCGAGAGCGCGCGGCTCACATCGGCGATCTGGTCCAGATCGGCCCCGGTGTCGGAGTCGACGACCACGCGCAGCACCCGCTTGCGTCCGACGGAGTCCACTGCGATCTCTTCCAGATCCAGGCCCTGGGAGCTGACGAGCGGTTCCAGGAGCTCTCGCAGCCTCTCGCTCTGGGTGGTGCTCATCCGGGTGACTCCTCGGCCGCGTGTGCTGTTGTGGGATGGGTCGCGTGTCTGGTCAAAGGGTATCCGGTCGCAGGGTGTGTTGCCGTACACGTACGGACGTGCGGTGCCGATGAACACCGGGGGGCGGGCGCGGGTACCGTGATCACGGCGGGCCGCTCTTCCCGCCCGTGTGTTCGTACGAGCCCCCCGAGGACGTCAGCCGTGCCGTACCCCCCACCCTTGCGTGCCCTCTCGGGGCCGCGTAGAAGATCCGTGCTCGCTTCGGCCGCCGGGGCCGCCCTGTTGGTGGGGTGCTCCGCCGGGGAGTCCGAGCAGAGTGCCGGCGGCAGTCCGTCGGTCACGGAGAAGGCACGCGCGCGTGCGGCGCGGGACAGTGTGGGGCTGCTCGGGCGGTACGACGCCGTGATCGCCGCGCATCCCGCCGTGGCGGAGCAGTTGGGGGCGCTGCGGGCGGAGGTCGGCCGGCATGTGGAGGCTTTCGGGGGGACGGTGGCGAAGGCCGCCCCCGCGACGCCGGATCCGGCTGCGCCTTCCGCCGCCGTGCCCGCGAACGAGAAGGACGCCCTCGCCGGGCTTGCCGCCGCCGAGCGGGCTCTGGCCGACCGACGGATCGCGGCACTGCTCGACGTGCCGGGTGAGCTGGCGCGGCTGCTGGCCTCGGTGGCGGCGGCCGGGGCGGCGCATGCGTATCTGCTGACGGAGGGTGCCGGGTGAGCCGGGAGAAGGAACTGAAGGCCCTGCAGGCGGCGCTGGCCGCCGAGCATGCGGCCGTGTACGGCTATGGGGTGGTCGGCGGGCGGATCCGCGCGGGACGGCGTGCGGAGGCCCGGGCGGCCTACGACGCGCACCGGGCCCGGCGGGATGCGCTCACCCGCGAGGTACGCGACCTGGGCGGCACGCCGGTGGCCGCGGCGGCGGGGTACGCGCTGCCGTTCCCGGTGCCGGACTCGGCCGCCGCCGTGCGGCTCGCCGCCGAACTGGAGGACCGGGTGGCCGGGGTGTACTCCGACCTGGTGCGGGCAACCGGGGGCGAGCGGCGGCGCGCGGCCGCCGGGGCGCTGCGGGAGGCGGCGGTGCGGGCGGTGCGCTGGAGCGGTGAGAGCGTAGCCTTCCCTGGGCTCGCCGAGCGGGCGGCCACCGCCCCGGCCTCGCCGGCCCCCACGGCGTAACGCGTACTGGAAGGGAACGACTCGCGCATGGTTTTCGCACCGCCGCAGCGTCTGGTCAGGGCGCTCGGTGAGACGGCACCGGACGGCGACGACTGGCTGGAGAAGCTGCCCGAGGCGGCCCGGCAGGCGGTTGCGCTACGCGAGTTGACCGTGGAACGGGTGCAGGTGCCCGGCGGGCGCAGCAGCCTGGTCGTGCTGGTGCGGCGCCCCGACGGGACGCCCGCCGTGCTGAAGCTGGCTCCGCCCCGGGCCCGTCCGGAGAGCGAGCGGGCGGCGCTGGCGCACTGGGGCGGTGTGGGCGCCGTACAGCTGGTCGAACCGTTCACGACGGAGGGTGTGTTGCTGCTGGAGCGGCTGCATCCGGATGTGTCGGTGCGGTCGTTGCCGGAGGCGAAGGCGCTGCTGGAGGCGGCGGGGACGTTGCGGCGGTTGTGGGTGGAGCCACCTGCCGACGAGGGCGCGCATGTCTTCGAGACCGTGGCCGAGCGGACCGCGCGGCAGGCGGAGGCCATGCGGGCGACCGCCTCGGGCTTCGCCGGGGTGGCCGTGCTGGTCGACGACGCGCTCGCCGCCCGTGAGGAACTGCTGGCGGACCCGCCTGAGCAGCGGCTGCTGCACGGGACGTTCCGGCAGAGCAAGGTTCTCGCCGGCGAGCGGATGCCGTGGCTGGCCGTGGGGCCCGATCCGGTGGTGGGTGAGTGTGCGTTCGACCTGGCTCGGCTGGTGCGGGACCGGGTGGAGGATCTGATCGCCTCGCCGGCGGGGCCGGCGACCACCCGGCGGCGGGTGAAGCGGCTTGCCGAGTCGCTGGATGTGGATCAGGAGCGGTTGCGGGGGTGGACGCTGTTCCGGGCTGTGGAGTCGGGGGTGCGGGCGCTTCGGGTCGGGCGGGCCAAGGACGCGGAGCTGTTGCTGGAGTTCGCCGGGTGGCTTTAGGGCGGTTCCGCTGGGGAGTTGAGGTTGTTTGGGGGCTGCGGGTTCGTGGGGGCTTGTCGCTCCCCCGTCGCGGCGGAGCCGCAGGTCGATGCGGCCCCGCGCCCCTTACGGCAGTTCGCTCGCCCTTCGCCCCTGAGGACCAGGCCGAGGGCGGGCACCGCGCGGATCAGGTGGTACGGGCGCGCTGTGTCTCCCCGGCGGGACGGTCGAGTCGGCGGACGGCGAGTTCGGCGAGCAGGGCGGCCCCGTCGGACAGCACCGCGTCGTCGAAGGCGGCGAGCGGCGAGTGGTTGGTGGGGGCGGTCTGCGGGTCGCCGGTGGTGTCGGCGCCCAGGAAGACGAAGGCGCCCGGCACCCGGTCCAGGACCCTGGAGAAGTCCTCCGAGCCGGTGATCGGGTCGGTGAGCTGCTCGTAGCGCTCCTCCCCGAAGGCCTCGCGGACGGTGTCGGCTACGAAGTCGTGTTCGCCGGCGTCATTGACCGTGACCGGGTATTCGGGGACGAAGTCGACCTCGGCGGTGAGGCCGTGGGCGGTGGCGATGTCCCGGCAGAGGCGTACGGAGACCTCTGCGATGCGTTCGGCGGCGGCCGGCGAGAAGGTGCGGACGGTCGCCTCGAAGGCCGCGTCGTCGGGGATGATGTTGCGCCGGGTGCCGGCGTGGAAGGTGCCGACGGTGACCACGACCGGGTCGAACACGTCGAAGCGCCGGGTCACCATGGTCTGCAGCGCGGTGACCATCTCGCAGGCCGCCTGGATCGGGTCCAGGGAGTCGTGCGGGCGGGAGCCGTGGCCGCCGGCGCCGACCACGCGCACATGCAGGCCCGCCGAGGCCGCCATCAGCGGGCCGGGGCGGGAGGCGAAGACGCCGGTGGGGTACGACGACGAGCTGACGTGCAGTCCGTAGGCGGCGTCGACCGGGCGTCCCGCCGCCGCCAGCACACCCTCCTCGACCATGTGCCCGGCGCCGTCCCAGCCCTCCTCCCCCGGCTGGAACATGAACACCACGTCCCCGGTGAGGCTCTCGCGCCGGTCCGCGAGCAGCCGGGCGGCGCCGACCAGACCGGCGGTGTGCAGGTCGTGGCCGCAGGCGTGCATGGCGCCCGCGATCCGGGAGGCGAACTCCGCGCCGGTGCGCTCGGTCACGGGCAGGGCGTCCATGTCGCCGCGCAGCAGTACGACGGGGCCGTCGGGCGCGCCGCCGCCGCGCAGCACGGCCGTGACGGAGGAGAGCGAACGGCCGGTGCTGATCTCCAGCGGCAGTCCGTCCAGCGCGGCCAGCACCTTCTCCTGTGTGCGCGGCAGGTGCAGCCCTATCTCCGGCTCCCGGTGCAACGCCCGGCGCAGGACGGCCAGTTCGCCCTGGAGCTCACGCGCGTCTTCCCTCAGAGTCATCCCTCTCCCCCTCACCCGTGCACCGTCTGCCACATGTATTGCCCATGTGGTCGGAAATGATGAGGGGACGACTCAGCGTCGTGCGGAAATTGGCGAAATAGCCCCGCGCTCCTCAGGACGCTCCAGAGACGGAGACGTTCCTGAGGAGTTTCGTCTTCAGCGTTCTCAAGCGCTCAGGCGGGCGATCGCCTCGTCCACCGTCAGCTCCTCGCGCTCGCCGGTCCTGCGGTCCTTCAGCTCCAGGACGCCTTCGGCGGAGCGGCGGCCGGCGACCAGGATCTTCGGTACGCCGATGAGTTCGGCGTCCGTGAACTTGACGCCCGGGGAGACGCCCGCCCGGTCGTCCACCAGGACGCGCAGACCGGCCGCCCGCAGCTTCTCGGAGACGTCGAGGGCGAGTTCGATCTGCAGGGCCTTGCCCGCGGCGACGACGTGCACATCGGCCGGGGCGACCTCGGCGGGCCAGCACAGGCCCTGCTCGTCGGCGTTCTGCTCGGCGATGGCCGCGACCGCGCGGGAGACGCCGATGCCGTAGGAGCCCATGGTGACGCGGACCGGCTTGCCGTTCTGGCCGAGGACGTCGAGCTTCAGGGCGTCCGCGTACTTGCGGCCGAGCTGGAAGATGTGGCCGATCTCGATGGCGCGGTCCAGCTTGAGGCCGGTGCCGCACTTGGGGCACGGGTCGCCCTCCTGGACGACCACGACGTCGACGTACTGGTCGACCTCGAAGTCACGGCCCGCCACGACGTTCCTGGCGTGCGTGGCCGCCTTGTTGGCGCCGGTGATCCAGGAGGTGCCGGGGGCCACGCGCGGGTCGGCGATGTACTTGACCTTCTCGCCCCGCCCCTGCGGGCCGACGTAACCGCGGACCAGGTCCGGGCGGCCCGCGAAGTCCGCCTCGGTGACCATCTCGACGATCCCCGGAGCGAAGTGCGCCTCGACCTTGTCCATGTCGACCTCGCGGTCGCCGGGGACACCGACGGCGACGATCTCGCCGTCGACCTTCACGAGGAGGTTCTTCAGGGTGGCGGAGGCCGGGACCTCCAGGAAGGCGGCGAGGGTCTCGATGGTCGGGGTGTCGGGGGTGGGGATCTCCTCCAGCGCGGGCACGCCTGCGGCGTCCACCGGCTTGAGCTCGTAGGTGATCGCCTCGGTGTTGGCCGCGAAGTCGCAGTTCGGACAGTCCGCGAAGGTGTCCTCGCCGGCCTCCGCGGGGGCGAGGAACTCCTCCGACTTGGAGCCGCCCATCGCGCCCGCGGTGGCGGCGCAGATGCGGTAGTCGAGGCCGAGGCGCGTGAAGATCTTCTGGTAGGCCTGGCGGTGCAGCGCGTAGGACTGGGCCAGGCCCTCGTCCTCGGTGTCGAAGGAGTACGAGTCCTTCATGAGGAACTCACGGCCGCGCAGGATGCCGGCCCGCGGGCGGGCCTCGTCGCGGTACTTGTTCTGGATCTGGTAGAGGATGACCGGCAGGTCCTTGTAGGAGGACGCCTGGTCCTTCACCAGCAGGGTGAAGATCTCCTCGTGGGTCGGGCCGAGGAGGTAGTCGCCGCCCTTGCGGTCCTGGAGGCGGAAGAGCTCGGCGCCGTACTCGTCCCAGCGGCCGGTCGCCTCGTACGGCTCGCGCGGCAGGATGGCGGGGAGCAGCACCTCCTGGGCGCCGATCGCGTCCATCTCCTCACGGACGACCCGCTCCACGTTGCGCAGGACCCGCATGCCGAGGGGCAGCCAGCTCCAGATGCCGGCAGCGGTGCGGCGCACGTAGCCGGCGCGGACGAGGAGCTTGTGGCTGAGGACCTCGGCGTCCGCCGGGTCGTCACGCAGCGTCTTCGCCATCAACTGGGACATGCGCTGGACCGGTGCGTTCGCCATGGTTCTCGTACTCCTGCCGGGAAACGGTGATGGCATGGAGGTTAGCCGGGCCTGCTGCGCCGGTGGAAATCCGTTAACGACGCCGGAGGGGGAGGGGGGCGCCCATCACGGCGTACGGCTTCGGGGCGCTCGGGAAGAGGACCTGGCGGGCCAGGTCCTGGTAGCCGAGGGAGCGGTAGAGGCCGCGGGCCGGGCTGTCGACGTCGATCGCCGACAGGATCGAGCGGGGCTCGGTGGCACCGTCGGTGATGGTCGTGATCAGGGAGCGGCCGATGCCGAGGTTCTGGTGGCGCGGGTGGACGTGCAGCTCGGTGATCACGAAGGAGTTGTCGAGCCAGCCGTCGTGCCCCTGCGCGCGGAGGTACGGCTCGACGACGGTGGACCACCAGTGCGTGCGGTCGTTCGGCATGCCGTAGACGAAGCCGACGAGGCGGCCTTCGACGGTGGCGCCGAGTGCGCGGGCTCCCGGGTACGTCATGTGCCGCAGGACGATCTGCCGTCGTACGGCGACCTCGTCGGAGCCGAGTCCGAAGGCCACGGCCTGCACGGCGAGCGCCTCGTCGACCCGGGCGGACAGGTCGAGGGGGCCGATCACGACGTCTTCGGGGTGGTGGTGTCCGTGACCGGGAAAGCGCAGCATGCCGGGGAGACTACAGGTCTCGTACGAGGCTCAGAACAGTGCTGTGAACTGCGGCGGGAAGTGCGGCTTGAAGTGCGGCTAGAAGAGAACGCTCATGAAAGCGCCGACCTCCTGGAACCCCACCCGCTGGTACGCCCTTCGCGCGGGGGTGTTGAAGTCGTTGACGTAGAGGCTGACGATCGGGGCCACGTCCGACAGCGCGTAGCCGAGGACCGCGGCCATGCCCGGGGCTGCGAGCCCCCTCCCCCGGTACTCGGGGGCGACCCACACCCCTTGGATCTGGCAGGCCTGGGGGGTGGCCGCGCCGATCTCCGCCTTGAAGACGACCTTGCCGTGCTCGTCCAGGCGGGCGAACGAGCGGCCGGAGCCGACGAGTTCGGCGACGCGGGCCTGGTACAGCAGCCCGCCGTCCCCCGCGAGGGGCGAGACGCCGACCTCCTCGGTGAACATCGCCACGCAGGCCGGCATGATCGTCTCCATCTCGTCCTTGCGGATGCGGCGGACGTAGGGATCCGGGGCGATGCCGGCGGGCATCCGGTCGGTGACCATGAGCGGCTGGTGGGCGCGGACCTCGCGGGCCGGGCCCCAGCTGGGTTCGAGCAGGCGCCACAGCTGGGTGGTGGCCTCGACGGGGCCGACTATCGACGAGCAGCGGCGGCCGGCCCTGCGGGCGCGGTCGGCGAAGGCGCGTACGGCGCGCGGGCCTGCGCAGATCGGGACGAGGTTGGCGCCCGCGTAGCAGAGGGAGGTCAGCATGCCCTCCTCGTAGAAGCCCCACATCTCGCCTCCGAGCCGCCACGGGTCGAGGCCCGCGACCTGCACCCGGGAGGTCACAAAGGCGTTCGCGACCGGCTCGCGGTCGAGGACGGCGAGCGCGGCGTCCAGGTCGCTCGGTTCGAGCACCCGTGAGGTGGTCTGCGTCAACACGTGCGGGCCTCATCGTGCGGTTCTGCTGATCTCCGCACTGTACCTGCGGAAGCTGGGCGGTGCCGCCCCCCGGTTGGCGTACTGGCCGTTGCCCGGTGGGCGCTTGGCTGGTGTGCCGTCCGGGGGCTGCCGCCCCCGGGCCCCCGCTCATCGGCCTGAACGGCCTCGTCCTCGAACGCCGGACGGGCTGAACGACCCAGCCCCGACCGGCGCTCGAAAAGTTGCCTCAGCCCGAGATCCCCGGCCCGAAAGTTTCCTCAGCCCGAAGTTTCCCCGCGCCGAAGTGTCCTCAGCCCGCCACCGAGACCGACGGCTCACCGGACGGGGTGCCGTCCGCCTCCATCTGTTCGGCCAGCTTCATGGCCTCCTCGATGAGGGTCTCCACGATCTTGGACTCGGGGACCGTCTTGATGACCTCGCCCTTGACGAAGATCTGGCCCTTGCCGTTGCCGGAGGCGACGCCGAGGTCGGCCTCGCGGGCCTCGCCGGGGCCGTTGACGACGCAGCCCATGACGGCGACGCGAAGGGGGACCTCCATGCCGGTCAGGCCCGCCGTGACCTCCTCGGCCAGCTTGTAGACGTCGACCTGGGCGCGGCCGCAGGACGGGCAGGAGACGATCTCCAGGCCGCGCTGCTTGAGGTTCAGGGACTCCAGGATCTGGTTGCCGACCTTGACCTCCTCCACGGGGGGCGCGGAGAGGGAGACGCGGATCGTGTCGCCGATGCCCTGCGAGAGCAGCGCGCCGAAGGCGACCGCCGACTTGATCGTGCCCTGGAACGCGGGACCGGCCTCCGTCACCCCCAGGTGCAGGGGGTAGTCGCACTGGGCGGCGAGCTGCTTGTACGCCTCGATCATGACGACCGGGTCGTTGTGCTTGACCGAGATCTTGATGTCCCGGAAGTCGTGCTCCTCGAAGAGGGACGCCTCCCAGAGGGCCGATTCGACCAGGGCCTCGGGGGTCGCCTTGCCGTACTTCTGGAGCAGGCGCCGGTCGAGGGAGCCGGCGTTGACGCCGATGCGGATCGGGGTGCCGTGGTCCTTGGCGGCCCGCGCGATCTCCTTGACCTTGTCGTCGAACTGCTTGATGTTGCCCGGATTGACGCGGACGGCCGCGCAGCCCGCCTCGATGGCCGCGAACACGTACTTCGGCTGGAAGTGGATGTCGGCGATGACCGGGATCTGCGACTTCTTCGCGATGGTGGCGAGCGCGTCCGCGTCGTCCTGCGTGGGGCAGGCGACACGCACGATCTGGCAGCCGGAGGCGGTGAGCTCGGCGATCTGCTGGAGGGTCGCGCCGATGTCGGACGTGCGGGTGGTGGTCATCGACTGCACGGACACGGGCGCGTCGCCGCCGACCGCCACGGAGCCGACCTGGATCTGCCTGCTCTGCCGACGCTCGGCAACCCTGGTCGGAACGGACGGCATGCCGAGAGAAATCGCAGTCATCTGCTGTGCAACCCCAAGTCGTGGATCAAGGTCCGGTCCCGGATCATCGGGCTCCAGGCTTCGCTTCGAGATTACGGCACCGGCGCGGGCCCCAGCACGCCCCCACCTCGAACACACCCGGCGGGGGGACGCACTCGCCGGTAGACCCGCTAATGGGAAGGCGGCCCGGCACAGAGCGTGCCGGGCCGCCACGAACTCCGCGTGACCAGTTGCTTTTCCCTAGGTGATTTTCACGGGGTTGACCACGTCCGCGATCAGCACCAGCAGGGTGAAGCAGACGAAGACGCCCGCCACCACGTACGCCACCGGCATCAGCTTCGCCACGTCGAACGGGCCCGGGTCCGGGCGCCGCAGCACCCTCGCCAGGTGGCGGCGCAGGGACTCCCACAGGGCGCCCGCGATGTGTCCGCCGTCGAGCGGGAGCAGCGGGAGCATGTTGAAGAGGAACAGGGAGAGGTTGAAGCCGGCGATCAGCATCAGGGCCGTGGCCAGCTGCTGGGTCGGCGGGATGTCCATGGTGAAGATCTCGCCGCCGACCCGGGCCGCGCCGACCACGCCCATCGGGGAGTCGGGCTGGCGGGGGGCGCCGTCGAAGGCCGCGTCCCACAGGGCGGGGATCTTGCCGGGCAGGTCCGCGATGGAGCTGACGGCCTCGCCGAGCCGGTCGCCCATCCAGGACACCGACTCGCCGAAGTCCTGGCGGACGACGCCGTTGGCGGCGCTGAAGCCGAGGAAGCCGGCGGTGACGTACTTGCCCGGGACGACGTGACCGGTGGAGTCCTTCTTCGCGACCTGGTTGGTGGCGATCTTCGCGTGCAGGGTCGTCTCCTGGCCCTTGCGGTCGACGACGATCGCCACGTCCTTGCCGGGGGTGGCGCGGATGAGGTCGGAGAGCTTGTTCCAGTCGTCCGTGCGCACGCCGTTGAAGGACACGATCTTGTCGCCGGCCTTGAGGCCCGCGGCGGCGGCCGGTGAGGCGGCGTCGGACTTCGTGCACTTGTCGCGGTTCTCGCTCTGGGCGATGACGCACTGCGAGACGGAGCTGACGGTGGTGGTCTGCTGGGTGATGCCGAAGCCCATCAGGACCGTGAGGAACAGCGCCACGGCCAGGATCAGGTTCATGAAGGGGCCCGCGAACATCACGATGACCCGCTTCCAGGGGGCGCGGGTGTAGAAGAGGCGGTTCTCGTCCCCGGGCCGCAGCTCCTCGAAGGCCGCCGAGCGGGCGTCCTCGATCATGCCGCGCCAGGGCGAGGTGGAGCGCGCGGTGATCCGGCCGTCGTCGCCCGGCGGGAACATGCCGATCATGCGGATGTAGCCGCCGAGCGGGACGGCCTTGAAGCCGTACTCCGTCTCGCCCTTCTTCCGCGACCACAGGGTGGGGCCGAAGCCCACCATGTACTGCGGCACGCGGATGCCGAAGAGCTTGGCGGTGGACAGATGCCCCAGCTCGTGCCACGCGATCGAGACCAGCAGACCGACCACGAAGATCACTATGCCGAGGATCATCATCAGGGATGTCATGCACGCGCCTCCGCGGCAGAAGTCGTCTGCGCCGTCAGTTCCCGGGCCCGGGCCCGTGCCCAGGTCTCCGCTTCGAGGACGTCCGGCACGGTGAGTGAGGTTCCCGTGGGCGGGGTGCCGTGCTCCTCGACGACCCTGGTCACGGTCTCCATGATCCCGTTGAACGGCAGCGCGCCACTGCGGAACGCCTCCACGCACTCCTCGTTGGCCGCATTGAACACCGCCGGGGCGGTGCCCGCGAGCTCACCCACGTGCCGGGCGAGGTTCACCGACGGGAACGCGTCATTGTCGAGCGGGAAGAACTCCCACGTCGACGCCGTGCTCCAGTCGAAGGCCGGTGCCGCGTCGGGGACGCGCTCGGGCCAGCCGAGGCCGATGGCGATGGGCCCGCGCATGTCGGGGGGAGTCGCCTGGGCGATCGTCGATCCGTCCGTGAACTCAATCATCGAGTGGACATACGACTGGGGATGCACGACGACCTCAATGCGGTCGAAGGGAATGTCGTACAGCAAGTGTGCCTCGATCACCTCGAGGCCCTTGTTGACGAGGGTCGCCGAGTTGATCGTGATCACCGGGCCCATGGCCCAGGTGGGGTGGGCGAGGGCGTCCTGGACGGTGACGTTCGCCAGCTCGGCCTTGGTACGGCCGCGGAAGGGCCCGCCGGAGGCGGTCACGACCAGCTTCCGGACGTCGGCCCGTGTGCCCGCCGCCAGCGCCTGGAACAGGGCCGCGTGCTCGGAGTCGACCGGAATGATCTGCCCGGGCTTGGCGAGCGCCTTGACCAGCGGGCCGCCGACGATGAGCGACTCCTTGTTGGCGAGCGCGAGGGTGCGGCCCGCCTCCAGGGCGGCGAGGGTCGGGGCCAGGCCGATGGAGCCGGTGATGCCGTTGAGCACGGTGTGGCAGTCGGACGCGGCGAGCTGGGTGGCCGCCTCCGCCCCGGCGAGGATCTCCGGGAGCGGCTCCCCCGCGCCGTACTGCGCGGTGAGCGCCTCGCGCAGTGCCTCCGCGGCGTCCTCGCGGGCCACCGCGACGGTCCGCACCCGCAGCCGGTGCGCCTGCTCGGCGAGGAGGGCGATCCGCCCGCCGTTGGCGGACAGGCCGGTGACCCGGAAGCGGTCGGGGTTGCGCAGCACGAGGTCGATGGCCTGGGTGCCGATCGACCCGGTGGAGCCGAGGATCACCACGTCCTTCGGGCCGGTTCCCGCCACGGGGTCGTAGACGAGATGCGGGTCGGCGAGGGGGGCTGGACTGTCGCTCATCCCTCCATTGTTGCCGAGCCGGGGCGCGGGGTGGACAGTGCGTCGCTCGGGCGGGTGGCTTGTCGGGCTCTGCGGGGGTTGAAGGGGGATCCCCCTGGGGCCGCCCGGCGGTTGAGTCCGGCGTCACGGGCCTCGGCATGCGCCGGGCCCCGCTCGGGTCGGCCGGACAGCCCCCGGCGAAACGCCGTGAAGATCACGCGCCGGGGGGTCCCCTCAGGGGCTGGTGCGGTCAGCGGATGGGGCGGTGCACGTTCTCCTTGGCCGAGGCTCCGGGGTCCGCCGCGGCGATCCACGGTCCCTCGCCCGACGGGTCGACGATGCCGTCCTCCAGCCATTCGTAGGTGCCCGACATGATGCCCTTGACCAGCTTGCGGTCGAGGTCGTCGGTGTTGGTCCACAGGCGGCCGAAGAGTTCCTCGACGCGGATGCGGGACTGGCGGCAGAAGACGTCGGCGAGCTGGTAGGCCTCGCGGCCGTGGTCGCCCTGGCTGCGCAGGAGCTCCGCCCGTACGCAGGCCGCGCTCATCGCGAACAGTTCGGCGCCGATGTCGACGATGCGGCCGAGGAAGCCCTGCTTGGTCTCCATCCTTCCCTGCCAGCGGGACATGGCGTAGAAGGTGGAGCGGGCCAGCTTGCGGGCGTGCCGTTCGACGTAGCGCAGGTGCGGGGAGAGGTCCACACCGTGCTTGAACTGGCCGTAGGAGACGGGGAGTTGTCCCGGTCCCGCGACCAGTTTCGGGAGCCACTTGGCGTAGAAGACTCCGGCGTTGGCGCCCGCCTTCGCCTTGTCCTGAAGGGATTTCTCCGGGTCGATCAGGTCGCCGGCCACGGTCAGGTGGGCGTCGACGGCCTCGCGCGCGATCAGCAGGTGCATGATCTCGGTCGAGCCCTCGAAGATGCGGTTGATGCGCAGATCGCGCAGGACCTGTTCGGCCGGGACCGCCTTCTCGCCGCGGGCGGCGAGGGAGGCGGCCGTCTCGAAGCCGCGGCCGCCGCGGATCTGGACGAGCTCGTCGGCGATGAGCCAGGCCATCTCCGAGGAGAAGAGCTTGGCCAGGGCGCCCTCGATGCGGATGTCGTTGCGGTCCTCGTCCGCCATCTGCGAGGACAGGTCGAGTACGGCCTCCAGGGCGAAGGTGGTCGCCGCGATGAAGGAGATCTTCGACCCGACGGCCTCGTGGTGGGCGATCGGCTTGCCCCACTGCTCACGGGCCGCCGACCACTCGCGGGCGATCTTCAGGCACCACTTGCCCGCGGCCACGCAGGACGCGGGGAGCGAGAGCCGGCCGGTGTTGAGGGTGGTGAGGGCGATCTTCAGCCCTGCGCCCTCCGGGCCGATCCGGTTGGCCGCCGGGACGCGGACCTGGTGGAAGCGGGTGACGCCGTTCTCGATGCCGCGCAGACCCATGAAGGCGTTGCGGTTCTCGACGGTGATGCCCGGCGAGTTGGTTTCGACGACGAAGGCGGTGATGCCGCCCTTGTGGCCCTCGCTCTTCGGCACCCGGGCCATCACGACCAGCAGGTCGGCGACCACGCCGTTGGTGGTCCACAGCTTCACGCCGTCGAGGATGTAGTCGTCCCCGTCCGGCACCGCGCTGGTCGCGAGGCGGGCCGGGTCGGAGCCGACGTCCGGCTCGGTGAGCAGGAAGGCGCTGATGTCGGTGCGCGCACAGCGGGGCAGGAACTGCTCCTTCTGTTCCTGCGTGCCGAACAGCTTGAGCGGCTGCGGTACGCCGATCGACTGATGCGCCGACAGCAGTACGCCGATCGCCGGGGAGGCCGAGCCCGCCAGCGCGAGCGCCTTGTTGTAGTACACCTGGGTGAGGCCGAGGCCGCCGTACTTGGTGTCGATCTTCATGCCGAGGGCGCCGAGTTCCTTGAGGCCGTTGATCACCTCGTCGGGGATCCGGGCCTCCCGTTCGATCAGCGCGCCGTCGACCTTCGTCTCGCAGAAGTCGCGCAGCTTGGTGAGGAACTGCTCGCCGCGCTGCGCCTCCTCGGTGGACGGGGTGGGGTGCGGGTGGATGAGGTCGAGGCGGAAGCGGCCGAGGAAGAGTTCCTTGGCGAAGCTGGGCTTGCGCCAGTCCTGTTCACGGGCCGCCTCCGCCACCTGGCGGGCCTCGCGTTCGGTGACGGTGGGGCGTCGGGAAGAGGGTGCGGGTGCTGCGGACATGGGGGCCACCTCGCCGCGAATCGGGATCTTGGTCCATTTGGTTACCGACGGGTGCTACCCGATCGTATGTACCCGATTCGGGGCGAGGCCACCACCCTTTGTGCAGCCGTTCGGCGGATGTTTCTGGTACGACCTCTTCCATGGGACGACAGCTCGAGAAGAAAGCCGAGAAGAAAGCAGTCGAAGCGCTTCGACTCCCTATGGACACCCACCCTCGCTAGAGCTAGTGTCGGACCACCCCCACCCGCCCCTGTTCGCAATGCGCACTGTCGAAGCGCTTCACACGCTTGGAGAGCTGGATGGTCACCCTCGCCGAGGTCGCCCAGCATGCCGGAGTCTCGGCGAGCACGGTGAGCTATGTCCTCAGCGGCAAGCGGTCCATCTCCACGACCACCCGGCAGCGGGTCGAGCAGTCGATCCGCGAGCTCGGCTACCACCCGAACGCGGGTGCGCGGGCCCTGGCCAGCAGCAGGTCGAACATCATCGCGCTGATGGTCCCACTGCGCACCGACATGTACGTACCGGTGATGATGGAGATCGCCATCGCGGTCGCCACCACGGCCCGCACCCACGGGTACGACGTCCTGCTGCTGACCGGCGAGGAGGGCCCCGACGCGGTGCGCCGGGTCACCGGCAGCGGGCTCGCCGACGCGATGATCCTCATGGACGTCGAACTCGACGACGAGCGGCTGCCGTTGCTGCGCGGCACCGACCAGCCCTCGGTCCTCATCGGCCTGCCCGCCGACACCTCCGGACTGACCTGTGTCGACCTCGACTTCAAGGCGACCGGCGCGCTGTGCGTGGAGCACCTGGCGATGCTCGGCCACCGCGACATCGCCGTCATAGGGGAGGCCCCGGCCGTCTACGAGCGGCACACGGGCTTCGCCGAGCGCACCCTCGACGGACTGCGTTCGCGCGCCCAGGAGCTGGGCGTACGGCTGCTGCACCGGCCGTGCGAGGGCGGGTACGACGCGATGGCCGTCACCCTCGCCCGCATTCTCGACGAGCGGCCGGGCACCACCGGCTTCGTCGTGCAGAACGAGTCGGCGGTCGAGCCGTTGCTCGCGCTGCTGCGCCAGCAGGGCCGTGCCGTGCCCGAGGACGTGTCGGTGGTCGCGGTCTGCCCGGACCAGGTCGCCGTACAGGCCTCGGTGCGGCTGACGTCCGTCGCCATCCCCGCGCAGGAGATGGGGCGGCACGCCGTGGAGCGGCTGGTCGCCAAGCTGGACGGCCGGGGCACGGACGAAGTCGTGCTGCTCGCCCCGGAGTTGACGGTCCGGGCGAGCACGGGTCCGGCACCCTCCGGTACTTCCTGATCCCGCTCTTCCGTGCCCTTTGCGGGCACCCTCATGTCTTTCGGGAGCACCCTTCGTGAACCAGTCTGCCGAAAACCAGCCACAGGCCGGGGCGCAGCCCCAGGTCAGCCTCGCCCAGTCGTCACCCACCGTCGGCACCTTCCGGGAGCGGGACGGCGCGCTGGAGTGGAGCGGCCGTCAGGAGACCCTCCGCATCGAACCGTGGGGTCCGGACGCGGTCCGGGTACGGGCCAGGCTCGGTGGCCCGATCCTCGAGGGCCTGCCGGGCGCCCTGCTCGACGAGGCGCCGGCCACCGAGAGCAGCGTCAAGATCGGTGAGGGGGAAGGGCAGTTGACGGTCGGCTCGCTCACCGTGGAGGTGAGCGCCGAGGGCCTGATCCGCTTCCTGCGCACCGACGACGGCCAGGAGGTGCTGGCCGAGGAGCGCGCCCACTTCTGGTGGCCGGGGTCACGGTTGTACACAGCCGTCGGGAACGGCCACCACCGGCTGGAGCAGCGGTTCGCCGCCTACGACGACGAGAAGCTGTACGGCCTCGGGCAGCACCAGCACGGCCGCCTCGACCAGAAGGGCCTGGTCCTCGACCTGGTCCAGCGCAACGCCGAGGTCGGCATCCCGGTGCTCTCCTCCAGCCGCGGCTACACCCTGCTGTGGAACAACCCGGCGATCGGCCGCGTGGAGCTGGCGCACAACGGCACCCGCTGGGTGGCCGACTCGGCCCGGCAGATCGACTACTGGATCACCGCGGGCACCCCGGCGGACGGCCAGCGCCGCTACAGCGCGGTCACCGGCCGTTCGCCGATGCTGCCGGAGTGGGCGGCCGGCTTCTGGCAGTGCAAGCTGCGCTACCGCACCCAGGACGAACTCCTCGCGGTGGCGAGGGAGTACAAGCGCCGGGGGCTGCCCATCTCGGCCATCGTGTGCGACTTCTTCCACTGGACGCACCTGGGCGAGTGGAAGTTCGACCCCGCCGAGTGGCCGGATCCCGCGGCGATGGTGCGCGAGTTGGAGGAGCTCGGCATCAAGCTGGTGGTCAGCGTGTGGCCGTCCGTGTCGCCGCTGAGCGAGAACCACCCCGTGATGGAGCAGCGCGGCTACTTCATCGGCACCCAGTACGGCCCGATGGCGCACGCCGACTGGCCGGACAAGCAGGTCGCCTCCACCGTCCAGGTCGCCTTCTACGACGCCACGAACCCGGACGCCCGTGAGTTCGTGTGGTCGCGGGTGAAGGAGAACTACCTGGAGCCGTACGGCATCACGGCCTTCTGGCTGGACGCCTGCGAGCCCGAGCTCAAGCCGGGCTTCCAGGAGAACCTGCGCTACTGGGCGGGCCCCGGCCTGGAGGTCGGCAACAGCTACCCCGCGGAGAACTCCCGCACCTTCTACGAGGGCCTGCGCGCCGAGGGCGAGGAGGTCATCACCCTCAACCGCTCGGCCTGGGCGGGCAGTCAGCGCTACGGCGCCGCCCTGTGGTCCGGCGACATCGGCACCGACTTCCCGACCCTGCGCCGTCAGATCGCGGCCGGTCTCAACACGGCCCTGTCCGGCATCCCCTGGTGGAACACCGACATCGGCGGCTTCCACGGCGGCGACCCGGAGGACCCGGCGTACCGCGAGGTCATGGTGCGGTGGTTCCAGTTCGGGGCGCTGTCTCCCCTGATGCGGCTGCACGGGTTCCGTGACCCGGGGATGCCGCTGGGGCCGGAGATGACCGGCGGGCCGAACGAGGTGTGGTCCTACGGCGAGGAGGCCGGGGCGATCCTGGAGAAGTACCTGCGGCTGCGGGAACGGCTGAAGCCGTATGTCCTGGACGTGATGCGGGAGGCGCACGAGGAGGGGCTGCCGGTGATGCGGCCGCTGTTCCTGGAGTTTCCGGAGGACAGGCTCGCCTGGCAGGTCTCCGACGCCTACATGTTCGGGTCGGATCTGCTGGTCGCACCGGTGCTGGAGGCGGGCGCGACGACCCGGATGACGTATCTGCCGGCGAGTGCCCGGTGGACGGACGCGTGGACCGGCGAGACCTACGAGGGCGGAGAGGCGGTCACCGTCGACGCCCCGCTGGACCGGATCCCGCTGTTCCTGCGGGACGGGGCGCGGCTACCCGTAGCGGAGTAGCCGCGTCGGGAAAGGGAGGTGCGGCCGGTTCCCATAGGGGAGGAACCGGCCGCGCTCCTGGCGGCATGCAGTCAGCCGCAGATCGAGCGCAGGGCGCGGAACAGTGCCCGGGTGTGCAGGGCGTCCAGCTGGTCCTCGTGGTGTACCTGGAGGGCCGCGAGGGCCAGCTCCGGGTGGCAGGTGAAGGCGTCGCGGTCGGCGGTGGTGTCGGCCAGGGACTGGACCAGGGCCGTGTTGATGCGGTTGATCTCCTGGCGGATCACGCTCAGGTCGGGACGGGTGGTGGGCGCCTGGTCGGGGTGGTCGGTCCAGCGCTGGAACAGGGCGCGCTGGACGAGTTTGTTCGCCTCGATCTGGTCGCGGAAGATCACGCGGACCTCGTCGGGGTCGGCGCCCAGCTGCTGGGCCTGGGCGGCTACGGCGTCAAGGACCTGCTGCTCGCGGGCCGGGTCGTCGATGGGGCTGTCGGTGCCCCACTTCGCGGCTGCCACCAGGTCGGCGGTGGCGAGCCGTTCGGCGGCGAGTTCGGCGACGGGGTGCAGGGCCTCCGGGTCGAAGGCGGCAGCCGTGGTCCGTATGTCGGCCGCTCCGGGGGCCGGGGAGACGGGAGCCGCGACCGCGGTCGTCGCGGTGAGGGCGACGGCCGCGGTCGCGGTGACGGCGGTCAGGAGACTGCGCAGGGGGGTGGTGGTTCGCATACGCACATCCAACCGGACGTACGCACCCTCCTGATCAAAGGGAAGGTCAACTGCTGCTTACGGTCAGGTTGTTCGTGTTGAAGTTCAGACCGCCGGACGAGCTGGTGATCTCGTAGCCGAACTGGACGTCGCCGATGGTCTCGCTGCTGGACATCCAGCCCTTGGTGTAGGCGAGCCAGTTCAGGACCGGCTTGATGTCCACGGTGCCGGAGGTGGAGTCGGAGGTCCGCAGGAACGAGAACACCTGATTCGATCCGTTGGTGCCCTTGTAGACGTTCCAGTTGTGGCCGCCGACGGTGACGTTGGCCTGGTACGTGCCGATCGGGCCGACGGGTCCGTCGTAGTTGACCCACAGCATGATCTCGTACTGGTGGTCGGTGTCCCAGATGTCGTACGACGTGTTGTACGCGCCGGAGGACGGGACGGTGACGTTGTAGTTGCTGGTGAGGGAGGAGAGCGAGTCGATCCTCTTGTTGATCCACTTCGTGGAGTTGGGGTAGGACTTGATGCCGCCGGTGTTGGGGTGGTCGGCCCAGACACCCCAGTTGGTGCCGGAGTTGGCCCAGATGCACTGGCTGCCGGCGCCGGAACCCCAGATGTTGTTGTAGAGCGTGTAGCCGTTCAGGTTGGTGCTGCCGTACTGGGCGCAGGAGTTCCAGACCGCGGCGGAGGCGGGGGCGGACGCGAGGCCGACGGTGGCACCGATGGCCATCGCCGGGGCCAGTACGGCCATGGTGACCTTGCGCAGAGTGCTCTTTGCCATGGTGTCCCTTCCATGGGTGGGGGGGAATTGCGGGGGTGGTTACCACGCCCCCAGCGCGAGGACGTGGTCTTCTCCGGCGACGAGGTCGAGCGGCCGTGTGCCGGAAGAAGTCCTGAGTTCGACGCGGTGCGTACGGGTGGGGCGCAGCACCGCCGTCGCTTCCTGCGGGTTCCAGGTGAGGTCGAGTTCCGCGCCGAACCGGGTGCGGATGCCGAGGAGCCGGCCCTTGGGGTACGCCTTCGGGAGCGCGGGCAGCAGGACCAGGCGGTTCGGGGTCGACTGCACGAGCATCTCGATCAGCACGGCGGGCAGGGTGTGCGCGGCGTCGGCGTTGTAGACGTTGCGGTCCGGGTAGTGCGCGCTCATCAGGGAGGCGTGGAAGAAGTCGCCCTCGAGGACCTGGCCGAGGGCGTGCGCGACCCGTTCGCCGTCGCGCAGCCGGGCGGCGACCAGGGCGTGGTGCAGATGGCCGTGGGCGGAGTCGTTCTCGGCGCCGCGGAGTTCGAGGGCGCGGTGGGCGGCCGCCGCGAGGTCGGGGGTGTCGTACGGGTTGATCTCGTCGAGCGGCCAGACGCCGTACAGGTGGCTGAGGTGACGGTGGTCGTAGGTGTCGTCGAGGCCGGGCCAGGCCCATTCGGCGAGGGCGCCGTCGGCGTTGATCCGGTGGGGCGGGAGACGGTCGGCGAGGGCACGCAGGCGCTCGGCCCGGTGGGTGTCCGGGTCGTAGTCGGCCGCCGTCAGCAGCGCGTGCCGGGCTGCGGACAGGTCCATGGCCGCGTTGATCGCCCCCCAACTGGCGTTCCCGGGGCGGTTCTCCGGCGAGTAGGACGGGACGACGACCAGACGGCCGTCGTTGTCGGTGCGGGTGAGGAAGTCCTCGTAGAACAGGGCGACTTGGGCGAGGGCGTGGGCGGTACGGGGGTCCCGGGTGCCGTTCGTCTCGTCGTGGTCGACGAGCGGCTTGAGCAGCCAGTCGGCGCCCGCGGTCCACAGGTGCAGGGGATATTCGCGGCTGAAGTGGTACGACAGCCCGGACTCGCCGTCGGTGTGGGCGGGGGCGACGACGCCACGGGCGCCGAAGACCGCGCGGGCGTTCTCCGCCCAGTCGGGCAGCTGACGATGGATCAGAGAAGCGAGGGCTTCGGTGACTTCGGGGAGCGCGCCGGCCGCTGCGGACGCGGTCTGGAGGTTGAGGTTGGCGTCGTTGGTGAACGCCCCCGACCAGGCGGTGTTCCACTCGCCGGTCCACAGGCCGACCAGGCGGGGCGGGAGCAGACCGCTCGCGGACAGCAGGTGGTAGCGCCCTGCGGCGAAGAGGCGCTCCAGGAGAGCGGGGCTGTCGGGGCGGGCGAGCAGCTCCGAGCCGGGCAGGGCCCGCTCGGCCGGGTCCGCGTCCAGATCGAGACGGACGCGTTCGTAGGCCGTGCGGTGCAGGCTCGTGTGGCGGTCCAGGAGGAGGGTGTACGGGTCCTCGCCGGGCGGCAGCAGTTCGCGCAGGGCGTGGGCGAGGGGTGTCGTGTCCAGCTCGCCGGTGTGGTGCAGCACCCTGGTCAGCAGCAGGACCGACTCCGCGTCCGCGACGTGTGCGCCGGGAGGCGTGAGCGTCGTACGGCCGCCCGTGACCACGACGAGCGTGACCCCGGTGTACGCCGTGTCGCTGCCGGGGTAGCGGACGCGCAGGGTGAGCAGGGCCCCTTCGGGGGTGAGGACCGCGCCGTCGCCGACGGCGAGGTCCGGGGGCGCCCCCGGGAGGCGGTGGTCCAGGGCGATGTCGAGGTCGGTGGCCGTGATGTGCTGGACGATCACGTCGTCGGCGCGGGAGACGAAGACCCTGCTGCTCCAGTCCTCGCAGACCGACGTGACCACGCCGGTGGTGAAGTCGACCGAGCGGCGGTAGCGGCGCGGCTCCTCGCCGGCCGGTCTGCGCAGTCGTACGTGGAAGGCGGGGTGGAAGGGCTGGACCCACTGGAGGTCGCGTCCGTCGGTGAAGGTCTCGGCGGCGTGCAGCTCGCCCGCGAGCAGCTTGTCCTGGAGGAGCGGCAGTCGGGCGGCGAGGCGGGGCGGACGGGCGTTCTCGGCGCCGTTGGGTCGGACGAGGGTGTGGTGGGTGACGACGACCTGTTCGTCGTTCGGATCACCGAACACAAGTGCGCCGTGGTGTCCGTTGCCGCTCAGGAAGCCGTCCTCCCAGCGGGTGGCGGGGACGGGCTCCCAGGTTCCGTGGACGATGTTCATCGGCTTGCTCAGGGGTGTGTTCATGAGCGCAACACCATCACGCCGTACCGGCCGAGGGTGACCTCGCCCTCCACTGCCGCGCCGGTGAGCAGGTCGCGGTGGGTGCCCGGCACCTGCACGGTCACTGGTTCCCGCCCGTGGTTGAGCACGAAGAGCAGGTCGCCGCGGCGCACCGCCTCCACCCGGTCGGGCAGGCCGTCGAGGACGGGGCGGGCGCCCGCGTCGGCCGCGATCCGGGCCAGCAGGTCGCGCAGTGCGTGCGGCTCGGGAAGCGTGGAGACGTACCAGGCGCGGCCCCTGCGCAGCACGGCGGGCAGGCCGTCGAGCTCGCCGCCCTTGTACCTGGCCTCGACCGAGGCGTCCTCCGCGGCCTCGATCTCCTCCGACCAGAGGGTCCCGTGGAACTCGTCGGTCTCGGCGGTCTCGTCCGCGTCCAGCGGCCACCACTCGTGCAGGGTGCGGATGCCGAACAGCTCGCGCAGTCGGGGGTCCATGCCGCCGGGGCGCACGCGGTCGTCCTCGTCGGTGACACCGGTCAGGAATCCGCAGACGAGGGTGCCGCCGCCGCGGACGTAGGCGAGGAGGTTGTCGACCGCCGCGTCCGTGAGGGCGTACAGCTGGGGGACGACGACCAGCTTGTAGGCGGTGAGGTCGTGCTCCGGGTGGGCGAAGTCGGTGGTGAGGTGGGCCTGCCACAGGCCGCGGTGCCAGGCGGTGAGGATCTGCGTGTGGTCGACCCGCGTCGAGAGCCGGCCCTCGTGGGCTCCGGCCCACCAGGAATGCCAGTCGTGCAGGATCGCGATGTCGTTCCTGCTGTGACTGCCCGTCACCTCCGCGCCGATCCGGGCGAGTTCGGCGCCGAGTTGTCCGACCTCCTGATACGTACGGCCCTCCGGCCCCGCATGGCTGACCATCCCGGAGTGGAACTTCTCCGCGCCCTGCCGGGACTGGCGCCACTGGAAGTAGCAGATGGCGTCGGCACCCCGAGCCACGGCCTGCAGGGACCAGAGGCGGCCCAGACCACGCGGCTTGGGGTGGTTGACGCCGCGCCAGTTGACCGGGCCCGCCGCCTGCTCCATCAGCATCCAGGGGCCGCGGGCCTGCGAGCGGGTCAGGTCCTGGACGAGGGCGCCGTGCTGCGCGCCGAAGGGATCGCGCGGATCGGGATAGAGGTCGACGGAGACTACGTCCTCCTCCTCGGCCCACCGCCAGGCGTCCAGCCCGGCCCACAGCGCCATGAAATTGGTGGTGACCGGGATGTGGGAGGGGGTGTGCCGGCGGACGATGTCGCGCTCGGCGATGTAACACTCCAGGAGCATGTCGGAGGTGAACCGTTTGAAGTCCAGGACCTGGCCCGGGTTCTTCAGGTAGTGGGCGTGGCGGGGCGGCAGGACCTCGGCCCAGTCGCCGTAGCCCTGGCTCCAGAAGGCCGTGCCCCAGGCGGAGTTGAGGGCGTCGAGCGTGCCGTACCTCTGCTGCAGCCAGCGGCGGAAGCGGGCGGCGGCCTCGTCGCCCCAGTCGTAGGTGCAGTACTCGTTGTTGATGTGCCACATGGTGAGGGCGGGGTGGCCGCCGTAGCGGGCGGCGAGGTCCTCGGTGATGGCTGCCGCGTACCGGCGGTAGGCGGCGCTGGAGTGCGAGAAGTGCTGGCGGCCGCCCCACCATTCAATACGGCCGTCCTCGTCGCGGGGCAGGGTCTCGGGGTGCAGCCGGCCGAGCCAGGGCGGCGGCGAGGAGGTGGGGGTGGCGAGCACGACACCGATGCCGCCCGCGTGCATGAGGTCCATCAGCCGGTCGAGCCAGCCGAACTCCCGCTCCCCCGGCCGGGGTTCGAGCTTCGCCCAGGAGAAGACACCGAGGGTGACGGAGTTGACGCCGGCCTCCCGCATGAGCCGTACGTCCTCGGTCCAGGTCTCCTCGGGCCACTGCTCGGGGTTGTAGTCGCCGCCGAAGAGGATGCGGCCGCGGGTGGCGTCGCTGAGCGCCGGCATCAGACGGGCTCCCCGTACTGGATCCCGCGCCCGTTGGTGGCGAGGTAGACGCGGCCGTGGATGCGCGGGTCACCGATGACGGCCGTGCCGATCCAGCCCCACTGGTGCCGGTCGTCGTTGATCCGCACCCACGTCTTCGCCTCGTCGTCGGAGCGGTGGACGCCGGTGACGGCCTCGATCGTGCCGACCTGGTAGAGGGCGGGGTAGTCGGCGCCCTTCGCGGCCCTGCCGAAACCGAGGCACTCCGAGGCGTCGACGCCGGCGGTCTTCGAGAAGCTCGCGCCGCCGTCGGTGGACCGGTGCAGGCCCTGCCCCTTGGCACTCAGCCACAGATCGCCGGACCTGCCCGGCGCGGCGACCAGCTTGAACTGGCTGTCCCCGGAGGGCAGTCCCAACGCCCGGGCCGTGAAGGTCCGGCCACTGTCGGTGCTGGCGTACAGCGTTCCCGTGTCGGTGTCGTACGCGTAGAAGAGCGTCGGGTCGGCCGGGTCGGCGACCGGCGTGGCGCCCTTCGGGAAGGAGGCGACCTCGGACCAGGTGGCGCCGTGGTCCGTGGAGCGGTGGGCGGGGTACTTGGTGCCGTCCGAGTGCACGAAGACCCACAGCAGCACACTGCCGTCGGCACTCACGGCGATCGGCCCCGGTCCGTCCTTGGCGATGGCGGGCTGAGCCTCGAAAGGCACCCAGGTCTGCCCCCCGTCGTTCGAGCGGGCCCCGTTGCCGTGGTCGCCCCAGCCGGTACGGACGACGTACGACGGCTTGTTCGCGGCCTGGGCGAGCCCCATCGCCGACCCGAACACGGGGTTGGTCGCCATGCCGCGGGAGGGAGACGCCGTGAGCCGCTCGTGGTACAGCACGCCAATGTCACCGCAGCCGCTGATCAGGTGCGCCTGGCCGGCCGGGGGCGAGATCAGCAGCCGCACGGCCGTCTCCTCCAGACCGCGGATCTGCGGGGCCCAGTTCCTCAGGTCCCGGGTGCCGTAGAGGGTGGCGCCGGTACCGTACACGATGTGCCGGGAGTCGTACGGGTCGACGGCGAGCGCCTGGATCCACCATCCGAACTTGGGCTTGTCGGCGCCCCACTTGAGATAAGGGGTCTCGGACACGTCGAAGACGGCGGAGTCCTTGAGGGACGTCCAGCTGCGGCCGCCGTCGGTGGTCCGGTAGAGGGTGTCGATCTCGGCCCACCGGTTGTTGGTGGAGACGACGACGGTGCCGGGGCGGCGGGCGTCGACGGCGACGCCGCCGTACCCGAAGGTGTCGGCGGAACCGTCGGAAGTGGTACCGCCCGGTCTCACGGGGGTCACGTCGGTCCACTTCCCGCTGGTGGTGCACAGCTTGTGCACACTGCCGTCGGACTGGCCGTTCGGTCCCGGCGCGTCGGTGTACGTCACGTAGAGCTCGCGGGTGTACGGGTCGTACGCGGCGCGGATCGGCACCTTGGCGGCCGTGCCGGTGGGCCCGCCGGGGACGGCTTCCCAGACGGTGCCGTCGGTGGTGCGGAAGAGGTGGGCGGTGCTGCCGTCGGAGTCGCCCCAGCCGGCGTAGAGGGTGCGCCCCGCGGCGACAAGGAAGGTGACGCCCTGCCCGGAGGCGCTCGGGGTGCCCGGGAAGCCGCCGGCAGCGGCCCAAGTGGCCCCCCGGTCGGTCGACTTGAGCAGCCCGTCGTGCCGGGTGCCCAGCCACAGGGTGTCGCTGTCCCACGGATCGACGAGCAGCCGCTCACCCGTACCCCGCCCGTCCTCGTTGGCGCCCAGCTTGACGCCGAGGTCGGTGCGGGTCCAGGTGGCACCGCGGTCCTCGGAGCGCAGGATCGCCCCGTTGCCGGCCCAGGACTGGGTGTAGGTGCCGAGGGCGAGGTGGACGCGGTCGGGGTGGGCGGGGTCGACGGCGATGGCCTCGACGCCGAGGAGGTTCCAGTCGTCCGCGCCGAGATGGTCGGTCAGCGGGGTCCAGCGGGCGGCCTTGTCGTCCCAGCGGTAGGCGCCGCCGATGTCGGTACGGGCGTAGGCGAGGCCGCGGACCGAGGGGTGGAAGAGGACGCCGGTGACGAAACCGGTGCCGCCTATGACGGCGTTGCGCCAGCGGTACGCCGGCGTCGCGGTGGCGGCCGGTGCCGCGGCCAGCGCCCGCCCGGGGAGAAGCGGAACGGCGGTGAGCGCGGCGGTCGCCGCGGTACCGGCGAGAACGGCACGTCGGCTCGGAGTGAACGCGGGCATGACAGACCTCGTTCTGTGCGGTGGGGAGCAACGGGAGGTTTGGGACCGCCGCGGCCGACCGCTGATGGCGGCAGGTCGGCCGCGGCGGAGTCGAAAGGTGTGGCTCAGCCCTTGATGGCGCCGGTGAGCATGCCCTTCTTGAAGTGGCGCTGGACGAAGGGGGAGGCGACCGCGACGGGGATCAGCGCGAGGACCATGACCGCCATCTGCAGCCCCAGCGCGGAGAGTTGACCGGTGCGGACCGCCTGCTGGAGACCGGTGGGGGCCTCGGTGTTCTTCTGGACCAGCTGGATGAGCACGTTCTGCAACGGCATCATCTGCTGGTCGCTGAGGTAGATGGAGGCGTTGAACCAGGCGCTCCAGTAGCCGACCGCGTAGAACAGGGAGATGACGGCCAGCACGGCCCGTGACAGCGGCATGATGATGGTCAGCAGGATGCGCAGGTCACCGGCGCCGTCGATACGGGCGGACTCGGTGAGTTCGGGGGAGATCCCCATGAAGAAGGCCCGCAGCACCAGGATGTTGAAGACGCTGACCGCGCTCGGCAGGATCAGGGAGAGATAGGTGTCGGTGAGGCCCAGCGACTGCACCAGCAGGTACGTCGGGATGAGGCCGGCCCCGAAGAACATGGTGGCCATCATGGTCATCAGGAACAACCGGTGGCCCAAAGTGCCCGGCCTGGACAGGCCGTAGGCCGCGAGCACCGACACCGTCATCGAGAACAGCGTGCCGAAGAGCGTGACGCCGACCGAGACCATGATCGCCCGGCTGACCTGGCCGCCGCTGAGCAGTTCGGTGTAGTTGACGAAGGTGATCCCCTCGGGGATCACGACCAGGCCGCCGACCCGGTCGATCACCGGTTTCGGGGAGAGGCTGGTGACGATCACGATCCACAGCGGCCCCAACACCCCGAGACAGCACAGGGCCAGGAAGCCGCTCTTGGCGGCCAGTCCCACCTTGCTGGCTTGCTCTTCCCACACCGGGCGGGCGGGAGCCTTCAGACTGCGGACGAGCGTCGTGTTGAGGCTCATTTCTTGTACACCCCCTGCTCGCCGAGCAGGTGCGCGACCTTGTTCGCGCCCAGGACGAGGCAGACTCCGATGACTCCCTTGACGAGGCCGACCGCGGCCGCGTAGCTGAAGTCGCCGTTCTGGATACCCATGTTCCACACATAGGTGTCGAGGACCTCGCTGGCCCCGGCACCGACCGCGTACCGCTGGAGCAGGAACTGCTCGAATCCCACGCTCAGCGCGTCGCCCACCCGCAGGACCAGCAGCAACGCGATCACCGGGCGCAGCGCGGGCAGCGTGACATGCCACATGCGTCGCCAGCGGCCCGCGCCGTCCATGGCGGCGGCCTCGTACAGATCGGTGCTGACGGCGGCCAGCGCGGCGAGGAAGACGATGATCCCCCAGCCGGCGTCCTTCCACACGGCCTGGGCGGTGACCAGGTACTTGAACAGGCTCGCGTTGGTCATCAGGTCGAAGCCGCTCCACCCGTGCTTCTCCAGGGTCTGGGCGATGATGCCCGCGCCGCCGAGGATCTGCTGGAAGACGGTGACCACGAGGACCCAGGAGAAGAAGTGCGGCAGGTACATGATCGCCTGGGCCACGGCCCGCACCCGGGGCCGGATCACGCTGTTGATGACCAGCGCGAGGGCGATGGGGATCGGGAAGAACAGCACCAGTTGGAGCGCGAAGAGCACGATGGTGTTCTTCGTGGCGCTCCAGAACAGCGGGTCGTCGAGCATCCGCGAGAACTGCTCCACGCCGACCCAGGGGCTGTGGAAGATCGCCGTGATGCCGTTGTCGGCGGCGTACGGGTCGTAGTCCTGGAAGGCGACGACGTTGCCGAGCAGTGGGACGTAGTTGAAGATCACGAGCAGGACGATGACGGGCAGCGTCATCAGGATGAGCGTGCGGTCGCGGCGCCACCGGACCCGGAAGGGGATCTTGCCCGCCTTGGCGGCCCTGCGCGGCGCACTCTCCTTCACGGTGGCCACGGTGACCGCGGCCGTCGGTTCCTCGACCGCCGCGGGGGGACGTGTCCCGTCCGGCCTGCTCCCGGCCGTGAGGGACATCAGTTGCCACTGCCGTTCTTCTCGAGGAGCTTCTTGTACCAGTCCCGCAGCTTGTCACCGCCGGAGGACTTCCAGGTGGAGATGGCCTGCTGGACGTCGGACAGCTTCTTGTTGCCGCGCACGAAGTCGATCTCCAGTTGCTCGAACTGGCTGGAAAGGGTGGCGTAGCGGCTCGGTTCGACGATGTTCATGCCGTAGGTGGACGTCTTCTTGACGAAGGCACCCTGCCGCTGCTGCCACTCGACCTGCTTGCGGGCGATCTCGGGGAAGTCGGGGTGGGCCAGGTAGGGAGCCGGGGCCGCCAGCATCACCCAGGCGTTGTTCACCTCCTGGACACCCCGGTCGTTCTTGACCGGGACGCCGTTCTTGACCGTGTAGTGGGTGCCCTCGACGCCGTAGTCGACGAACATCCGCTCCTTGGTGCCGTAGGGCGCTGCCGCGAAGTTGGCGGCGGCGAGCGCGTTCTCGACCGTCTCCTTCGAGGCGCCCTTGCGGATCATGGACCAGATGCTGGCGGGCGGGTTGGCGTACAGCGTCGGGTTGCCGCCGTCGGCGCCGAAGTAGTCCATGCCGTCGACCTCGAAGTCAGGGTTGGACCGGGCCTGTTCGGCGGTCATGCCGTACCAGCCGGACATGTCGCTGTTGCCGACCAGGGTCTGCCCGGAAGTGAACCGCTGGGTGGGATCGCCCGTGTTTGCCTTGTCGTCGGGATGTACCACACCCGCGGCGAACAGCTTGCGGACCCACTCCAGATGTTCGAGGTACTCAGGATGCTCGATGCGGTACGTCAGCTTGCCGTCGTCCCCGATGTTCCAGCCGAGCGACCCGGCAGGCCGGACACCGAAGAAGCCTGCCGCCGACCACCTCATGTCGCCGCAGGCCCACACCTTGGCCTTGGCGCTGGTGGCCTCCTTGGCCCAGCCGAGGAACTCGTCGGCCGACTTGGGGACGGTGTAGCCCTTCTTGTCGAAGATGTCCTTGCGGTAGAAGGGCACGATGTTGGGCACGGGTGCGGCGGGCATCGGGATGCCGCGCAGCGCGCCGCCGAAGATGGACATGCGCCAGGCGTCGGACGGGATCGCGGCCAGGTTCGGGTACTTCTTGACCTTGTCGCCCGCCAGGTAGGGGCCGAGGTCCATGAACTTCGCGGTGACCGCGCTCGATATCTTGCCGACCAGCTCCCAGCTGGGCACGACCACCATGTCGGGTATGGAGCTGGAGGCGAGGACGGCACCGAGCTTCTCCCCGTAGGTGTTGCCGTCCTGGTTCTGCCAGGTGATCTTGGTGCCCGCCGCCGCGTCGAGTTCCTTGTAGTACGCGCACCCGGGCTTCGGCGGGGTACCCCAGAGCGGGGACATGATCTTGAGGGGAGCGCCGGTACCGAGCTTTTTCGGGACCGAGGCGACGAGGGCCCCGAGGTCGATCTTGCTGGTGTAGCCGGCCGCGGAACCGTTCTTCGAGGGGATGTCCGGCTTGGCGAGCGTGCTGGCGACGTAGGCCGGGATCAGTTTGTCGGCTGCCTTGCCCGATGTGGCCCCTTCGCGCTTCCCGCTGTCCGAACCACCGCAGGCGGACAGCAGTGGCATCCCTCCCGCCATTGCCGCGGTGGCGACCGCTGTCGAGGCGAGGAAGCTTCTCCGGCTCGGTCCGGAGGAGGCGAAGGCGGCGTTCGGCGTCATTGCGTCAACCCTTCGTGGCGCACCTGGACACCCGGCGGAGGCCGTCGGCTGCGGTGTCGTAAGTGGAACTGCCCTGAGCTGAAGCGTTTCTTCGACGAGTAAACGGAATGCGCAGTCGAAGCGCTTCGATGTTGCTGTGAGGTTAAGTGAACACACAGGGGCGCACAAGGGTCGCTTCCAAGATTCCTTCGAGGCTTGCGAGCGCCCTCCTTTCATATGTGCCGCTTGAAGTCAGGGTGTCGATCTCTTGACACTCGCCCCCGAGTCGAATGAGCATCGAAGCGCTTCGAAAGCAATCCCGTCGATCCATCGCAGGGGGATCCCACGTGACCGCACACACGCCGCACACGCCGCCTTTTCGCGATCCGCACCTGCCCTTCGCGAAGCGCATCGACGACCTTCTGTCGCGGCTCACCCTCGAGGAGAAGATCGGATTCCTGCACCAGTTCGTCCCCGCCGTCGAGCGGCTGGACATCCCCGCGTTCCGCACCGGCCAGGAGGCGCTGCACGGCGTGGCCTGGATGGGCCCGGCCACGGTCTTCCCGCAGGCGGTCGGTCTCGGCGCGACCTGGAACACGGACCTGGTACGACGGGTCGGCGAGGCCGTCTCCAAGGAGATTCGCGCGATGCGCGCCCGTGACGACCGCGTGGGGCTCAACGTCTGGTCCCCGACCGTCAACCTCCTGCGCCACCCGCTGTGGGGCCGCAACGAGGAGGGCTACTCGGAGGATCCGCGGCTCACCTCGGCCATCGCCACCGCCTACACGCACGGCCTGCGCGGCGAGCACCCGACGTACTGGCGTACGGCGCCGGTCCTCAAGCACTGGCTCGCGCACAACAACGAGACGAACCGCGACACCACGTCCTCCTCCGTCCGCCCGCGCGTCCTGCACGAGTACGACCTGCGCGCCTTCCGCGACACGGTCGAGGCGGGCGCGGTGGCCGGCGTCATGCCCGCGTACAACCTGGTCAACGGCCGTCCGAACCATGTCTCGCCATATCTGCGCGAGCACCTGCGGACCTGGACCGAGGAGGATCTCCTCGTCTGCTCGGACGCGGGCGCGCCGTCCAACCTGGTCGACTCCGAGCACTACTTCGACACGCACGAGGAGGCCACGGCCGCGGCGCTGCTGGCCGGCGTCGACAGCTTCACCGACCACGGCACCGACAGCTCGAAGATCACCGCGCGGGTGCGCGGGGCCCTGGAGCGGGGCCTGCTCACCGAGTCGGACATCGACACGGCCGTGCGCCGCCAGCTCTCGGTGCGTTTCCGCCTCGGCGAGTTCGACCCGCGCTACGACCCGCACGCCGGCACCGGAGAGTTCGACACCCCGGCCCATCGCGCGCTCGCACAGGAAGTCGCCGAGCAGGCGGTCGTGCTGCTGAAGAACGACGGCGGTCTGCTGCCGCTCGCCGAGGACACCCGGATCGCGGTGGTCGGCCTGCTCGCGGACGAGTGCAAGCTGGACTGGTACAGCGGCACGCTCATCCACCGGTCCACACCACTGGAGGGCCTGTACGAGCGGTTCGGCGCGGAGCGCGTGGAGTTCGCGGAGGGCGTGGACCGCGTCCGCTTCAAGACCGCTGCCGGTACGTTTCTCCACGCCCCGGCGGCCGACGGCGCCGAGGAGCAGGTGCGCGGCGCCGAGGGCGCTCTCGACCCGGCCACGCTCACGGGCCGCACCGATCTGCCCCCGCTGACCACCGATGCGACCGGTACCGAGTTCGCGCTCATGGAGTGGGGCGAGGGCGTGCTGACGCTGCGCGCGCCCGACGGCCGCTATCTCTCGGTCGCCGAGGACGGCTGTCTGCGCGCCTCCGCCGACCAGCCCGGAGGCTGGATCGTCCAGGAAACATTCCGCCTGGAACCCCACGAGAACGGGCACCTCCTGAAGCACCTCGGTACGGGTCGCCACGTCTGTGTCGCCGCCGACGGCGTCAGGGTTGCCGAAGCGAACCCGGAAATCTTCGAGGTGATCATCACCGAGCGCGGCGAGGACGCGGTGCGCAGGGCCGCCGCCGAGGCCGACGTGGTCCTGGTGGTCGCGGGCAACGATCCGCACATCAACGGCCGTGAGACCGAGGACCGTACGACCCTGCGCCTCCCCCGGCACCAGGAGCGCCTGCTGCACACCGCGCGCGCCACCAACCCGCACACGGTGCTGGCGCTGGTGTCGGCGTACCCCTACGCGTTCGACTCCGCCCGCCTCCCGGCCGTCCTGTGGACGGCGCACGGCGGCCAGGCGGCCGGCACCGCCCTGGCCAGGGTCCTCGCCGGCGACGTCTCCCCCGCCGGCCGCCTCCCGCAGACCTGGTACGCCGACGACGCCGACCTGCCCGACCTCCTCGACTACGACGTGATCGGCAGCCGCCAGACCTACCTGTACTTCGAGGGCACGCCCCTGTTCCCGTTCGGCCACGGCCTGTCGTACGCGTCGTTCGCGTACGCGGACCTGACGGCGAAGGCGGAGGGCGCCGCGGTGTCCGTCTCCTTCACGGTCACGAACACCGGAGCCATGGCGGCGGACGAGGTCGCCCAGCTCTATCTCCGCGCCGTGGACCCGGCTCTCCCGCGTCCGCGGCGCGAGCTGGCGGCACTCGACCGGGTGCGCCTGGAGCCGGGCGAGCGCAGGGAGCTCTCCTTCGAAGTCCCCTTGTCCGCCTTCGGCTTCTGGGATGTGCACCAGGGCCGGTGGCGCCGTGAACCGGGCCCCTACGAACTGCTGGCCGGCGCCTCCAGCGAGGATGTGCGGCTGCGTACGACGGTGACGCTCGACGGCGAGGCGTCCGCACCGCGCCCCGTCCTGAGCCGGGGTCTCGACGCGTCCGACTTCGACGAGCAGAGCAGCATCGAGATCGTCGACCGCACGAAGACCGCGGGCGACGCGGTGACCCCGGTGGAGGGCAGGGCGGGTGAACTGGTCTACCGGGACTGCGACTTCGGAAAGGGCGTCGGCGAGGTGTCCGTGACGGTGGCGGGCGAGGGTGTGGTCGATGTGTCACTGGACGGGGGTCCGGTGCTCGCGTCCCTGACGCCCGGGACGCCGACGCCGGGACCGTACGACTACACGACGGTCACCGCCGGGATCCTCGCCGAGGGTGTCCACGACGTCCGCCTCAGGCTGCGCGGCCCGCTGCGGCTCGCGCATGTCGGCTTCTCCGGTTGAGGGTCCGGACGAAGCCGACGCGAAGAAAGGGCCCGGCACCGGAAGGCATCGGCGCCGGGCCCTTTCGGGAAGCCTATATGAAAATGGTTCCCATTTACTAGAGGGTGCCCAGAGGGCGCCTGGCGGGGCTCTAGAGGGCGAGCCCGGTGAGGACCAGCACCCGCTCGTAGGTGTAGTCGTCCATCGCGAACTTCACGCCCTCACGGCCCACACCGGACTGCTTGGCACCGCCGTACGGCATCTGGTCGGCGCGGTAGGAGGGGACGTCACCGATGACCACGCCGCCCACCTCCAGCGCACGATGCGCCCGGAAGGCGACCTGGAGGTCGTGCGTGAACACACCCGCCTGGAGGCCGTACTTGGAGGAGTTGACGGCGGCGAAGGCCTCGGCCTCGCCGTCCACCTTCTGCACGGTCAGGACGGGCCCGAAGACCTCCTCGCAGGAGATCGTCGTGTCGGCCGGTACGTCGGTGAGGACGGTCGGCGCGTAGGAGGCGCCGTCGCGGTCGCCGCCGGTGAGGAGGGTCGCCCCGGCCTCGACGGCCTCCTTCACCCACGACTCGACGCGCCTCGCGGCGTCCTCGCTGACCAGCGGGCCGACATCGGTCTTGTCGTCGTTCGGGTCACCGGTGACCTGGGCCTCGACGGCGGCGACGATACGCGGCAGCAGCCGGTCGTACACGGACGCGTCCGCGATGACCCGCTGCACGGAGATGCAGGACTGGCCGCCCTGGTAGTTGGAGAAGGTGGCGATGCGGGTGGCGGCCCAGTCGAGGTCGGCGTCGGAGGCGTAGTCGCCGAGGACGACGGCCGCGCCGTTGCCGCCCAGCTCCAGGGTGCAGTGCTTGCGCGGCACCGAGTCCATGATCGCGTAGCCGACCTTCTCGGAGCCCGTGAAGGAGATGACCGGCAGGCGCTCGTCCTGGACCAGGGCGGGCATCTTGTCGTTGGCGACCGGGAGGATGCTCCAGGAGCCGGCCGGGAGGTCCGTCTCGGCGAGCAGGTCACCGATGATCAGGCCGGAGAGCGGGGTGGCGGGCGCCGGCTTCAGGATGATCGGCGCGCCGGCCGCGATCGCCGGGGCGACCTTGTGCGCACACAGGTTGAGCGGGAAGTTGAAGGGCGCGATGCCGAGGACGACGCCCTTGGGGAAGCGGCGGGTGAGGGCGAGACGGCCCTGGCCGCCGGCGTCGGTGTCGAGGCGCTGGGCCTCGCCGCCGTTGAAGCGGCGGGCCTCCTCGGCGGCGAACCGGAAGACGGAGACCGCGCGGCCCACCTCGCCGCGGGCCCACTTGATCGGCTTGCCGTTCTCGGCGGAGATCAGCTGGGCGATCTCCTCGGTGCGCTCGGCGAGCCTGCGGCTGACGTGGTCGAGGGCGCCGGCGCGGACGTGGGCGGGGGTGGCGGCGAAGTCCTCGCGGACGGCGTGGGCGGCGGCGACGGCCTCCTCGACCTGGGCGTCGGTGGGCACGCTCACCTTGCCGACGAGGCGGCCGTCCCACGGGGAGGTGACGTCGAAGGTGTCCTCACCCGTGGCCTGGCGGCCGGCGAGCCAGAAGGCGGTGGTGGAAGTCATGGGGTTCCGGCCCTTCCCTGTTGGGGTGCTGTTCGTGGCTTCGGGGTCCACGGTAGGGCGGTGGGGGTGGGGGTGTGTTTGGCCGGGGTGTAGTGGTGGGGGCGGGCTGTACGACGGTTTGGCGGGGTGGTGGGTGCAGCCGGCATCTTTTCAGCCCGTCCGGCGTTTGAGGACGAGGCCGTTCAGGCCGATCGGGGGTCTGGGGGCGGAGCCCCCAGGTACGGGACGGGTAGGGGCGGCGGGGGCGAGCTGCATCCGTCAGCGGCTCCGCCGCGGGCCCGGTGGCTACTCCGCAGACGTCGCCTTCAGTGCCAGCCACAGCTCCATCCGCACATCCGGATCGTCCAGCGACCGCCCCAGGATCTCCTCCACCCGCCGCATCCGATACCGCAACGTATGCCGATGCACCCCCAGATCCGCAGCCGCCGCATCCCACTGCCCATGCCGCGACAACCACGCCCGAAGCGAGGCCACCAGATCCCCCCGCCCCGTCGCGTCATGCTCGTACAGCGCCCGCAGCAACCCGTCCGCAAACGCCTTCACCGCATCGTCGGCCAGCAACGGCAGCACGGACCCCGCCGCCAGCTGCTCGTGCCCCACGCACACCCGCCCCCGCCGCCGGGCCACCGACAACGCCTGCTCGGCCTGCTTGTACGCCGCCGCAGCCGCGATCGGCCCCACCGGCGCCGACAGCCCGACCACCAGGTCCTGCTCCTCGCCGCCGGCGGCATCCCGCACCGCCTCCGCCCCGCCCCGCGCGGCCTCGACCGCCGCCGCGTACTCCCCGCACGCGGTGACCGCCGCACCCCCGTCCGCGGCCAGCACGACCAGCCGCTCCCCCTCGGGCACGACCAGCACGGCCTCCCCCGCCCGCGCGGCCGCCGACTCCATGGTCTCGGCGAGCCCGGCCAGTGGATCGCCGCCCGCGTCGGTGGCGGCCCGTGCGGCCGACTCCGCGATGACCAGCCGGAAGGGGGCGTCCAGCAGCCCCCCGTACAGATGGCCCGCGACGGCCCGCGCATGGTCCGGCTCCCCCGCGAGCAGCATGCGCAGCACCGCCGCACCGATGCGCTGTTCCGCGGCGTGCAGCGACCTCGACCGTTCCGTCGTCAGCGTCAGCAGCGCGATCGCCGAGTGGACGGCGTACCGCTCCGCCGTGCCGAGCGCGGCCGCCGTCCCCACCGCGAGCGCGGCCCGCGGCCGCCTCCCCGTGCCCAGCGAGTGCAGTTCGACGCGGTCCTCGTTGTCCGGCGGGCCGACCACCGAGGACGCGGGCGCGGGCCGCTCCCGCAGCCGCTCCACGTCCGCCGTGAGCCGTGCGGCCCGCCGCCCCGCCCACTCCGGCGCGGTCGCGACGACGGCGCCCGAGGCGTCGTACAGCGCGGCCCATCCGTCCACCTGCGAGGCGAGCGCGGACAGCACCCCCTCGGGCCCGCCCGTCAAAGCCTGCTTGGTCAGTTCCCGCTGGGCGGCGAAGCCCGCGGTCACGGCCCGGTACTGGTCGGCGGCGATCTCCGCGGACACGGCCTTGCTGATGGCGAGGAAGGGCGTGCGCCGCGGCACCTCGAGCAGCGGCAGGCCCTCGCCCTCGGCCGCGTCGACCAGCGCCTTCGGGATCTCCTCGTAGTTGACCCCGACGGCGAAGCCGAGTCCGACGACTCCCGCCCCCACGAGCCGCTTCACATACCGCCGCATGGCCTGCGGATCCTCCGCGTCCAGCTTCAGCGCGGTGATCAGCAGCAGCTCCCCGCCCTCCATGTACGGCACGGGGTCGGCGAGCTCGCTGACGTGCGCCCAGCGGACCGGCACGTCGAGGCGGTCCTCACCCGCGCGCACGGTGAGTTTGAGCGCGGAGTGGTGGACGAGCGAGGCGAGTGTCGGGGGCATGAGGCCTTCAGGTCAGGTTTGCGGGGATCGGGCGAACCTTTTGATCTTTTGGCCGCCCGGTATGAACGGCCTGTGCCGATTCTGCCTCACCGTACGGTCACCCTGTCCTGTGAAGTCCGGCCTAACCCCTCAGATCCACCAGCAGGGGCGGCGCATGCTCGCCCTTGACGGTCGTCAGTGACAGCACCGCGTGCCCGGGCGGCACCCCGTGCGCGAGCTCGGACGCGGACCACCGCTCCCGTTCGACCTGCCGGACGGTCACGGCCCGTGCGGTGGGCGCCTTGCCGGTGATGACGCGCCGGAGCATGTGGACGGCCTTGCCGGCCGGGGTCTCGGCGATGATCTGCCGGTCGGTGACGTCCCGTGCCTCGGTCCACTCCTTGCCCCAGACCTCGGCGAAGTCCTGTCCGTCCCACGGGGTGAGCCCGGACAGGGCCATACGGCATCCGGTGGAGCCGAGCAGCGGCCCGCGCAGCGGCCTCGGCACGTCGTCCAGGGTCCGCAGGGTCAGTACGACGCCGGCGTTCCCGGAGCGCAGCCGCTGGATCCCGCGCACCGACTCCGGGGTCACCGCCCCGGTCGCGTCGTCCAGCACCAGGCAGGCGAAGAGCGAGCGGTCCTCGCGTACCGCCACGCTCGCGGTGAACTGCGCGAGCACCAGCCGCGCCAGCATCCGCGAGGCGTCCGCGTGCCCGCGCGCGGGCAGGTCGATACGGACCCGTACCGGGTGGTCGAGGGCCTTGAGGGAGAAGGGCTTCGACTGTCCCGAGGTGTCGAAGAACCCCGCGAAGGCAGGTCGGTCCAACAGCGCCACCCGGTCCGCCAGCACCGCCGCCACATCCCCCGGGTGCCCCAACTGCCGCTCGCGAGCGTCCAGTTCCCGCAGCAGCGACTCCTGCCCGGAACCCTGCAGCGCCCTGCGCAGCTCCTCCAGCGGCCCGGGCGCTCCGTCCAGCAGCTGCCGCAGCTCCGGCACGGAGGGAAAGCGGCCGTGGACCGCCCGGAAGGGGCCGAGGAGCTGGGCGAGCACGGTCGTGGACCGGCGGCTGTCACCGCCCGGGTGCGGATCGGCGAGGTCGCCGACCAGGGCCTCGGCCAGCACGGCCGCGGCCTCGTCCGGGTCGCTCGTCCCGCCGTACAGGTCCAGGTCGTAGACGGATTCCGGATTCCCGATCCGTACGACGACGTCGTACGCGTCGACCGGTCCGAGTCCCGCGCCCGCCGCGCCGACCACGACGACCGCGGCCCGTCCGGCGAGGGCGTGCAGACAGAGCGACTCGGCGAGCGGCCGCACCACGGTGCCGGTCTTGCCCGAGCCGGCCGGGCCGACGGCGAGCAGGGAGGTGCCGAGCAGCTCGGGGCCGAGACCGAGGCCGGCGCCGCGGTAGGCGTACGGGTTGCGGGGGTCGTCGGCGGCCGTGCCGAGCCGTACCTGACCGGTCAGCAGGTCGTGGCGGGCGATCCGGGCCGGCAGGTCGCGCTCCCCGGAGGGGTGCAGACAGGCGGCGGCGCCGTCCTTGAGCACCGCGCCGGTGAACGCGGCGAGGGAGTGCCGGCCGGTGCGCACACCCTGCCAGGCGCGCACGATCCGCGCGTGATCGACGTCCCGCATCAGCCCCGCCCGGGCCTCCGTGGCGAGCCGCTCGGCGGCCTCGGCGGCTCCGGCGGCGCGGAGTTGGGGCCACTCGGCGGGGTCCTGTTCGGGGGCGGGCGGGCGTTCGGCGCGGGGCGCCGGCCGGTTCCAGGCGGGCGGGCCGTAGCGGCGCCAGATCTCGCCCCAGCGGCCGAGCCTCCCGACACCGATCATGATGACCAGGGCGATCAGCACGTAGTAGGCGTAGACGACCACGACCGAGGCGATGCTGTGCGGCTGGGCCCAGGAGTCCGGGATCATCGCGTAGAGCGGCAGCAGCCACCAGCCGCCGAGGTAGCCGTTCCACAGCAGCGACCAGATCAGCCAGCCGACGAGGAAGGCGATCACCGCGCCGCTGACCAGCTGGCGGGCGGGGATGAGTTCGGGCTCCTCCTGCGGCCGCGGCCGGTGCCCGAACCGCCACACGCCGGGCGGTGTCTCGGGGCGCGGCGCCCGCAGCCAGGTCAGGAACGCCGAGCCGTCCGGCCGCGGCGGCACGCCGGGTGCGGCCACGGGCCTCGGCGGTACCTCCGGCGGACCTGCCGGACGCGGCACAGGATTCGCATGCGTACCCCGTGTGTCCTGCGTCCCGTCGCTGTCCATCGCCCTCGCTCCCTGACCAGCCGTTCCGTCCACCGTCAGCGGTCAATCTAACGCCCCGGCACGGGGAGTTCACCGCTTACGCGGCCGGGCCCCGCACCGGCCGCCATGTCCACCGCGGACAAACCCGAACCCCCGACAGCGCCCACATGGAGCATGCCCACCCCCCTCTCCCGGTCCTAACCTGCGAGAAAAGAAGCCAAGAGTCCGTAAGAGCACACCCCCAGGAGCCCCTCATGAGTGCACTTCCGCAGGAGCGCCGGATCGTCACCGCCATCCCCGGCCCGAAGTCGCAGGAACTGCAGGCCCGCCGTACCGCCGCGGTCGCGCAGGGCGTGGGCTCCGTGCTGCCCGTGTTCACCGCGCGCGCGGGCGGCGGGATCATCGAGGACGTCGACGGCAACCGGCTGATCGACTTCGGTTCCGGCATCGCGGTGACCTCCGTCGGCGCGTCCGCCGAGGCCGTCGTACGCCGGGCCTCCGCGCAGCTCGCCGACTTCACCCACACCTGTTTCATGGTCACCCCGTACGAGGGCTATGTGGAGGTCGCCGAGGCCCTCGCCGAGCTCACCCCGGGTGACCACGCCAAGAAGTCCGCGCTGTTCAACTCCGGCGCCGAGGCCGTCGAGAACGCCGTCAAGATCGCCCGCGCGTACACCAAGCGCCAGGCCGTCGTCGTCTTCGACCACGGCTACCACGGCCGTACCAATCTGACGATGGCGCTGACGGCGAAGAACATGCCGTACAAGCACGGCTTCGGGCCGTTCGCGCCCGAGGTCTACCGCGTCCCGGTCGCCTACGGCTACCGCTGGCCGACCGGCCCGGAGAACGCCGGCCCCGAGGCCGCCGCGCAGGCCATCGACCAGATCAGCAAGCAGGTCGGCCCGGACAACGTCGCCGCGATCATCATCGAGCCGGTGCTCGGCGAGGGCGGCTTCATCGAGCCCGCGAAGGGCTTCCTGCCCGCGATCCGGAAGTTCGCCGCCGACAACGGCATCGTCTTCGTCGCCGACGAGATCCAGTCCGGCTTCTGCCGCACCGGTCAGTGGTTCGCGTGCGAGGACGAGGGCATCGTCCCGGACCTGATCACCACCGCCAAGGGCATCGCGGGCGGCCTGCCGCTGGCCGCCGTGACCGGCCGCGCCGAGATCATGGACGCCGCGCACGCGGGCGGCCTGGGCGGCACCTACGGCGGCAACCCGGTCGCCTGCGCCGGTGCGCTCGGCTCGATCGAGACGATGAAGGAGCTCGACCTCAACGCGAAGGCGAAGAACATCGAGGCGGTCATGAAGGCCCGCCTCGGCGCCATGGCCGACAAGTTCGACATCATCGGTGACGTGCGCGGCCGCGGCGCGATGATCGCCATCGAGCTGGTCAAGGACCGTACGACCAAGGAGCCGAACCCGGAGGCGACCGCCGCGCTGGCCAAGGCCTGCCACCAGGAGGGCCTGCTGGTCCTGACCTGTGGCACCTACGGCAACGTCCTCCGCTTCCTGCCTCCGCTGGTCATCGGCGAGGACCTCCTGAACGAGGGGCTCGACATCATCGAGCAGGCCTTCGCGCGGATCTGAGCCAAGCGGAATCCCCAGCTCAGGCACAGGATGCGTGTCCCATGCGCACCACCCGCCCCAGCCCCGGCATCCCTCGCGATTCCGGCGCCGGGGCGGTGGGCGTCAGGCCATGTGAAGAACGTGTGCGAGGTGGATGGCGGGACGCGATTCCGCCTGTCTTCCGGCCACCGGCTGCCGTAGGTTCTACCCAGATGAGAGATACACCCCGCTCACAGGGGACTGTGGGCGATTTCAGGCCGTGGCCTCCCCAGCTACGACCTGGTCGTGCCCTCGCGCACACACACGGAGCTTCCGGCTCCGGATCTCCTCACCGATCGGACAGTCGCCCGCCCCAAACCCCCCGGGGTGGGCGTCGATCCGATCTGATCGGCCGCCTCGGAACTACCCCCCCTGTTCCGGGGCGGCCGGCCTCCTTCCTTCTCCTTCTCGGGCTTCCCGCCCTCCTCTTCGCGCTGATCACCTGGCAGGTCGTCTCGGGCGGCCTGCTGCTGCGCGTGGACCGGCTGGTCAGCGGGGCCCTCGTGCACCCGGACCGCTTCTCGGAACTCCTCGCCGACCTGGGCAACATCGGCGTCGCGGTGCCGGTGCTCGCCGTCGTCCTGGTGTACGTGGCCTGGCGGGCCCGTGCGGCCGGGACGGACCGCTGGTGGCTGCCACCGCTCGCGGCAGCGCTGCTGATGGCGCTGGTCCCGGCCCTGGTCGTGCCCCTCAAGGTGCTGATCGCCCGCCCGGGCACCCCCGTCGAGCCCCCTGGGACCGGCTACTACCCGTCCGGCCACACCGCGACGGCCGCCGTCGCCTATGGATCGGCGACCCTCCTCCTGCTCCCCTGGCTCCGCACGCTGTACGCCCCCCGTGTGCTGCTCGCCGCCTGCGCCGTCGTCAATCTCGCCGTCGGGTTCGGGCTGGTGCGGCGCGGCTATCACTGGCCCCTGGACGTGGTGGCCAGCTGGTGTCTGTGCACGGTGCTGATGGCGTCCCTGTGGATGTTCCTGGTCCGCACCGGCCGTGCGGGGGCCGACGCGAGCGCGGTGAGTCCGAGCAGTCCGTCTTCGTAGGCCGTCTCCACCAACCATCTGTGCAGACCTCTGGCCATCAGTGGCCCGTCAGCTGTCCTCCTCGCGCGCCAGGCCCGCCGCCGCCTCGTGCATCGCCAGTTCGAGGAGCGCGGGGTCCGTGAGGGTGCCCGAGCCGTCGGGCGGGACCAGCCAGCGGACTCCGCCGGTCGAGCGGCCCGGGTACGGCACCACGATCCAGGTGCCGGCCCCTGCCGTACGGATGCCGGTGCCCAGCCAGCGGGCCGCGGTGCCCGGTGGCACGAGAAAGCCCATGCGGGCGTCCCCGAAGTCGACGAGGACCGGACCCGGCCGGTCGAGGAAGCGGGTGAGGACGTCGAGCGTGGCATAGCCGAGCTCGGCCGGAAGGATGAGTACGTCCCACGCCTTGCCCGCGGGCAGCAGCGCGATCCCCAGGGGATTGCGCTCCCACTCCCAGCGGCAGGCCTCGGGATCCGGAGCAACGGACGCCAGCCACTCGACCGCCGTTTTCGCCCCAGCCATGAGGAGACCTCCTGTCTCTCCTGGACGCTGGTCGCGTCACGGGAGAGAGGGAGGTCTCCTGGCAGGCATTACGCGGGTTTTCCCGGCCCATTCAAGTGAGCTGGATCACAATCGCCGGGGATCGGGTGCCGCTCAGCTGTCGAACCCGAGCCCGAGCCGGTCCATCGTGCGCAGCCAGAGGTTGCGGCGACCGCCATGTGCGTCCGCGCGGGCCAGGGACCACTTGGTGAGGGCGATGCCGGTCCAGGCGAAGGGCTCGGGAGGGAAGGGCAGCGGTTTCTTGCGGACCATCTCCAGCGAGGTCCGCTCCGTGCTCTCTCCCGCCAGCAGGTCCAGCATCACCTCGGCGCCGAAGCGGGTGGCTCCCACACCGAGGCCCGTGTAGCCGGCCGCGTAGGCCACGTTGCCGTGGTGCGCGGTGCCGAAGAACGCCGAGAAACGCGAGCAGGTGTCGATGGCGCCGCCCCACGCGTGCGTGAAGCGGACACCCTCCAGCTGCGGGAAGCAGGTGAAGAAGTGCCCGGCCAGCTTGGCGTACGTCTCCGGACGGTCGTCGTACTCGCGGCGCACCCGGCCGCCGTAGTGGTGGACCGCGTCGTAACCGCCCCACAGGATGCGGTTGTCTGCGGACAGCCGGAAGTAGTGGAACTGGTTGGCGCTGTCCCCGAGGCCCTGGCGGTTCTTCCAGCCGATCGACGCCAGCTGCTCCTCGCTGAGCGGCTCGGTCATCAGCGCGTAGTCGTAGACCGGGACGGTGTAGGCCCGTACGCGCTTGATCAGGTTCGGGAAGATGTTGGTGCCGAGGGCGACCTTGCGGGCGCGGACGGAGCCGTAGGGGGTGCGTACGGCCATGCCCGCGCCGTACGGCTTCAGGGTGAGGGCGGGGGTGTGCTCGTAGATGCGGACGCCGAGGGCGAGGCAGGCGCGCTTGAGGCCCCAGGCCAGCTTCGCCGGGTGGAGCATGGCGACGCCTCGACGGTCCCAGAGGCCGGCCTGGAATGTCGGTGAGTCGACTTGTTCCCGCACTGCTTCCGCGTCCAGGAACTCGACGCCCTCGGCGAGGCCCTCGCGCTCCATCTCCTCGTACCAGTCGCGCAGTTCCCACGCCTGGTAGGTCTCGGTCGCGACGTCGATCTCGCCGGTGCGCTCGAAGTCGCAGTCGAGGGAGTGCCGGGCGACCGCCTTCTCGATCTCGTCGAGGTTGCGGGCGCCGAGCTCCTGCAGCTTGTGGATCTCGTCGGGCCAGCGGGTCAGGCCGTTGGGCAGGCCGTGGGTGAGGGAGGCGGCGCAGAAGCCGCCGTTGCGGCCCGAGGCGGCCCAGCCCGCCTCGCGGCCTTCCAGCAGGACGACATCCCGTGCGGGGTCGCGCTCCTTGGCGATGAGCGCGGTCCACAGTCCGCTGTAGCCACCGCCGACGACCAGCAGATCGCAGGTCTCGGCGCCGGTGAGGGCGGGCTCGGGGTGGGGCTTGCCGGGGTCTTCCAGCCAGTACGGGACCGGCTGTGCGTCGGAGAGAGATTTCGTCCAGCGGTTCATGGCGCTTGGGGCCATGATTTCAACTCCCTACAGGGTTTCTGCGATTACGCCTTTTGCTTGTTGCGGCGATTTCCGATGAGCATCGAGGAAAGGACCAGCAATACGGCGACGAGGAACATCGTCGTTCCGATGACATTGATCTGAACGGGCGTTCCGCGCTGTGCCGAGCCCCAGACGAACATGGGGAAGGTGACGGTCGAGCCCGCGTTGAAATTGGTGATGATGAAATCGTCGAAGGAGAGCGCGAAGGACAGCATCGCACCGGCGGCGATTCCGGGGGCCGCGATGGGCAGGGTGACGCGCAGGAAGGTCTGCGCCGGTCCGGCGTAGAGGTCCTGTGCGGCCTGCTCCAGGCGCGGGTCCATGGACATCACGCGCGCCTTCACGGCGACGACGACGAAGCTGAGGCAGAACATGATGTGGGCGATGAGGATCGTCCAGAAGCCCAGCTGGGCACCCAGGTTGAGGAACAGGGTGAGCAGCGAGGCCGCCATGACGACCTCGGGCATCGCCATCGGCAGGAAGATCAGCGAGTTCACCGCGGACCGCGCGCGGAACCGGTAGCGGACCAGCGCGAAGGCGATCATCGTGCCGAGGACGGTGGCGCCGATCGTCGCCCAGAGGGCGATCTGGAGGCTGATCGACAGCGAGCCGCACATGTCGGCGACCCCGCAGGGATCCTTCCACGCGTCCGTGGAGAACTGCTGCCACTGGTAGTTGAAGCGCCCCTTCGGTTTGTTGAAGGAGAACACCGTGACAATGACGTTCGGAAGCAGGAGGTATCCGAGTGTCAGCAGTCCCGCGATGACGACGAGATGGCGCTTGAGCCAGTTGAGGACGGACATTTAAACCAGATCCTCCGTCCCGGACTTGCGAATGTAGAGGGTGACCATGAGGAGAATCGCGGCCATGAGGATGAAGGAGAGGGCCGCCGCCGTCGGATAGTCCAGAATGCGCAGGAACTGGGTCTGGATGACGTTTCCGATCATGCGGGTGTCGGTCGAGCCGAGCAGTTCGGCGTTGACGTAGTCGCCGGCCGCCGGGATGAAGGTCAGCAGCGTGCCGGAGACCACGCCGGGCATCGACAGCGGGAAGGTGACCTTGCGGAAGGTGGTCCAGGGCCTGGCGTACAGATCGCCGGCCGCCTCGTGCAGCCGCCCGTCGATGCGCTCCAGCGAGGTGTAGAGCGGCAGGATCATGAACGGCAGGAAGTTGTACGTCAGTCCGCAGACCACCGCGAGCGGGGTGGCGAGGACGCGGTCGCCGGAGGTCCAGCCGAGCCAGTTGGTGACGTCCAGGACATGCAGCGTGTGCAGGGTGCTCACCACCGGGCCGCTGTCCGCGAGGATCGTCTTCCAGGCGAGGGTGCGGATCAGGAAGCTGGTGAAGAACGGCGCGATCACCAGCACCATGATCAGGTTCCGCCAGCGGCCGGCGCGGAAGGCGATCAGATACGCCAGCGGGTATCCGAGGAGCAGGCACAGGACGGTCGCGGCGGCCGCGTAGGCGACCGAGCGCAGGAACTGCGGCCAGTACTCGGAGAGCGCGTCCCAGTAGGTGGCGAAGTGCCAGGTGACCTTGTAGCCCTCCTCCAGGGAGCCCGTCTGTACGGACGTGGAGGCCTGGTAGATCATCGGCAGCGCGAAGAAGACGATCAGCCAGAGGATGCCGGGCAGCAGGAGCCAGTACGGCACCAGGCGGCCGCGTTTGCGCGGGGGCTTCTTCTCGGGGGCGGTCGGGGAGAGAGGCGGCGGCGCCTCGGTGAGGGTCGCCATCAGACCGTCGCCTCTTCCTCGATGCCGGCGTCGATGTCCTGGGAGGCGTCGAGGCCGAAGGTGTGGGCCGCGTTCCAGTGCAGGACGACCTCGGCGCCGGGCACCAGCCGGGCGTCGCGGTCGATGTTCTGGGCGTAGACCTCGAACTCGGGGCAGACGGGGCTGTCGATGACGTACTGCGTGGAGACGCCGATGAACGAGGAGTCGGCGATCCTGCCGGTGATCCGGTTGCGGCCCTCGGCGATCTCGCCCGCGTCGTCGGCGTGGGTGAGGGAGATCTTCTCGGGGCGTACGCCGACCAGGACCTTGCCGCCGGTCGTCGTGGGCGCGGAACACCGCGCCTCGGGCAGGACCAGCTTGCCGCCGCCCGCCTTGAGGACGATGTCGTCGCCGTTCTTGGTGTCGACCTCCGCCTCGATGAGGTTGGAGGTGCCGAGGAAGTTGGCGACGAAGGTGGTGTTCGGGTTCTCGTAGAGGTCGGTGGGCGAGCCGAGCTGCTCGACGCGGCCCGCGTTCATCACGGCGACCGTGTCGGCCATGGTCATGGCCTCCTCCTGGTCGTGCGTGACATGGATGAAGGTGATGCCGACCTCGGTCTGGATGCGCTTGAGCTCCAGCTGCATCTGGCGGCGCAGCTTGAGGTCGAGGGCGCCGAGGGGCTCGTCGAGGAGGAGCACCTTGGGATGGTTGATGAGCGCGCGGGCCACGGCCACGCGCTGCTGCTGGCCGCCGGAGAGCTGGTGCGGCTTCTTGCGCGCCTGCTCGCCGAGCTGGACCAGCTCCAGCATGTCCTCGACCTGCTTCTTCACACTCTTGATGCCGCGGCGGCGCAGACCGAAGGCCACGTTCTCGAAGATGTCGAGGTGCGGGAAGAGGGCGTAGGACTGGAAGACCGTGTTCACCGGCCGCTTGTACGGCGGGAGACGGGTCACCTCCTGGTCGCCCAGGTGGACGGTGCCGCCGGAGGGCTCCTCCAGGCCGGCGATCATGCGCAGGGTGGTGGTCTTGCCGCAGCCGGAGGCGCCGAGCAGGGCGAAGAAGGAGCCCTGCGGCACGGTCAGGTCGAGCGGGTGCACGGCGGTGAAGGAGCCGTAGGTCTTGCTGATGCCCGAGAGGCGGACGTCGCCGCTGTGGTCTGTCGTCATCTTCGTCACGCCCCTGTGAGCTTCGCGAACTTCTGCTGGTAGGCGGTCTCTTCCTTCGCGCTCAGCGAGCGGAAGGCGTGGGACTTCGCCTGCATGGCCTGGTCGGGGAGGATCAGCGGGTTGTCCGCCGCCGACTTGTCGATCTTGGCAAGGTAGGGCTTCACGCCCGCGACCGGGCTCACGTAGTTGATGTACGCGGCGAGTTCGGCGGCCGGCTCCAGCTCGTAGTAGTAGTCGATGAGACGCTCGGCGTTCGTCTTGTGGCGCGCCTTGTTGGGGATCAGCATGTTGTCGGTGGACGTCATGTAGCCGCTGTCCGGGATGATGTAGCCGACATTGGGGCTGTCCGCCTGCAACTGCACGATGTCACCGGCCCAGGCGATACAGGCGGCGAAGTCGCCCTTGGTGAGGTCGGACGTGTAGTCGTTGCCCGTGAAGCGGCGGATCTGGCCCTTGTCGACAGCCTTCTGGAGGCGGGCGATCACCGCGTCGTAGTCGTCGTCGGTGAACTTCGCCGGGTCCTTGCCCATGTCCAGCATGGTCATGCCGATGCTGTCGCGCATCTCGGTCAGGAAGCCGACGCGTCCCTTGAGCTTGGGGTTGTCGAGCAGGTCGGAGACCGTCTTCACCTCGACGCCGTCGAGCGCCTTCTTGTTGTAGGCGATGACGGTCGAGATGCCCTGCCACACGTACGAGTAGGCGCGGCCCGGGTCCCAGTCGGGGCTGCGGAACTGGTCCGAGATGTTGGCGAAGGCGTGCGGCAGGTTGGACGCGTCCAGTTTCTGGACGTAACCGAGGCGGATCATGCGGGCGGCCAGCCAGTCGGTGAGCACGATGAGGTCGCGTCCGGTGTCCTGGCCCGCGGCGAGCTGCGGCTGGATCTTGCCGAAGAACTCGTCGTTGTCGTTGATGTCCTCGGTGTACTTGACCGTGATGCCGGTGCGCTTGCGGAACGCATCCAGCGTCGGGTGGTGCTTGCCGCTGTCGTCCACATCCATGTACTCGGTCCAGTTGGAGAAGTTGATCTCCCTCTCCTTCGCCGAGTGGTCGTCGGCGGAGACACCCCCCTGTGTCTTGCCCGCGGCGGGGATCCCGCAGCCGCTCAGCGCCGCGAGGCCGCCGACGGTGAGTGCGCCGCCCGCGGAGGCACGTATCAGGGACCGCCGGGTCATCGCCGCCCGGCCGTTGCTCAGGCTGCGCCGCATCGCGGCCGCCACGGCCGGTGTCAGGCGGTCGGGCTCGTACTGCTCCATGCGCGTGGTGCCCTTTCGGGAGTGTGGCCGCCGGTCGTGCGGCCGGTTCGGCTAGCGGTCCCCGAAGACGGTGCGGTGCCAGTCCTTCCTGGCCACCGCCGTGTTGTCGAACATGACGTGCTTGATCTGCGTGTACTCCTCGAACGAGTACGCGGACATGTCCTTGCCGAAGCCGGACGCCTTGTACCCGCCGTGCGGCATCTCGCTGATGATCGGGATGTGGTCGTTGATCCACACGCAGCCCGCCTTGATCTCGCGGGTGGCGCGGTTCGCCCGGTAGACGTCGCGGCTCCAGGCGGAGGCGGCGAGGCCGTACGGGGTGTCGTTGGCGAGCCCGATTCCATCGTCATCGCTGTCGAAGGGCAGGACCACCAGAACCGGTCCGAAGATCTCCGACTGGACGATCTCGCTGTCCTGGGCGGCGTCCGCCACCAGGGTGGGCCGGTAGTAGGCGCCGTTCTCGAGCTCCCCCTTGGGGGTCTCGCCGCCGGTCACCACGCGCGCGTAGGAGCGCGCCCGGTCGACGAAACCGGCGACGCGGTCGCGCTGGGCGTGCGAGATCAGCGGGCCGAGGTCGGTGCCGGCGGCGAAGGGGTCGCCGAGCCGCACGGTCTCCATCAGGGCGGCGGTCCGCTCGACGAACGCCTCGTAGAGCGGGCGCTGCACGTACGCGCGCGTGGCGGCCGTGCAGTCCTGCCCGGTGTTGATGAGGGCGCCCGCGACCGCGCCGTGGACGGCGGCCTCCAGGTCCGCGTCGTCGAAGACGACGAAAGGCGCCTTTCCGCCGAGCTCCAGGTGCAGGCGCTTGACGGTGGCGGTGGCGATCTCGGCCACCCGCTTGCCGACGGCGGTGGAGCCGGTGAAGGAGGTCATGGCCACGTCGGGATGGCCGACGAGACGCTCACCGGCCTCCTTGCCGGTACCGGTGACGATGTTGATGACACCGTCCGGGATTCCGGCGTCGGTGGCGGCCTGCGCGAACAGCAGTGAGGTGAGCGGGGTCAGCTCGGCGGGCTTCAGCACGATCGTGTTGCCCGCGGCGATCGCCGGGAGGATCTTCCAGGCGGCCATCTGGAGGGGGTAGTTCCAGGGTGCGATGGACCCGACGACCCCGATGGGCTCCCGTCGCACGTACGACGTGTGATCCCCGGAGTACTCACCGGCCGACTGCCCCTGCAGATGCCGGGCGGCGCCCGCGAAGAAGGCGGTGTTGTCGATGGTGCCCGGGACGTCGAACTCGCGGGTCAGCTTCAGCGGCTTGCCGCACTGCAGGCTCTCCGCACGGGCGAATTCCTCGGCGCGGTCGGCGAGCACGGCGGCGAAGCGGTGCAGCGCGTCGGAGCGCTCGCCGGGGGTGGTGGCGGCCCAGCCGGGGAAGGCCTCACGCGCGGCGGCCACGGCCACGTCGACGTCGTCGGGGCCAGCCAGTTCATAGGTGTACACCTCCTCGCCCGTCGCCGGGTCGACGACCGCGTGCGTACGGCCGGAGGTGCCCTTCGTCAGGCGGCCCGCGATGAACTGCGCGCCGTCCGCGAGGCGGTCCTGTGCGGGGAATCGTTCCGGGGTGGCGGTGCCCGGGTTCTGCATGTCGCTCTCCTCCGCCGTCGCCCCGCGGCTCCAGGGGGCGGGTGGCGTAGCTCCAGCTCGATTTGAGTGCCGATCCTGACAGAGCTATGGCACTCCTACAAGGGATTCCGTTGTTGCCTTTCGGTTACGCGACGGAATCTGTCGACCAGGTGTCGAGTGAGCCCGGAAAAGGAGGGACGGAGTGTCAGTGGTGGCTGCCACACTCGCATGCATGGAAAAGATCAACTCCCGAGAGGCACTGGTCACGGCGGTCAGCGCGGGGGCCCGGGTCGAGTACCTCCACTTCTGGGGTCACCGGGCGCGGGCGGACGGCCGAGTGGGGCCGAGCTGTCTGAGCCAGTGGTGGCCGTCGCCTTTCACGGTCGACGGGGTGGCCTATGCGACGGCCGAGCACTGGATGATGGCGGCCAAGGCGCGGCTGTTCGAGGACGCGGAGGCGGAGCGGCGGGTCCTGGCCGCGGAGCATCCGTCCCAGGCCAAGAACGCGGGGCGGCTGGTGCGCGGCTTCGACGAGGGGGTGTGGGAGCGCGAGCGCTTCGGGATCGTGGTCGAGGGCAGCGTCCACAAGTTCACCGCGCACGCGGATCTGCGGGAGTTCCTGGTGAACACCGGCGATCGGGTACTGGTCGAGGCGAGCCCCGTGGACCGGGTATGGGGCATAGGCCTCGCGACCACCGACGAGGCAGCGACCGACCCGAACCGCTGGCGGGGCCCGAACCTACTGGGCTTCGCGCTGATGGAGGCAAGGGAGCGGCTGCGGAAGCAGTGAACGGTCCCGGCCTCCGCCGGCCCGCGCCGGGCGGGGGTTGGGCAAGCGGGTGAGACGGGCTGAGCCAGGCCGGGCAAGGCCACCGGCGACCGGGCAAGGCGGGCCAGCTGCGCGGGTGGGGCGGAGGAGCTGAGCTGGGACCGGGTGGTGGTGTCAGGCGCCGGTCGTCAGGGGGGCCGAGAGGCTGGGGGACGAGTTGTAGGAGGGGCCCTCGTCCACGTTGTTCCTGTCGTCGTGCACGGCGGCGACGATCGCGATGATCATCAGGACCATCGTGGCGATGCCGAGGACGATCCCGACGATGCCCGTGATGAAGCCCGCCTGGGCCTGACCGCGGTTGTTGGCCTCGCCGCGGTCCGCGCGGTGCTTCCCCTTCACACCGAAGACGACCGCGAGGACACCGAGGACGACGGAGACGATGCCGTAGATGCAGAACAGGCAGCAGGACAGGATGCCCAGCACCATCGCCGCGGTGCCCATGCCGTTCTGCGGGTACGGCTGCATACCGGGCCAGCCGTAGCCCTGCGGGTAGGCGGGGTAGCCGTATCCGCCGGGGCCGGTGGGCGCTATCGGTGGGGGCGGTACGGCGGACTCGGACCAGCCCTCGGGGGCGGGCGGGGCGTAGCCGGGGGCGCCGAATCCGGGCGGGGCGAAGCCCTCGCCCGGCAGGGAGGTCACCGTGGCCTGGTCGTGGACCTGCGGCGGCGGCTGGTCCTGCGGAAGAGGCGGCTGCCCGGGCGCGGACGGCTGCCCGCCCTTCTCCAGCGAGGTCTTGCGCTCGGGCGGCGCCCACGGATCGTGGTCTGCCCCTGCGCCCCCGCGCGGATGTGTCTGGTCCGCCACGTCCCTGTCCCCCTCGGTCGACCGTCACGCCATCGTAAAGCCTTGGCCTGGCGGTTCCGCCGCCAGGCCGGTCACCGGCACCCACTCCGGCGGCACCCCCGACCCGGACCCGTCCTACGATGATCCCGACCCACCGATCAGCCGATCACCCGCGTCCCGCCCGGCCGAGCCGCGCCGGGGCGCCGTTCCGGGGAGGAACCCTTGACCCAGCACCTGGGCGCTTTCGCCGCCGCTCCGCGCGACCTGCACACCTTCATCGCCGGACTGCCCAAGGCCGAACTGCATGTGCACCACGTCGGCTCCGCCTCCCCCCGGATCGTCTCGGAGCTCGCCGCCCGGCACCCCGACTCCAAGGTGCCCACCGACCCCGAGGCCCTGGTCGACTACTTCACCTTCACGGACTTCGCCCACTTCATCGAGGTCTATCTGTCCGTCGTGGACCTCATCCGCACCCCGGAGGACGTACGACTGCTGACGTACGAGGTGGCCCGGGATCTGGCCCGGCAGCAGGTGCGCTACGCGGAGCTGACCGTCACCCCGTGGTCCTCGACCCGCCGCAACATCGACGAGCGCGCCTTCATGGACGCCATCGAGGACGCCCGCAAGGCGGCGGAGGCCGAGTTCGGGACGGTTCTGCGCTGGTGCTTCGACATCCCCGGCGAGGCCGGTCTCGAGGCCGCCGAGGAGACGACGCGGCTCGCCACCGACGACCGGCTGCGGCCGGAGGGCCTGGTCTCGTTCGGGCTCGGCGGGCCCGAGATCGGCGTGGAGCGGCCGCAGTTCAAGCCGTATTTCGACCGGGCGATCGCGGCGGGTCTGCGCTCCGTGCCGCACGCCGGCGAGACCACCGGCCCTCAGACGGTGTGGGACGCGCTCACCCATCTGCGGGCCGAGCGCATCGGGCACGGCACGAACTCCTTCCAGGACCCGAAGCTCCTCGCCCACCTCGCCGAGCACCGGATCCCGCTGGAGGTCTGCCCGACCTCCAACATCGCCACGCGCGCGGTCCGCAGCCTCGACGAGCACCCGATCAAGGAGTTCGTGAAGGCCGGGATCGTCGTCACGATCAACTCCGACGACCCGCCGATGTTCGGCACCGACCTCAACAACGAGTACGCCGTCGCCGCCCGCCTGCTGAACCTCGACGCGGAGGGCATCGCCGCGCTCGCGAAGAGCGCCGTCGACGCCTCCTTCCTCGACGAGGCCGGCAAGGCCGGGATCCGGGACGAGATCGACTCCTACACCTCGGCCTGGCTCGCCCCCTGACACCCTCCAGCAGGCGGACCTCCACAATGGGGCCATGCAGAACGTGACCGCCGTGGCCCATCGCGGCGACCCCTACCGCGTCCGCGAGAACACGATCGACTCGCTGCGTTCCGCGCTCCGGCAGGGCGCGGACGCGGTCGAGATCGACGTACGGCTGACCAGGGACGGCGTCCCCGTGCTGCTGCACGACGAGACGCTGAAACGGCTGTGGGAGTACGAGCGGCCGCTGCGCTCGCTGTCCGCGGCCGAGGTGCGCGGTCTCACCGGCGGCGGGGTGCCGACGCTCATCGAGGCGCTGGCCGCCACCGACGGCACCCGGCTGATGCTGGACCTGCCGGGACTGCGGGACGAGCGGGCGGCGCGCCGCATCGTGGACGCCGTACGGGAGGCGGGGGCGGCCGACCGCGTCTACTACACCGCCGACGCCACCGCGATGCTCGCCGTCCGCGCCGCCGACACATCCGCCGAGATCGCCCTGACCTGCACCAGCGTGGCGCCGCCGCGCCCCGCGCTGCTCGCGGCGGTGAAGCCGCGCTGGCTCAACTACCGCTTCTCCCTGGTGGACCGCGACCTGGCCGCCCACGTCCACCACGAGGGGTATCTGCTGTCCGTCTGGACCCCGGACACCCGCCGCTCCATGCGCCGCCTCATCGGCCTCGGCGTCGACTCGATCACGACCAACCGCGTCGACGTCCTCTGCGCCCTCCGGGGCGACCGCTGACCGGCTACACCCGTGAGCGCTGAGCCACCGTCGCCGGATCGGAGGGGGTCGCGCGGGTGACGTACTGCGGGACCGGGGTGTCGTCCTTGCCGGTGTCGCGGACCAGGCCGTAGCGGATCGCGCCCTGGGCGGGGCCGGTGGTGATGTCCTTCTCGACCGCGTCCCACGTGGTCGGGGAGACGTACAGGTTGTAGTCGGCGCCGCGTTCGTTCACGGTGAGGGTGACGCGGCCGTCGACGTAGAAGTACTCGTGCTGCCACATCTGCTGGGTGCCGGTCGGCAGGACGGCGAAGCCGGTCGCCCTGCTGCCCATGCCGGTGGCCGTGGGGTCGGTGCTGCTGACGCGGTCGTCCATGCGGCGGCCGCCGCCCGAGGCCACATGGAAGAGCTTTCCCTTCAGGCCGGTCCAGCTCGGCGGGACCAGGCTGCCGGGCCGGTACTGCGGCGCGACCTGCCAGACGACCTGGACATAGCCCTGGCCGGTGAGCGTGACGCTGTCCCCGCGATGGTTCAGCTGGGCGTGCGCGCCGCCGGTGCTGGTGATGCCGGAGGCGGGCCGGTGCGGGAGCGCGGCGGGCGGTCCGTCCGGGGCGGGTGCCTTGTCCACGGCGTCGACGACGCTGCCGTAGAGCTCCTCGGTCTTCTGCTTCTTCGTCACCGAAGGGGACGGAGAGGGCGTGGGCGGGGCGGACGGGGGCGGCGGGCGGTGGGTGCTCGACGCCGTGGGGGTGTTGGATGCGCGCGGCGGCGGGGCGGGCGGGGTCTGGGTGACGACGTAGGCGCCGCCCGCGACGATGGTCGCGCTCGCCGTGACGGCGACGGCGGGCTTGGTCAGGACGCCGAGCACCTTGGCGGACCAGCCGACGGAGCCGGCGGCCACGGCCGTCTTGCCGCCGAGGGCCAGGGAGAGCGTGAAGCCGACCGGGACCGGTACGAGCGCGATTCCGGCCAGCAGCCGCTCCGCCGGTACGACCGACTCGCGGGCGTCGCCGCAGTAGCCGCAGCCCCTGATGTGCCGGGCCAGCCGCTTGCGCCAGACCGAGTCGGGCCGCCCGTCCCAGCGCCCGGTCAGCTCCCGCAGCTGCGGGCATGCCCCCTCCAGTGCGCGCACGATCCCGCGGGAGGTCTCCAGGCGCTCCTTCATCCGCTGGACGCGTACGGCGGCGTGCTGTCTGCTGATGCCGACGGCGGCAGCGAGTTCACGCCGGGTCAGCTCGCCTGCGACCTCCAGCCACCACAGCGACAGCAGCTGCCGGTCCTCGTCGTCCAGCCAGCGCACGGCCTCCGCGACCTCGCGCCGCTGTCCCTCCAACTGGAGCCGCAGCACGGTGAGTTCGGCGAAGTCGGTGGCCTCCCGGGCGGCGCCCTCGTCCAGCTGCCGGGGCGGCCTGCGGCGCGCCCGGTCCCGTATCTGCCGCATGGCGATCGCCATCAGCCAGGACCGGAAGCTGTCCGGGTCGCGGAGTGCGCCGAGGTTGTCGACGGCACGCAGCATGGTCTCCTGGACGACGTCGTCGACGTCGGCATGGCCGTTCAGGGCCCGCCCGACGACGTTGTAGACCAGCGGCAGCCAGCCCGCGACGAGATCGTCCAGCGCCTGCCGGTCACCGGCCTGTGCTGCCGCGATGGTGGAGCGCCACTGCTGCCCGGCCCTCTCGTCCACGTACGTCCTCTCCCGGGTCATATGCCGTTCGACCGCACCTTCTCAGCCGGACCGGGGGTGGTGGCTATGTCGGGGATCACAGTGGGCGCCGGGTGCGGGCGGGGCATGTGGGGGCTCCCGGGTGTGAGGGGAATGCGGGACGCGAGAGGAGACGCGGTGGAGGCGGGCGGGATAACACTTTTTCGGCGAGCCGCGCCCGACGGCCCCGGTGACCGTGAGTGCCCGTAGGGGCGATCCCCCACAACGACCGCACTCCGTAAGGGACTTGCTCCGGGACCGGTCAGGGACTCATGCCCTCCTCAGCGACGATCCGTGCCGCCTCCGCCACCCCGAGGATGATCTACGACCCCCTGCCACCGAGCCCTCAGGAGCAGCCGATGCGCGCCCGCACCTCGACGATCCTCGCCGCCTCCCTCATCCTCGCCCTCACCGCCGGCCCGCTGGCCGCGCCCGCGTTCGCCGCGACCGCGCCCGCCTCCGTGTCCGCCTCCGCCGCCACCGGCCCCGACACCGACGCCCTGCGTGCCGCCATCGCGGGGCTGCCCGACACGGACGCGACCTCCGCGGCCCTGCGCGTCGGCGGCAACGGGACGTGGCACGGCACGGCCGGCGTACGGGACGTCCGGACCGGGGCACCGGCGCTGGAGAACGGGCGCTTCCGGGCCGGTTCCGTGACGAAGGTGGTCACCGCGGCGATCGTGCTGCAACTCGCCGCGGAGGGCCGTATCCACCTGGACGGCACCGTGCAGCAGTATCTGCCCGGCCTTCTCACCGAGGAGTTCGAGCCCGTCACCGTACGGGAGTTGCTCAACTACACCAGCGGTCTGCGGTCGGGCGCCTCCCTCGGGGACACGGTCGAGGACGGGTACCCGCACCGATTCGAGACGCTGACCCCGCGGCAGGTCGTGGCGGCCTCCGTCGCCAAGGGCCCGGCGTACGCACCCGGCACACGGCAGGACTACGACAACATCCACTACACGGTGCTCGGCATGCTCATCGAGAAGGTGACCGGCGACTCGTACGCGCACCAGGCCGAGGTACGGATCTTCCGGCCGCTCGGCATGCGGGACAGCTCGTTCCCCGTCGGCGCCGACCCCCGTATCCACGGTCCGCACAACCGCGGGTACGACTGGATCGACGGCAGGCTGGTGGACGTGACCGACTGGAACATGTCCGACCGGTTCGCGGCCGGGGACCTGATCTCCACGACCGCCGATCTGCAGCGACTGCTGGTGGGGCTGTTCCGCGGCAGGGTCGTGCCCGAGCCGCAGCTCAGGGAGATGTTCACACTTCCCGACGTGCCCGGCGCACGGTACGCGGCGGCGCTGGAGCGGTTCGAGCTGAACGGCAAGGTGATCTGGGGCAAGACCGGCTCGCGGCCCGGCTACGCCACGGTGATCGCCGCCACCCCCGACCTCTCCCGCACCCTGGTCTACTCGGTCACCTCGACCGACGCCAAGGGCGACGGCCAGGCGACCGCCGAGCGTTTCGCCTATCCCGCCTTCAACCGCTGAGACGCCCCGACGCCCAGCCCCTCCAGCCGCTTGATCTTCTTCCGTACGACGTACAGCGGGATCACTCCGAAGATCCCGAACGACATGTCGATCACCGACCACCAGAAGGGGATCCCCCGGAGCGGTCCGCAGATCAGGGCGAGCGGGATGATGCCGGCGCAGGCGATCATCGCGAACTCGACGACCCAGATGTTGCGGACCGGGTCGCGGTAGGGGCCGTAGAAGGCGACCGCGATGACGAGGTGGGCGAAGGCGAGCCAGTCCGTGCCGTACAGCAGGAAGGGGTAGTCGGCGTCGGCGGTGTCGAGTCCGTGCCGGACACGCTCGATCCAGTCCATCAGGGCGGGCACGTGGTCCGGGACGGACAGCGACCTCGACAGGTCCTCGGTCCAGCGCAGTTCGTGGACCAGCGGGAAGGCCGTGGCGCCGCTGAGCACCAGGCAGACGACGAAGAAGGCCAGCCAGACGCGGATGCCCTTGAGCAGGGCGGCTCTGTCGCTCATGGCGGCAGCGTACGCCCATTGTTGAACGTGTTCAAAACTGCTTTCGTCCGCTGCTGTCGTCCGCTGCTTTCGCTCACCTGCGGGAGGGGATGGCACCTCCGATGCGGGCCGACTGTGCGACCGTCGGCACGGAGCTCGCCGACGGTTCGGCGGTCCGGGGGGCCGACGGGCGGCTGGGGAACGTGGAGGGGCCGGCGCTGGGAGTGGGAGTGACCGGGGCGGGTGCCGCCTTCGACGGCGGCAGCGTCGAGGGGCTGCTCGCGGGCGGCGGGGCGAGAGGGACCACAGGGGAAGCCGGTCCCTCGGAGCCGGTCAGATGCAGGGGCAGCACTACGAGTGCGGCGACACCGCAGGTCAGGGCCGCTCCGGCGGCCGCGCGCAGCAGGCGGCGGCGGGATGCGCCGCGGCGGATCTCCTCGTAGCGGCCGGGGGGTGTGCCCAGGTATTCGGCGGGGGGCCGCAGGAGGACGGTGAGCGGGTCGTCGGGGTCGAAGTCCGGGCCCTCGTCAGAGTGTGTGATCAAGGCTTCTCCTCAGGTGGGCGCGGAGCAGTTCGCGGGCCGTGTGGAGGTCGGCCTTGACGGTTCCTTCCTTGCGTCCGGTCAGCACGGACACCTCCCGGATCGGCATGTCAGCGTAGTAGTGCAGCAGGATCGGGACCCGCAGTCGTTCCGGGAGGGACTGCACGAGCAGCCGTACCGAGGGGTCCGCCTGTTCGGGATGCGGGGCCACCGCGGCCTCCGTGGTCGCCCGGCGCACGGCTCTGCGTTCGCGCTCCAGCTTGCGCCAGTGGTCCCGGACGAGGTTGGCCGCGGTGACGTAGAGGAAGCCGCGCGGCTCCGCGACGGACGTCCAGCGGGCCCAGAGCCGGGTGAACGCCTCCGAGGCGATCTCATGGGCCGTCTCGTCGTCGTCGACCAGCCGGCGGCACCAGCCGGCGAGACGCGGATAGAGGGCGGCGAACAGCTCGGACGCGGCCTTCTCACGGGACCGTTTCAACGTTCTCCAGGGTCGTGGGGGGGCACTGGTGGGCGTACTTGTGGAGGAAGACCCCGGGCCGACGGCGTACGTTCCGCCGGCCCGGGTTCCGGGTCACCGGCTCAGGGACCGGCGGAGCTCAGCACCGCGAAGACGATCACGTTGTCGAGGTAGCCGTCACCGGTCCGCTTGCCGCCGCAGGTGATGAGCCGCAGCTCCGGCCGGTTCACGTTCCCGTAGACCTCCTCCGACGGGAAGTGGGCCTTGGACACCGTGCGGACGTCGGTCACGGAGAACACCGCAGCGGTGCCGTTCTCCAGGCGTGCCACGATCTTCTCGCCCCGGTGCAGCTCCCCCAGGCGCCGGAAGACTCCGTCCCCGTAGGCGCCGACCGTGACATGGCCGAGGATCACCGACGGACCGGTCTGGCCCGGCGTCGGGGAGTGCTCGTACCAGCCCGCCCGGTCGTGCGCCGCGATCGGCGGCACCTGCACGCTGCCGTCCGCGGCCAGGCCCAGCTTCATCACCGGGGTGTCCACCCCGATGGCCGGTATCCGGAGCCCGACCGGGATCGATCGCCCCACCGCGGACACCGACTTGGCGGACCGGGCCGCGGGCGGCGACGAGGCGGACGGCGGGCTCGCGGAGCTCCCGGTCGTGACGCCGGGGCCGCCGCAGGCGACGAGCAGTGCGGCCAGCGCCGCGGCGGCGAGGGCGCGCCCGGAGCGCGGGCTCATGCCCCGTTCGCCTGCCGGCGGCGTACGAGGAAGACGGCGCCGCCGCCGAGGACCACGGCCGCGGCGGCGCCCCCGCCGACCAGCGCACCCGTGTTGGAGGAGCCCGAAGTCCTCGGCGGCACACCGGTGTTCGGCGCACCGCTCGGCACGACGGAGACCTGGCCCGAGGACGGCGCCCGGGTCGGGGCCGCGCTCGGCCGGGCACTCGGGGCGGTACTGGCGCTGGGACGGGCACTGGGGGCGGAGGTGGGTGCCTGGCTGGCGCTGGGGACGGGGCTCGGGCTCGTCTTCGCCCCGTCGGCGAACGCGGGCAGCGCGCCCGCCAGCACGGCGGTGCACGCAAGTGCCATGGCACTGAGGCCGGTTCGGCGCATGAATCGCTCTCTTTCGTCGGTCCGCCCGGTGGTCGACCGGCGGGCTGTGTGACTGATCGAGCGGAGAGACGAGGCAGCGGAAGGCCGGGTTGTAAAGAGCCGGCAAAGTCACCCGGGACGGCGGAATCCGGCCATTGATCGGGGAATTGGTGACGACCGTGTGCGCGGGTCTTGAAGGTGGCTTGCGGCCGTTGTTGTCATGACGTAAGTACGTGAATCATGAACCTGTTCACCCGTGCTGCGTCTCAGCGCCGCCCGGCTCCCCCCACTGCCCCACAACGACCCCTCGAACCACCGGCGTTCGCCCCCACAGCGAACCGTCCGGACCCCGCTCTCGCGGCGCTGACCGGAGAATGGGTGATCGACCCGGCGCACAGCCGCATCGGTTTCTCCGTCCGCCATGCCATGGTGACCACCGTGCGCGGGGCTTTCACCGAGTACCAGAGCCGGCTCTACTTCGACGGCCGTGATCCCTCCCGCTCACGGGCCGAGATCGTCCTGTCCACCGCGTCCGTCGACACCGGCGTGGAACAGCGCGACGCACACCTGATCGGCCGTGACTTCCTGGACGCCGCGAACCATCCGCGGATGCGCTTCGTCAGTACGACGGTCCAGCTCGTGGAGCCCGACGTCTACCGTATGAACGGCGAGCTCACCATCAAGAACACCACCCGCCCCGTCGACCTGGAGCTCACCTACATCGGGCACGTCGTCGACGCGTTCGGGGACGAGCGGGTGGGCTTCGACGGCACGACCACCATCAACCGCTCCGACTGGGGCCTGACGTACAGCCAGAAGCTGGCGGAGGGCGGCGCCATGGTGAGCGAGAAGGTACGCCTCCAGTTCGACATCGCAGCCATCCGCACCCTGCCCGCCTGACCGGGGGCGGGCTGCCGGAGGAACCCGCCGCCCCTGTCACAACCCCACGATCTTGTTCCACCTCTTCGCGAACTCCACCCGCTCCGTCGACGTGATGTCCCGGGCGATCACGAGCCGTCTGCGCATCTCGGCGGCCGGGAAGATCAGCGGGTTCTCGGCGAGGGCCGCGGTGTCCTTGTCCTTGGCGGCCGCGAGGACGTCCCGGGCGGCGGGGACGGGACAGACGTAGTTCACCCAGGCGGCGAGTTCGGCGGCGACCTCGGGCGCGTAGTAGTAGTCGACGAGCCGCTCGGCGTTCCTCTTGTGCGCCGCCCGGTCCGGGATCATCAGGGAGTCGGCCCACAGCTCCGCGCCCTCCTCGGGGACGACGAAGCGGATGTGCGGGTTGTCGGCCTGGAGCTGGATGACGTCACCGGAGTACGCCTGGCAGGCCAGGACGTCGCCGCTGACCAGGTCCTTGGTGTAGTCGTTGCCGGTGAAGCGGCGGATGTGGCCCCGCGCGACGTACTTCTCGACCTGGTCGCAGACCTTGTGGAAGTCGGCCGCCGTCCACCTGGTGATGTCGACGCCGTTGCCCTGCATCAGCAGCGCGAACGCCTCGTCGAGGCCGGACAGCAGGGTCACCCGCCCCTTGAGATCGCTCGCCCACAGGTCCGAGACATGGCGGATCTCGCGGCCGAGCCTACGGCGGTCGTACGCGATGCCGGTGATGCCCGACTGCCACGGCACCGAGTACCTGCGGCCCGGGTCGAAAGCGGGCGAACGCAGCTGCGGGTCAAGGTACTCGGCTACATTCGGCTGCCCTGCCCGGTCCATCTCCTGGACCCATCCGAGCCGCACGAACCGCGCGCACATCCAGTCGCTCATGACGATCAGATCGCGGCCCGTGCGCTGATGGTTCATCAGGGCGGGGCTGATCTTGCCGAAGAACTCGTCGTTGTCGTTGATCTCCTCGGTGTACTCGACGGAGATCCCGGTGCGCTTCTCGAAGGCCTCCAGCGTGGGCCGCCGGTTCGGGTTGTCGTCGTCGGTGTCGATGTACAGCGGCCAGTTCGCCCAGGCCAGCCGCTTGTCACTGGCCGACAGATCGGCGACGGCACGCTCGCCGGGCCGCACATACGCGGCGGGCACCCCGCACCCGGCCAGACCGCCGAGCACCGCGCCACCACCCAGCGCGCGCAGCAGGGACCGACGGGAGGGGGCGGAGGTCTTCGGTGTGAGGGGCATGGGCGCAGCATGCCGTCCCTGCCTGTACGCCGACAATCGACGCAGCGTCGAGTACGCCCGCACCGGCCGGACACCCTGTCGAACGCCGCGGCCCCGGACGGAACTTGATCCGCCCGGGGCCGCGTGTCACGTCGTGGGGACTAGGCGTCCAGCGAGGTCATCACGTGCTTGATCCGCGTGTAGTCCTCGAACCCGTACCCCGACAGGTCCTTGCCGTACCCGGACTTCTTGAACCCGCCGTGCGGCATCTCCGCGACCAGCGGGATGTGCGTGTTGATCCATACGCAGCCGAAGTCCAGCTTCTTCGACATCCGCATCGCACGGCCGTGGTCCTTGGTCCACACCGACGAGGCGAGCGCGTACTCGACGCCGTTGGCCCACTCCACGGCCTGGTCCTCGTCCGTGAAGGACTGGACGGTGATGACGGGACCGAAGACCTCCTTCTGGATGATCTCGTCGTCCTGCTTCAGCCCGGAGACGACGGTCGGCGCGTAGAAGTAGCCCTTCTCGCCCACCTGGTGACCGCCGGCCTCGACCTTGGCGTGCGCGGGCAGCCGCTCGATGAAACCGGCGACCTGCCGCAGCTGGTTGGGGTTGTTGAGCGGGCCGAACAGCACGTCCTCGTCGTCCGGCTGACCGGTCTTCGTCTCGGCGGCGGCCTTCGCCAGCGCCGCCACGAACTCGTCGTGGATGCCCTCCTGCACGAGGACGCGGGTGGCCGCCGTACAGTCCTGGCCGGCGTTGAAGAAGCCCGCGACGGAGATGTCCTCCACGGCCTTGGCGATGTCGGTGTCCTCGAAGACGACGACCGGTGCCTTGCCGCCCAGCTCCAGGTGGACCCGCTTGAGGTCCTTGGACGCCGACTCGGCGACCGACATGCCCGCGCGCACCGAGCCGGTGATGGAGGCCATCGCCGGGGTGGGGTGCTCGACCATCAGGCGGCCCGTGTCACGGTCGCCGGTGATGACGTTGAAGACGCCCTTGGGCAGGATCGACCCGATGATGTCGGCGATCAGGACGGTGGACGCCGGGGTGGTGTCCGAGGGCTTCAGCACCACCGTGTTGCCCGCCGCGATCGCCGGCGCGAACTTCCACACGGCCATCATCATCGGGTAGTTCCACGGCGCGACCTGCGCGCAGACGCCGACCGGCTCGCGGCGGATGATGGACGTCATCCCGTCCATGTACTCACCGGCGGACCGGCCCTCCAGCATCCGGGCCGCGCCCGCGAAGAAGCGGATCTGGTCGACCATCGGCGGGATCTCCTCGGACCGCGTGAGCCCGATCGGCTTGCCGGTGTTCTCCACCTCGGCCGCGATGAGCTCCTCGGCCCGCTCCTCGAACGCGTCCGCGATCTTCAGGAGGGCCTTCTGGCGCTCGGCGGGGGTGGTGTCGCGCCAGCCCGGGAAGGCGGCGGCGGCCGCGGCCATGGCGGCATCCACGTCCGCCTGGCCCGACAGCGGCGCGGTCGCGTACGCCTCGCCCGTCGCGGGGTTGACCACCTCGGTGGTCCGTCCGTCGGCGGCGTCCCGGAACTCACCGGCGATGTAGTTCTGTAGCTTGCGCAGCCGTCCCAGCTCGGTGCCCACTGCCGACCCTCCAAGTTCGAGTGATCCAACGTGTCCATTGAATGAGACACCCACACTAATCCGATCGCCCACGTTTTCAACACCCCCAGTCGCGCCATGGCTGCGAAATCCGCAGGTCTCAGTCACGTAAACAACGAATTTCATCGGTTCGCCCTTGCGGAACCGTCGAGACGTCGTGCACAGTGAGGTCGTGGCCAGTCGAAGCGCAGAGCAAAGGGACTCGTCCCGCGAGTCCAGGAACGGCAGTCCCCATCTGGACTCCGTCTCCCTCGCCATCATCGAACAGCTCCAGGAGGACGGCCGCCGGCCGTACGCCGCGATCGGCAAGGCCGTGGGCCTGTCCGAGGCGGCCGTGCGCCAGCGCGTGCAGAAGCTGCTCGACCAGGGCGTGATGCAGATCGTCGCCGTCACGGACCCGCTCACCGTGGGCTTCCGCCGGCAGGCGATGGTCGGCGTCAACGTCGAGGGCGACGTGGAGAAGATCGCCGAAGCGCTGACCGACATGCCGGAAGTCGAGTACGTGGTGATGACCGCGGGCTCGTTCGACATCCTCGCCGAGGTCGTCTGCGAGGACGACGACCACCTGCTGGACGTCATCAACAAACGCATCAGGGCGATGCCCGGCGTGCGCTCCACCGAGAGCTTCGTCTACCTGAAGCTGAAGAAGCAGACCTACATGTGGGGAACCCGATAACCGTGAGGACCCGATAACCGTGAGCTCCAAGGACCTCAGCAAGACCGCGTACGACCACCTGTGGATGCACTTCACCCGCATGTCCTCGTACGAGAACTCCCCCGTGCCGACGATCGTGCGCGGCGAGGGCACCTACATCTACGACGACAAGGGCAAGCGCTACCTCGACGGTCTCGCGGGTCTGTTCGTGGTCCAGGCCGGTCACGGCCGCACGGAGCTCGCCGAGACCGCCTTCAAGCAGGCGCAGGAGCTGGCGTTCTTCCCGGTGTGGTCCTACGCCCACCCGAAGGCCGTGGAGCTGGCCGAGCGCCTCGCCGACGAGGCCCCGGGCGACCTCAACAAGGTCTTCTTCACCACCGGTGGCGGCGAGGCGGTCGAGACCGCCTGGAAGCTGGCCAAGCAGTACTTCAAGCTGGTGGGCAAGCCCACCAAGTACAAGGTCATCTCCCGCGCGGTCGCCTATCACGGCACCCCGCAGGGCGCCCTGTCGATCACCGGCCTGCCGGGTCTGAAGGCCCCCTTCGAGCCGCTGGTCCCGGGCGCGCACAAGGTCCCGAACACCAACATCTACCGCGCCCCGCTCTTCGGCGACGACCCCGAGGCCTTCGGCCGCTGGGCCGCCGACCAGATCGAGCAGCAGATCCTCTTCGAGGGCCCGGACACGGTCGCGGCCGTCTTCCTGGAGCCGGTGCAGAACGCGGGCGGCTGCTTCCCGCCCCCGCCCGGCTACTTCCAGCGCGTGCGCGAGATCTGCGACCAGTACGACGTGCTGCTGGTCTCGGACGAGGTCATCTGCGCCTTCGGCCGACTGGGCACGACCTTCGCCTGCGACAAGTTCGGCTACGTCCCGGACATGATCACCTGCGCCAAGGGCATGACCTCGGGCTACTCCCCGATCGGCGCGTGCATCGTCTCCGACCGTCTGGCCGAGCCCTTCTACAAGGGCGACAACACCTTCCTGCACGGCTACACCTTCGGCGGCCACCCGGTCTCCGCGGCGGTCGGCCTCGCCAACCTCGACCTGTTCGAGCGCGAGGGCCTGAACCAGCACGTGCTCGACAACGAGGGCGCGTTCCGCTCGACCCTGGAGAAGCTGCACGACCTGCCGATCGTCGGCGACGTCCGCGGCAACGGCTTCTTCTACGGCATCGAGCTCGTGAAGGACAAGGCCACCAAGGAGTCCTTCAACGACGAGGAGACCGAGCGCGTCCTGTACGGCTTCCTCTCCAAGGCCCTCTTCGACAACGGCCTGTACTGCCGCGCCGACGACCGCGGTGACCCGGTGATCCAGCTCGCCCCGCCGCTGATCTCCAACCAGGAGACCTTCGACGAGATCGAGCAGATCCTGCGGGCCACGCTGACGGAGGCCTGGACGAAGCTCTGACCTCCCGGCGGTTCAGCCGCTTATACGGCCCGGTGTGCACCCGTACGAGTGAGAAGGGTGCATGCCGGGCCGCGTGCTGTCCGGCGTCGGCGCCGCCGCTCCTTAGCGTGCCTGGTAACCGATCGGCCCTGTCCTCGTTCCCCCGCACGGGGGAACAAAGATCACGGGAACCACAGATCCGAACCGAGGTGTACGCCCATGGAGGCCCCGCCGGACAACGACGTGCTCTGGGCACGCTCACTGCACTTCCAGCACAGTGACGGCTCGCCCGCGCTCAGCGGCGTCTCGTTCGGTGTCCGGGAGGGCGAGATCCTCGCCGTCAGCGGCCCCCGGGGCAGCGGGAAGACGACCCTGCTGCGCTGTCTGTCCGGCCTGGTGACGCCCCAGCGGGGCGAGGTCTGGTTCAACAGCGTGCCGGTCCACACCATGGCCCAGCCGGCCCGCGAGCGGTTGCGCCGCGACCGCTTCGGCTGGATCGACCCGGCCCCCGTGCTCGTACCCGAACTGAACGCCTGGGAGAACGCCGCCCTGCCGCTGATGCTGCGCGGCACCAGCCGCGAGCGCTCCAGGACGGCCGCCCTTGAGTGGCTCGAACGCCTCGACGTCGGCGACCTGTCCCGTCGGCGTCCGCACGAGATGAAGCAGGCCGAGCGGCAGCGCGTGACGATCGCCCGGGCCCTGGCCCTGGGCCCCACCGTCCTGTTCGCCGACGAACCCACCGCCCCCCTGCACCGCGCCGACCGCGCCCACGTCCTGCGCACGCTCACCACGGCGGCCCGTTCGCACGGCATCACGGTCGTCGTCGCCACCCACGACCAGGAGACCGCGGCCATCGCCGACCGCACGCTGTCGCTGCTGGACGGCCGCTGCGTGAACACGGTCCACCTGCCCCCGGTGGCCGAGACGGAAGGCCGGGCCCCGTGCTCGCTCTCCGTCTGACCCGCGACGCCCACCCGGCCGTACAGCTGCGCCGCCTCCTGGTGGCGGTGGCCTCGGCCGGCACGGGCTTCCTCCTGCTGTGCGCCCTCGGTTACGCGATGAGCCACCCGGCCAACCCCGGCGGCTCGGCCCTCCGTCTCGCCTGGTGCCTGACCCCGCTGGCCGCGACCGCGCACTTCGCGGTGGCGGTGGCCCGCACCGACCCCGCCACGAAACCCCGCTCCGGCCTGGCGGCCATCGGCCTCGGCCCCTTCCGTCTGATGACGCTCGCCGCCACGACGACGGCCGTGTCCTGCACGCTCGGCTCGCTGCTGGCCCTCCTCGTCTTCCTCGACCTCCGCGGCGACCTCGTGGGGGTCCCCTTCGACGGCGCCGCCTCGGTGTTCCTGGCCGCCGACCAGCCACTGCCCGTCCCGGCGGCCCTGACCCTGCTGGCGCTGGTCCCGGCCGTCGCATCGGCGACGGTGGCGCTGGTCCTCCTCCCGCGGGACGCACGACCGGCCGCGGCACGGGCGGTGGCACGGCACTACGGCCGCTTCGGGGCCTACGGCCGGACGGTGGCACGGGAGACCTTCGGAACCTACGGCCGCTTCGGCGCACGCCTGCGCACCCAGCCCGCGGGCAGCCGTACGGCCGACGCGACTCCCGCCCCGAACACGGGCGGCACCCCGCCACCCCAGTCTGCGGGCAGTCGTGCCGCTTGGGGCGGCTCCAAGGAGGGCGGCACCCCGCACGCGCGGGCGAGCGATCCCGCCCCCACAGCGCCACCCCCGGGCGACGACTCGACCGGTGGTCGGCCGAACCCCGCCCCCGACCATTCCTCACCGCACCCTCCCCCGCCCAGCACCGCCCCCGCGGGCCTCCCCTGGGGCGTCGCCGTCCTCACCGCGGGACTGGCCGTGCAGGCCTACGCCACCGGCGCGTCGGCCACCCCCGGCTCCCGGCTCCCCGGCGGCCTCGCCACCGGCGCCCCCTCGGTCCTCCTCGGCTGGGTGCTCACCACCCTCGGCCTCGCCGTCGCCGGCCCCGGCCTCGCCCATCTGTGCGGCCGCCTCCTCCAGGCGGGGCGCCCCGGCGCCCTCCGGCTGCTGTCCGGCCGCGTCCTCATGGAGGAGGCCACCCGCATCGGCCGCCCCCTCGGCATCGTCTGCGCGGTCGCCTCCGGCACCTACGCCATGGCCGCCCTGTACGACACGGCCGGCCCCGTCTTCGGGCCGCTCACCACCCTCGGCACGCTGCTCGTGTCCGGCTGCACCCTCGCCACGCTGCTCACCGCGGCCGTGGAGGCCAAGCACGCCCGGGCCGACACCACGGCAGCCCTGCTGCGCCTCGGCGCCCCCGCCACGATGCTGCGCGGCGCCGCCGCCCTGCGGGTGGGCGCACTGCTCGCCGTGTTCGCCCCGCTGACCCTGGTCGTGGCGGAGCTGGCGGCCCTGCCACTGGCCCGCTGAGAATTCGTACGACCAGAATTCCCGGGAACCGATGAGTTCCGCGCGGACCCCCGGTCTACCCCTGCGAACACCACGCATTCGACGGGAGAGACCTCACATGTACCAGCAGATGATCTTCGTGAACCTGGCCACCGACGACGTCGAGGCGTCGAAGAAGTTCTTCACGGAGCTCGGCTACACGATCAACCCGCAGTTCAGCACCGACGACTGCGCCTGTGTCGTGATCAGCGACACCATCATCACGATGCTGCTCAGCAAGCAGCGGTACGCGGACTTCACGAAGAAGGAGATCGCGGACTCGACGAAGACCAGCGAGGTGCTGATCTGTCTGAGCGCCGAGAGCCGCGAGAAGGTCGACGAGCTGGTGGGAAGGGCGGTCGCGGCCGGCGGCACCGCCAACGACGACGTCCAGGACTACGGCTACATGTACGGCCGTTCCTTCGAAGACCTCGACGGCCACGGCTGGGAGATCGTGTGGATGGACCCGGCGGCGGTCCAGGGCTGACCGGAACCCCCGACGAACGGCGTGCCTAGCATGGGCCCGTGCAGACGAGCCCGGCCCATGCGGCCCACCACGACGAGCGCGAGATCGAGACGCTGGAGGACTTCGACGCGACGGTGTCGGCCCGCGGCACCCTCGCCGGTTACCGCGTGCAGGCCGTCGATCTGACGGACCGCACAAGGGAGTTGCTCACCACCGACACCGCCGAGGCGGTCTTCCTCGGCTGTCCGATGCGCGAGGAAGCGGCCGCGAAGGTCCGCGCCGACGGTGCGCTGGTCTTTCCCCCCGTCCCGCATCTGCCCTTCGACCCCTACCGCGGGCACCTCTACAAGCCCGACGAGCTGTTCGCCTCCCTGGAGAAGGGATACGAGCAGACACCGGACGCCCTCGCCTACGCCTGGTTCCAGCGCACCAAGGCCGACGGCGACATATTCGCCTCGATGCTGCGTGCCGTGCACGACGACTCCATATCCGACGCCCTCGACGAACTGCTGCGCGGGGCACGAGTGGTGGGTGTCATGGGCGGTCATGCGATGGCGCGCGGGACTCAGGCCTACGCCGGTGCCGCACGTCTCGGCCGCGAGCTGAGCCGCGCCGGTTTCGTGGTGGCGACCGGCGGCGGTCCGGGCGCCATGGAGGCGGCGAACCTGGGCGCGTACGCGGCGCCGTACGAGGACGGCATGCTGGAGGAGGCCTGCCGGCTCCTCGCGAAGTCCCCGTCGTTCGTGCCCTCGATCACCGAGTGGGCCCGCGCCGCCTTCGAGGTGCGCACCCGCTGGCCGAAGGGCAACCACTCCATCGGCATCCCCACCTGGTTCTACGGCCACGAGCCGCCGAACCCCTTCGCCTCGCACATCGCCAAGTACTTCGCCAACGCCACCCGCGAGGACGGTCTGCTGGCCCGCTCGAACGCGGGTGTGGTCTTCCTGCCGGGCGCCGCCGGCACCGTACAGGAGATCTTCGACAACGCGACGCCCAACTATTACGAGTCACGGGGCGAGCCGACGCCCATGGTGCTCGTCGACCGCAGGCACTGGACGGAGCACTTGCCGACCTGGCCCCTCTTGCAGTCACTCGCCCGGGAACGCTCGATGGAGTCCCGTATCGCCCTCGTTGACCGGATCGAGGAGGCTCCGGCGGCGCTGAAACGTCTCGGCGGTTAATAAGAGTGCAAAGCCAACGCCCCAGATACCCCTGCGCATTGACACTCCTTATCGAACGCTTATAAACCTTTGAGTCTCCTGGGGAGGGTGAGGCTTCACCTCCACAGTCGCCTCACGTCCCTCGTCAACCCCCCGCAGTTGCGCATCCCGTGAAGGGCAAACGTGTCCATATCTCGCCGTACCGCACGTCGTTCCGTGCAGATCCTGGGCGTCGCCGCCGCGTCCTCCGCGCTCGCGCTGAGCGCCGCGGGCTCCGCGCTCGCCTGCAACATCAGTGAGTTCTCCGCCGCACCCAAGTGCGACGGCAGCAAGGGCGTCATCACCGTCACCGACAAGGACGCCTCGGGTACCCCGGCGACGATCACCGTGTTCCTCGAGAACAACGGCGCCGACGCGAAGCAGGTCGGCGAGCAGGACGTCACCGGTTCCCGCGAGGGCGTCACCGTCACGTTCAACGAGGACTGGTCGCCGAACGCCGAGTACCGCATCCATGTCGCGGCCGGCAAGGACAAGGACCACCTGATCGTCGACAAGGACATCACGCCGAACCTGACGACTCCGTCCGAGGGCTGCTCGAAGGACGAGACCACGCCGCCGGCATCGCCGACGCCGACCCCGTCCGCCTCCACCCCGGCCTCGGAGTCCCCGTCCCCGTCCGCCTCGGACAGCACCCCTCCGGCGGACACCTCGTCCAACGCCCCGTCCCCGGCGGCCGGTGACGACAACCTCGCCGAGACCGGTGCCAACTCCAACACCGGCCTGATCGCCGGTATCGCCGGCGCGCTGGTCGTGGTCGGCGGCGGCGCCGTCTTCTTCGGCATGCGCCGTCGTGGGGCGAACAGCAGCCGCTGACGCCTCCCGCAGAGCAACGCTGTGGCCCGTCCCCGTATCCCCGGGGGACGGGCCGCGGTCGTTCACCCGAAGCTCGCCCGCTCCAGCCAGAACTCCAGCACCTTCCGCTCGCCGAGGACCTCCAACTGCGGGCTGTCCAGGGGAATTCGGCGGTAGAAGGCGAGAAGCAGGGAGGTGAGCGGTCCGCACAGGGCGACGTCCGCCTTCTCATGGCCGCGGCGCCAGCCGAAGCCCTCCTCGGTGCCCTCGATCAGCCTCCCCCACCCTTCGGGCGGGGGGACCCCCATCTCGCTTCGCTCGGCATTCGGCTCCGGCGCGGTGTCGGTGGCGTGGAGGTGAATGCTCTCTCCGGCGCCGACCGGCGCTTCCTTCCCCTCCTGCTCCCGCACCCATCCCACGATCTGCAGCCACTCGTCGATCGCGTCGGCGGCGATGTCGGGGGCCACTTCGTACGGCAGCCCCGCGGCAAGCGTGGCGTCGGCGCGGTGGACGGTGATCTCGTGGGCCATACGGCGGGCCCAGAAGCCGGCGGTCTGGGGTCCGGCCCAGCCCCATACCTTCGCGTCGGGCCCGGCCTCGCGCAGCGCGCCCACGGCCAGCTCGCCGGCCTCCGCAAGCCAGGCGTCGAGGGCGGCGGCGTCACCCGGCGTCTCGGGGCCGTCGCCGCGCGGTATCTCCTCGTCGGGGACGTTCTCCTCGGCCCGTTTCCGCACCAGTGTCCCGGCCCAGCGCAGGACGCCGCCCATGTGCAGGTTGAGCTGTTCCAGGGTCCAGTCCGGACAGGTCGGGACGGTCGCGGACAGATCGGCGCCGCTCGTCACCACCGCCCTCAACTGCTCCACCTGGTGGGCGATTTCATCGCAGTAGCGATCATGCGTAAGTAGTGTCATCGCGCGCACCCTACGCGGAAACCCCTGGGCCGAGCACCACGATTTCCGCCGCGTCGAACTCCACCCCGACCGCGTCCCCGACCTCCGGCGCCTCGCGCAGCGCCACCGCCGCCTCCAGGCGCGGCGCCTCCTCCGGCTGCACCTGTACGGCGACATGGGTGCCCTTGAAGGTGCGGGCGGCCACGGTGCAGCGCAGGCCCTCGTCGGCGGGGACGAGCCGGACGCCGGCGGGCCGCACGAGCAGCGTGCGGATGCCCTGCGGGGCGTCCTGGGGCACCGGCAGCTTGCCCCAGGGGGTGTCCGCCGCCTCGCCCGTCACCATGCCCTCGACCACGTTGTCGAAGCCGAGGAAGCGGGCCACGAACTCGTCCGCGGGACGCTGCCACACCTCAAGTGGCGTACCGGACTGGGCGATCCGCCCGTCCCGCATCACCACGACCCGGTCGGCGAGCGCGAAGGCCTCGCCCTGGTCGTGCGTCACGGCGAGGACGGTGGTCCCCAACTGCCCGAAGAGTTCCCGGAGTTCGACGACGAGGCGCTCCCGCAGCGAGCGGTCGAGCTGGCCGAGCGGCTCGTCCAGCATCAGCAGCCGCGGCCTGGGAGCGAGCGCTCGGGCGAGCGCGACGCGCTGCTGCTCACCACCGGAGAGCGAGGCGACGGCCCGGCGGGCGGCGCCCGGCAGCCCGACGAGGTCCAGCAACTCCCGTACCCGTTCGCCCTGTTGAGAGCGCGTAACGCCGTGCATCCGCAGTCCGAAGGCGACATTGCCACCCACGTCCCGCTGCGGGAACAGCTGGTGGTCCTGGAACATCAGGCCCACCTCCCGCTTGTGTGCGGGCACGCCCGACTGGTCACGTCCGTCGAGCAGCACCCGCCCGCCGTCCAGGGGCTGGAGCCCCGCCACCACCCGCAGCAGGGTCGACTTGCCGCTGCCGCTGGGCCCGAGCACGCACACGATCTCGTGTTCGACGACATCCAGGCCGACGGCGTCGAGCACGGCCCGCCCGCCGAACCGTACGGTCGCGTCCTCAAGGCTCAGCAGCATCTAGAACTCCCCGCTCCGGTCGGTGCGCAGCCGCTCGAGCACCAGCAGCGCGACCGCGCACACCACCATCAGAATGGTCGAAAGGGCCATGGCCTGGCCGTAGTTGAGATCGCCGGGCCGGCCGAGCAGTCGAGCGACGGCGACCGGCAGCGTGGGATTGTCCGGCCGCGCGATGAACACCGTCGCCCCGAACTCCCCCAGTGACACGGCGAACGCGAACCCGGCCGCGACCAGCAGCGCCCGCCGCACCATCGGCAGATCGACCTCCCGCCACACCCGCCACGGCGACGCCCCGAGCACGGCCGCCGCCTCCCTCAGGCGCGCGTCGACGGCCCGCAGCACGGGCAGCATGGTCCGTACGACGAAGGGGACGCCCACCAGCGCCTGCGCGAGCGGCACCAGGATCCATGAACTGCGCAGATCCAGCGGCGGCTTGTCCAGCGCGATCAGGAACCCGAAGCCCACGGTCACGGCGGAGACGCCCAGCGGCAGCATCAGCAGCGCGTCGAAGCCACGGACCAGCCGGCCCGCGTCCCGGCGGGCGAGCGCCGCGGCGGCCAGACCGCCGATCAGCACCGCGATGGCCGTCGCGGCGAGGGCGTACTGGAGGGAGTTGCCGACGGCCTCGATCGGCGGCACGAGGAAGGTGCCGCCGTCGTCGTGGGTCAGCGCCCGGTAGTAGCCGAAGCCGGAGGCACCCAGGGACCGCTGCACCAGCACGGCCAGGGGCAGCACGAGCAGCACCAGGACGGTGGCGAGGACCCCGGCGAGCAGTCCCCACTCCCCCGCCCCGCGGGGCCGCCGCGCCGTGACGTTCGCGTCCACCAGCCGCAGGGCGCTCTCCCGCCGCCGCACGGTCCAGGCGTGCACGGCGAGGATCGCGCCGACGGCGACGAACTGGACGATCGTGAGCACGGCGGCGGTGGACAGGTCGAAGATCTCCGAGGTCTGCCGGTAGATCTCGACCTCGAGGGTGGAGAAGGTAGGGCCGCCGAGGATCTGCACCACACCGAAGGAGGTGAAGGTGAACAGAAAGACCATCAGCGCGGCGGCGGCGACGGCGGGCCCGAGCGCCGGCAGGGTCACCTTCCGCCAGGCCCGCAGCGGCGAGGCGCCCAGCATCCGCGCCGCCTCCTCCTGACGCGGGTCGAGCTGCCCCCACAGGCCGCCGACGGTCCGTACGACCACGGCGTAGTTGAAGAAGACGTGCGCCAGCAGGATGGCCCACACGGTGGTGTCCAGCCGTACGCCCCACAGCTCGTCGAGCAGTCCCCCGCGCCCGACCAGTGCCAGGAACGCCGTACCGACGACGACCGTCGGGAGCACGAACGGGACGGTGGCGACGGCCCGCAGCACGTGCTTGCCGGGGAAGTCGAGGCGCGCGAACACATACGCGCCGGGGAGCGCAATCAGCAGCGTGAGCGCGGTGGAGGCGAGCGCCTGCCAGGTGGTGAACCACAGGACGTGCCGGATGTCGGACTGTGCGACGACGTCCTCGATCCGCCCGAACTGCCACTCCCCGTCGACCTTGAGCCCGCGCGCCACGATCGCGGCGACGGGCCAGGCGAAGAAGGCGGCGAAGAACAGGGCGGGCACGGCCATCAGGCCGAGCCGCACCGCGCTCCCCGTCCGCCTTCTGCGGACGGCTACTTCAGTACGAGTGACGTCCACGACTTGACCCACTGGTCACGGTTGGCGGCGATCTTGGACGGGGCCATGGTCTCGGGGTCCTTGGCCGGCTGCCCGTACTTCACGAACTCCGGCGGCACCTGGGCGCCCTCGATCACCGGGTAGACGAACATGTTGAGCGGCATGTCCTCCTGGAACTCCTTGCCGACCAGGAAGTCGATGAACGCCTTCCCGCCCTTGGTGTTCCCGGCGTTGCTGAGCAGCCCGGCGTACTCGATCTGCCGGAAGCAGGTGCCGTACGACGTTCCGATCGGCGCGGTCTTCGGCCTGGGGTTGCCGTAGATGACCTCGGCGGGCGGCGAGGAGGCGTAGGAGACGACGAGCGGCCGGTCGGCCCCCGCCTTCTTGGCGCCCGCGGACCCGGAGAACTCCTCGTTGTAGGCCTGCTCCCAGCCGTCGACGACCTTCACGCCGTTCGCCTTGAGCTTCTTCCAGTAGCCCTGCCAGCCGTCGTCGCCGTACTTGGCGGCGGTGCCGAGCAGGAAGCCGAGGCCGGGCGAGGAGGTGGAGGCGTTCTCGGTGACGAGGAGGTTCTTGTACGCGGGCTTGACGAGATCGTCGAACGACTGGGGCGGGGTCAGCTTGTGCTTGCTGAAGTAGGCCTTGTCGTAGTTGACGCAGATGTCGCCGGAGTCGATCGGGGTGACCCGGTGCTTGGACTGGTCGACCCGGTACTGCGCCTGGATCCGGTCCGCGCCCTTCGCCTCGTACGACTGGAACAGCCCGTTGTCGAGCGCCCGCGAGAGCAGGGTGTTGTCGACGCCGAAGAAGACGTCGCCCTGCGGGTTGTCCTTGGTGAGGATGGCCTTGTTGACGGCCTGCCCGGCGTCGCCGCTCTTGAGGACCTTGACCTTGTACCCGGACTGCTTCTCGAAGTCGGCGAGGACGCTCTTCGAGACGGCCCACGAGTCGTGGCTGACGAGGGTGACGGTCTTGGAGCCGCCGGAGCCCTCGCTGCCGGACGACGACGAACCGCACGCGGACAACGTGACGAGACCGAGGCCGACCGCGGCGGCCACGAACGTCTTGGTGTGCACTGAATTCCTCCTGGCTGACCAGGAAGAGACGCGGCCCTGCCCGGGAGCGCCGGAGAAATCCGCCGGCTCCCGGGCAGGGCGCAACAGCTCGAGTGAAGACCGAACTTCCTACCCAGAATGACCTGGGCAAGGTTCAGAGGGTCTGCGGCCCGGTTGCCGCACTCTCAGCGCTGTGGCGCTCCCCTGTCGGAATATGAAGATGTACGTACGGGCTCAGGTTACCGCTCGGTGGCCGCGAGCTGGCCGCAGGCCCCGTCGATCTCCTGCCCCCGGGTGTCCCGGATCGTCACCGGCACTCCATGCGCGGCGATCGCTTCGACGAAGGCCTTCTCGTCCTCGGGCCGGGACGCCGTCCACTTCGACCCGGGCGTCGGGTTCAGCGGGATGAGGTTGACGTGCACGGGCTTGCCGCGCAGCAGCCGCCCGAGCCGGTCACCGCGCCAGGCCTGGTCGTTGATGTCGCGGATGAGCGCGTACTCGATGCTGAGCCTTCGCCCGCTCTTCTCGACGTACTCGAACCCGGCGTCGAGGACCTCGCGCACCTTCCACCGGGTGTTCACGGGGACGAGGGTGTCGCGCAGCTCGTCGTCCGGGGCGTGCAGCGAGATGGCGAGCCGGCACTTGAAGCCCTCGTCGGCGAACCGGTGGATGGCGGGCACCAGACCGACGGTCGAGACGGTGATGCCGCGCTGCGACAGCCCGAGCCCGTCGGGAGCGGGATCGGTGAGCGCGCGGACGGCCCCGACGACCCGCTTGTAGTTGGCGAGCGGCTCACCCATCCCCATGAAGACGATGTTGGAAAGCCGCGCCGGCCCGCCGGGCACCTCTCCGTCCCTGAGCGCCCGCATCCCGTCGACGATCTGGTGCACGATCTCGGCGGTGGACAGATTCCGGTCGAGCCCGGCCTGTCCGGTGGCGCAGAACGGGCAGTTCATCCCGCACCCGGCCTGCGAGCTGATGCACATGGTCACCCGGTCCGGGTAGCGCATCAGCACCGACTCGACGAGCGTCCCGTCGAACAGCCGCCACAAGGTCTTGCGCGTCGTCCCCTGGTCGGTCGACAGATGCCGTACGACCGTCATCAGCTCGGGAAGCAGCGCCTCCTGCAGCTTGCCGCGCGCACCGGCCGGGATGTCGGTCCACTCCGCCGGGTCGTGCGCATACCGCGCAAAGTAGTGCTGCGAGAGCTGCTTGGCACGAAACGGCTTCTCGCCGATCTCAGCCACCGCTTCCTTGCGCTCGGCAGGCGTGAGATCGGCAAGATGCCGCGGCGGCTTCTTGGCTCCGCGGGGGGCGACGAAAGTGAGTTCTCCGGGCTTCGGCATAACCCTTCCAGTGTCGCAGATCCCCCGCTGTCCCCCGCCCCACCATGAATCCGGCCCCCGCCTAGCCGGTCGTGTGCTCCAGCTTGTCCTTGAGCAGTTGCTCGTTGCGTGGCATCTCCTTGCGGACCTGCGGGCGGACGACCAGGGGGAGGAGGATCTTGCCGATGCCGTGTCCCTCGAAGTCGAGGTCCATGGTGATGTGGGTGCGGCGGCCGTCGTCGAGGGGCGTGATCTCGCCGTGGAAGTTGCCCCTGACAGGGCCGTCGATCCCGCGCACGGTCCAGGAGCGCTGGGGCTCGTACTGGGTGCACTCCATGGTCATGGGGATGTCGCGGCGGCCCACGTGCCGGGTGACCCGGACCCGGGACCCGAGTCCGAAGGGGCGGTCGTCGAGCTGTTCGGTGGCGACCGCGCTCAGCTGCCACTCCGGCAGGTGGGAGGGGTCGATGATGTACGCCCAGGCGTCCTCGGGACGGCAGTCCACGTCGAACTCCTCATGGATGGTGGACATGGCGCCTCCTCTTCGGGTTCGGGAGATTCCGTTTGAGGGCTTACACCGGAATCGTCCCACTCGGCCGACCGGTCCGCCATCGTCCGAAAAGCCTTCCGAAAAGCGTGGAGCCCCCACCCTCTGAAGGGCGGGGGCTCCATGCGTCACGGCCGGTCAGCCGGACCCCACGAACAACACCATGAGCAGCCACACCACCGGCGCCGTAGGCAGCAACGAGTCCAGCCGGTCCATGATGCCGCCGTGCCCCGGCAGCAGCGTGCCCATGTCCTTGATGCCCAGGTCCCGTTTGATCATCGACTCGCCGAGGTCGCCCAGTGTGGCGCTGGCCGCGACCGCGAGGCCGAGGAGCAGGCCCTGCCACCAGGCACCGTCGTCGATCAGGAACTGCATGCACAGCGCGCCAGCCACCATCGCGAAGGTGACCGCGCCGAGCAGACCCTCGCGGGTCTTGCCGGGGCTGATGCGCGGGGCCAGCTTGTGGCTCCCGAAGCGCCAGCCGACGGCGTACGCGCCCGTGTCGCTGACCACCGTCAGCAGCAGGAAGGTCAGCACACGCCACGGCCCGTCCCCGGCCGCCAGCATCAGTGCCACGAACGTCGCGAGGAAGGGCACGTAGAAGGCCGCGAAGACGCCCGCCGTGACGTCCTTGAGGTAGCCCTCCGGTGGGTCCGTCATGCGCCATACGAGGACGGCGAGCGCCGTGAGTGCCATGGCGACCCAGGCGCCCTCGGCGCCCCGCACATATCCCGCGACGACCATCGCCGCCCCGCCGAGTGCCAGCGGAACCAGGGGCGCCTTGATGCCCTTGCGCTCCTGGAGGCGGCTGGTCAGCTCCCACAGCCCGACCACGACGGCGACCGCGATGACGCCGACGAAGACGGCCTTGACGATGAACAACGACGCGATGATCACCACACCGAGCGCGACACCGACCCCTATGGCCGCGCCCAGGTCGCGGCCCGCGCTCTTCTTCTGCGGGCGGGGCGCCGGCTGCGGGGCGTCGGGCATGGGCTCCGGATTCTGCTGCGCCGCCGGGTAGGGCGGCGACTGAGGGGGTTCGTCGCGGAACAAGGGACCGCTCAGCCGAGCGGCCCCCCGGTCGTCATCCTGGTCACCGCCGTACGCGGGTACCTCGGGCACGATGGGCATGGGGCGAGTCTGCTGCGCCTTGGGCGCATCGTACGCGGGACCCGCCGGGGCAGCGCCCTGGACAGGTCCCTGGTCGGACGGCCCCCAGTACCCCGCCTGCGACCCGGTGTGGGGCGGCGTTCCCCAGGAAGAGTCGTTCATCAGACCTCGAGCAGCTCCGCTTCCTTGTGCTTCAGGAGCTCGTCCACCTGGGCCACGTACTTGTGGGTGGAGTCGTCGAGCTCCTTCTCGGCGCGGCGGCCCTCGTCCTCGCCGACCTCGCCGTCCTTGATGAGCTTGTCGATGGCGTCCTTCGCCTTGCGGCGCACGGACCGGATGGACACGCGCGCGTCCTCGGCCTTGCCCTTGGCGACCTTGATGTAGTCGCGGCGGCGCTCCTCGGTGAGCTCGGGGAACACCACCCGGATGATGTTGCCGTCGTTGCTCGGGTTGACGCCCAGGTCGGAGTCGCGGATGGCCTGCTCGATGTTACGGAGCGCCGTCTTGTCGAACGGGGTCACGACCGCCATGCGCGGCTCCGGCACGGAGAACGAAGCCAGCTGGTTGATCGGCGTCGGCGCGCCGTAGTAGTCGGCCACGATCTTGTTGAACATCGCCGGGTGCGCACGACCGGTGCGGATCGCGGCGAAGTCCTCCTTGGCGACCACGACGGCCTTCTCCATCTTCTCCTCGGCCTCGAGGAGGGTCTCTTCGATCACCACTTGCTCCTGCGTGTCTTGAGTAGGCCCGGCTGCTGTTCCGTATGCGTGGGGGCGGCGGCCGGCTGCGTCGCGTCTTCTTCCTGCACGGTTCCCGACCTGCGGGACATTGTCCATCCCCCGGTCAGGGTCCGTGGGTGTTGCTGGTCAGTCCCGGCTGCCGTGCTCACCCACAAGCGTGCCGATCTTCTCACCCTTGACGGCGCGGGCGATATTGCCCTCGGCCAGAAGCTCGAAGACGAGGATCGGGAGCTTGTTGTCGCGGCACAGCGTGATCGCGGTGGCGTCGGCGACCTTGAGGTCGCGGGTGATGACCTCGCCGTAGCCGAGGGAGTCGAACTTGACGGCGTCCGGGTTGCGCTTGGGGTCGGAGTCGTAGACCCCGTCCACGCCGTTCTTGCCCATCAGCAGCGCCTCGGCGTCGATCTCCAGGGCGCGCTGCGCGGCGGTGGTGTCGGTGGAGAAGTACGGCATGCCCATACCGGCGCCGAAGATGACGACCCGGCCCTTCTCCAGGTGTCGCACGGCGCGCAGCGGGATGTACGGCTCGGCGACCTGGCCCATGGTGATGGCGGTCTGCACCCGGCTGTCGATGCCCTCCTTCTCCAGGAAGTCCTGGAGGGCGAGGCAGTTCATCACGGTGCCGAGCATGCCCATGTAGTCGGAGCGGGCCCGGTCCATGCCGCGCTGCTGGAGCTCGGCGCCGCGGAAGAAGTTGCCGCCGCCGATGACGACCGCGACCTGCGCCCCGTCCCGCACGACGGCCGCGATCTCGCGGGCGATCTTGTGCACCACGTCGGGGTCCACGCCCAGGCCCCCGCCACCGGAGAAGGCCTCACCGGACAGCTTCAGCAGAAACCGGCCGCGTACTTTGCCGTCGTCGCTCTTCTGGGGCTTGGTGGTGGTCATGGAGATCCCGCCTCTTTCACGTGTTGCACATACGAAGAAGGCCATTGCCGCTGGGGTGTTGGCATCCCATGCTCGGCAATGGCCTCCTCGTCAGATCTGCTGTCGTGGCGCCCGCGCGCGGCGGGGGGGCGGGCGGCGGGCGGGGCACCACCCAAAACGGGCCCGGCGCCCCACGCGGCCCCGCCGCCGGTGGACACCCCGATAAAAGGAT